>NZ_JXAC01000021.1 GCF_000814685.1 Sphingobacterium sp. T2
TAATAATTTGGGAGGAATACTATCTTTTGGTCCTCCCAAATTATTAAATGTTTCTGTACCAAACCTAACGCGAAATTTTGATCATAAAGAAGTAGTATTCGAATTTGATGAATATATTAAGCTAAACAACCATTATAAGGAATTCAGTATTTCTCCAGATGTAGAGAAACAACCGGATTATAAAATCAAAAAGAAAAAACTCATTATTACGCTTCCAGATTCCTTAGAAAAAAATACTACTTATACCATTAACTTTGGTAATGGTTTGGTTGATTTCAACGAAAGTAATCCCTTTAAAAATTATACATATGTCTTTTCAACAGGACCCGAATTGGATTCTTTAACCATTTCTGGAAAAGTATCTAATGCCTTTACCAAAGAATTTGATCCGAAAGAAGATCTCTCTGTACGTGTTCTGCTCATTCCTACCAGACAAGATAGCATCTTCGGCAAAGAAAAAAGACCAATAATATTTACAGGTGTAGATAGTTCAGGTAATTTCAAATTTCAAAATTTACGTGCGGATACATATCGGATTTATGCTATCAAGGAAGAAAATAATGACAGAATTTACAATCATCCGGATGAATTAATAGGTTTCTACGCATTAGATACGATTCGCTTGGATAAAAATATTGAGAACATTTATATAGAATACGCAAAAGGAAAACCTAAAGAATTCAAGATTCAGGATAGGAAAATCCAAAAGGACAGCCGTATTACGCTTAGCTTCAATCAACCATTGGACTCCCCTGCAGTGCGGATTATAGACCCGGAAGAACTCAACGAAAAAGCTTATGTTAAGTTTAGTGAATTAAAGGATTCCGTAAATATCATGCTGGAAAAGCTGGAGTTTGATTCCATCAAGTTAGTAATTTCAGATTATAATAAGGATTTGGATACAACACTAATCCGTCGTTCTAAAAATGAAAAATACGACAGAGAACTTATTCCTCAACTGAATATTACCAATAAGGTAAATAAAGTAGAACATATTACCATAACCAGTACTTTCCCTATTGAAAGCATAGATAAAAACAAGATTATACTCAAAGAGGATACTTTGTCCAGAAGAAATTTCCAGCTACAGAAAGATACGCTAAAAGATAATCTCTATTATATACGTTTCAACTGGAAACCTAAAAAGTCATACGAATTAACCATTCAAGAGAACGCTATAAAATCTATATTTGGCGATACTAATAAAGAGTTTAAAGCTGCATTCGCTTACGATGAAACGGAAAATTTCGGCGATATGATTTTCAAAATAAACGGGTTGGATTCCAATGTTTATTATATTGCTGAAATCATTGATGAGAAAAAAACGAAGGTTTATGACAGAAAAATCCTGTACAACAGTAATACACTTCATTACACTAAATTCCCGGGAGGAAAGTATTTACTCCGAATAATTAAAGATATAAACGGCAACGGACGCTGGGATGGTGTAGACGTATACAATAAAATACAACCAGAACCTATCTGGTATCTCGATAAACCATTCGTTATACGCTCAAACTGGGAACAAAACGAAACGATTACACCAAAATTTGAATAATGCTATTTTTCCGTAAACCAGCTAGAATATAACACATAATTGTGAGGAAGATTTTTCAATAAGGCCATTTGCTCTTCTGTAAGTGGCTTTATTTTTTTTGCCGGCACACCCGCATAAAGATATCCACTCTCGCATATCGTATTTTCCAGTACTACAGCTCCAGCAGCAATAATAACATTGGACTGAATAACAGCTCTATCCATGACTATTGCTCCCATGCCTATAAGTACATAATCTTCTATTATACAGCCATGTACTATAGCATTATGGCCTATATTGACATAATTACCTATATCAGTACCGTTTTTCTGATAAGTACCATGAATGGTAACATTATCCTGGATATTTGTATAATTACCTATTCTAATATAATTCACATCCCCTCGCACTACAGCATTAAACCAGATAGAACAATGTTGTCCGATGGTTACATCGCCAACAATAGTACAATTTGGAGCAACAAAAGTATTCTCTCCGATAAATGGATATGCTTCCTTTACAGGTAATATAGTAGCCATACGCTATAAAATTGTGTCAGTTAAAATGTCTGCGTGATTTGGATAATCCGTAGTGTAATGAAGTCCCCTACTTTCTTTACGACTCATAGCCGACTTCACGACCAAATAAGCTACTTGAATTACATTACGTAACTCACACAGCTTCACCGAAAGTTTAGTATTTTTATAGAAAGATTCAGTTTCTTCGTATAATAGGCCCAATCGGCGCATAGCCCGCTCTAAACGGAAATCCGAACGCACAATGCCTACATAATCCGACATAACCTTTTGAGTCTCACGAAGATTATGCGTCACCAAGATATCTTCGTTCATCAATTGAGTATTAGAATCATCCCAATCCGGAATATTCTCTTGATAACTTATAGAACCGATCTTACTGCTGGCATCTAAGAAAATACGGTGCGCATATACAGCAGCTTCCAATAAAGAATTGGAAGCCAGACGGTTAGCGCCATGCAGACCAGTGGAAGAACATTCGCCGCATGCATATAGATTTTTGATGCTGCTAGCACCATACTCATTTACCATGATTCCTCCACACAAATAATGCGCTGCAGGAGTAACCGGAATGTAATCTTTGGTCATATCCAAACCTATGGAAAGGCATTTCTCATAAATGTTAGGGAAATGAGCCAACAATTCTTCCTTACTCCGATGGGTAATATCCAGATAAACATAATCTAATCCAGACTTTTTCATTTCCGTATCTATCGCGCGGGCTACAATATCTCTAGGTGCTAACGATCCACGTGGATCGTATTCCTCCATAAAAGATTCACCATTCGCACGACGAAGTATGCCACCATATCCTCTGACAGCTTCGGAAATCAAAAAAGCAGGATACTCACTGGGATTATACAGAGACGTGGGATGGAACTGAATAAATTCCATATTACGCACTTTTCCTTTAGCCCTGTAAACCATGGCAATGCCATCTCCCGTAGCGATAGTAGGATTTGTTGTGCTAGAATATACATGTCCAGCTCCTCCTGTTGCCATCAACGTTATTTTGGAAAGAATTTTTTCCACCTGGTGCGTATGAGTGTTCAAGGCATAAACTCCATAACACTCTATATCCGTCGATTTTTTGTCTACATGCTTTCCCAGATGATGTTGCGTGATGATATCAACAGCAAAATAATGTGTTAAAATCTCTATATTAGGATTTTCATGAACTTTGGCTAACAAGGCACGCTCGATTTCATATCCCGTGATATCCTTATAATGTAGAATTCTATGAGCAGAGTGTCCTCCTTCTTTTGCCAAATCATATTCCCCGGACTCTTCTCTGTCGAAAGAAGTGCCATAAGCTATCAACTCATCGATACGGTCTGGTCCCTCTTTGATGACGTTTTCCACAATTTGTGGATTACACAATCCATCACCCGCAATCAGGGTATCTTGGATATGATTTTCGAAGCTATCTGCCTGATCTGTAACTACTGCAACACCTCCCTGCGCATATTTTGTATTGGATTCATCCTCGTTGGATTTTGTAATTATTAACACTTTACCAACACTAGCAGCCTTTAAAGCAAAACTTAAACCCGCAATTCCAGAACCAACAACCAAAAAATCAACTTTTCTTTCCAACATATAACCTGTCGATGCTTAAAAATTGAAACAAATTAACAAATAATGTGGAAAACATGTAAACAAAACGTGAATTAAATTTTAAAACTATTTTTTATTCCACATCCCTCCAAATTTTCACACATATGGCGACCCATTTTCCGTAAAAATCCATATAGAAATTCACATTTTACACGCAGAATTTTTTTCACAAAAAAATATGGAAAATGAAATTCGTCAAATCTAACATCTTTGAAAATCAAGCCAAAAACGGCAATTCGCTGTGGAAAACTTGTGGATAAAGAAGCAATAACTAAAAAATAAAATTTAAAATCATTCATTTTTCCCCATTTTCCACACCTTAACAAACAATAAGATTCCTTTTTATAAAAAAGATTAGTTGTTTATTGAAAAAAGGGAATGTAGGATTTCGTTTGAATTTCTTTGTTTACTTTTGTGTTGTTGATTAGTCAAAGTGATTAACCAAATTACTGAAGAGATAATGAATATTACATTTGAAAGAGATTCAAACGAAATCCACATTCCCTTTTTTCAATAAACAACAATCTTTTTTATAAAAAGGAATCTTATTGTTTGTTAAGGTGTTGGAAAATGGGGAAAAATGAATGATTTAAATTTTATTTTTARTTA
>NZ_JXAC01000210.1 GCF_000814685.1 Sphingobacterium sp. T2
CGTGTACACAAACCATATCAGCATTTCGGATACGGTTTGTGGATCAATCAGTGAACGGTATCCAAAAATAAGAGCTACTGCCACCTGAAAGGCTTCGTCATCCTTCAAGTACTTCCTGAACTTTGCTATTAACGCTTTTCGTAGAGACAAAGAATAAGCTACAAACACATTTCCTTTCTGGTGGTCAATTACTTTTATTTCTCTCGGAAGCAGCAGGGCCTGCAATTCCATACCTTTGTTTTTTAGATAAGCTTTATAGTCAAACTCTTTGGGGTTGAAAGGAGGAGGAACTTCTTTTAATTTGTTGATAAGAGCTATCTCATCACCATAGCCATACAGTGCTGTAGTCCCTGAGTCGCGTAACAAGGATACCATTATTTTACCGGAAAGAGAGTAGGACTGCAAAGCATCTATCCCCGCTACCACACGCACTGGAAAACGAATCGTCTTTTCCTTGATAATCGGTTCGTCCTCAATGATTCCTACATATTGCGTCAGATGAAGATATTTCGAAATATGATTGTCTACATATCGAGGACAGTGAGATACTAATGCATAATAACCATAACAAAATACCAGAAAGGGGAAACATATAGCAAAAGCTTTATTCTTCGAAAATCGATTTAAACTGCTCCAAATCACATAAACACTACATCCTATGCCTACCCCTATAAGTGCCCATAAAGGAGGGATTGCTCCATCCAACATTTTACCGAGAAGTATGCCAGCCACATAAGCTGCCAAAGCCTTCACCATCGGCACTTTAGCTGTAGATAGATCCAATATGTCTAGCTTTACCATTGCCATCTCACCTGAAAACGAATCTCCGACTTTCTTCTTCCATCGATTTGATCTAATCCTGAACCTATAGTTTCCCGATCCGTATATTGGGTCAGGCTATACTTCATCCAGACATCTATATTCCTTGACAATCTATAACGGACATTTACATAGGTTCTCCACCCTCTATCGTAAAATATCGGATAGGAGGAGGCATACAACACGTCTCGTTCATACGTATATATCCGAGATTCATAGTCTTCCGTATTGAAATACGAAAGTCTTGTGTTCAGTTGAATCTTTTGCATATTCCAAGAAACATCCTGAAAAAGCAGATACCCCCTACTCTTTGAATCTCCTTTTTTCTCGTATAGAGATACTTCGCCGCGCGTACGAATAGACCAAATTTTGTTAAGCTTATATTGAAAATCTCCACGCAGCTGATTCCTAACAACATCAGCCAACACATTTTCATGCCTCTCGGACATTAAAAGATTTTCTTGGCGAACTCTGTATCTATACCGCAATTGGAAACTTCCACGCTTATACCAATGATACGTAAATTGAGAAAGTATATCTACACCTTCACTAGGTCCATCCACCCGATAGCGCAACCAAGGGAAAGCAAACATATCCACATAGTTTATCCATTCCCATCGCCGTGCAACTTCATATTTGAATCCTGCATAAACACCTTTTTCATTGGCTATGTTGGAGCCTCAGAGAGGGTCTGTGCAAAAAAGCTATGATAGTCCTTTTGAAAATGACGCTGATGGACAAATACCGAAAGGCGGGGATGCAGACTCCCTAATACGCCGTTCACCATAGCTAGACCGCTACCCAAGCTATGTGCCGTTTCTCCAAAGAAATAAAGGTTGCGATAACTATACTTATAATGGAATCCTATCTGCAACAGATCTTGCCCCTCAAAATTGAATTTATTCCGCAACTCATCGCCTTTCATTACCTTGCCGTCAAAGCGCGTGTAAAGAGAAGTGAAGCCTATCTTTAGTTTTCTATAGGAAAAGGAAATATCGGTGCCCGCAACAAATTGCGCTATCTGATGTCTATAAGATTGTTCGGTAGGCGTTCTATGCAATCCCGAAGTGCTTATAGTATTGATAAGCTTACCGAAGTCTGAATGTGTGACATTGCCACTAAGACGGTTGAAGGCTACGAAAGGAGTCATAGTCCACTTTCTGTGGCGAACAGTAGCCGCTATTCCACGTTGAAAGTTATTTTCATTCATAGAGGAATAAGCCAACAATCCCGCACCTTGACGCGACACGGTAGAAGCTAAGGTGCCCTTTCCGAAATTAAGACCATTCCATAAGATAAGCCCCTGACCTATCTGCAATATATAATCCCCCAAAATAATCTTTGAAATTCGTGAATGAAGACCGTTCACTTCCACATAAGCGGAATAAAAGTCAAAACCTCCCTTCTGTTGCAAGGCAAAGAAAGGCTCCCCAGCATCCTTTTCTGCATTAAAGCCTATACGTATTTTCCCTTGATAGTTCCAGCGATAGCGTAAAGCATAGCTATTGCGATCTCCAAGATAGCGTGATCTGCTCTCTTCCGTAATACCGTAACCTCTAGCCTTCTGTAAAACTCGCGAAAGCCGTAACATGATCGTTTGTTCGTTTTCTTCTTTAAGGCTTTTCCATGTCACTCCCGCTAGCGACGATTTACCGCCTATATGCACGAAAGGTGTAAGCCGCTGTATAGTCTGAAGGTCCATACCGGGAATAGCCTGTAGCTCCAGAAGGCTGAGGAAGTCGCCCGACAGCTCCCGATGAGCAATAATATTTGTCACCTGATCCGGTTTCAGGAAGACCAAAGCGCTAAGCTCTGCCTCTGTAGCCCTGTTGAGATCTATAGGGTTACGTCTCATGAAGTTAAGCTTCTCCATGATTTCGCTGATGTCTACCTCTTCTCCTAGCTCCTCGCCAAGCTGTTCCAGCAGCTGCTCTTCCAGGTTCTCTTCATTTTCCTGCGCCTTGCAAACGGGAGAAAAGGCTAATAAAGCAACACACCATATGATATCTTTAAAACTCATATGCCAATGCCAGTTGTGGTGAGGTACCCAACCGATAGTGAAAGGAGGAAGAAAAGTCTATCTGAAATTCTTTAAGCCGGACACCTATCCCTGCAAAATATGTCCGTGGATGCAGACTAACACCACCCCGAAAAAATCAATCCCTACTCCCCTCAATCCACTAAACAAATCCCGGCACGAACATCTACCCCTTCATAGTGTTGATAGTATGTATCTAAAGCCAGAGAAAGCTCATCAGACATCCTATACAGGCTTCCAAAACCAATCTCAACAGGAATATGCTGCTCGGTTTCATCGTTAAAACTTGTGAAGGAGTTATGTTTCGGAAAACAAAACCTAGATTGAGCCTCTCCCAAATATTGAGTAGCAATCCTAGGTCTGCTGAATATGCATGGTCCGACTGATACCCTTGCACGGAAAAATTGTGATAGTTGGCAGAGATGGAAGTGTGTATTACGCCTCCAAAACTGCGTACATAAGATAAAGTTGCCTGTAGGAAACGTGATGTATGTACAATACCGTAAGAATGCACGCTAAGTCCTGCTGCGCCCAGTTGATGGAAGGGCATTCCTAGATATAATGCCTGATAGCGCAGGTCCTTACTCATATGGTGTGGCTGATACGCTATAGCCGCTGTGGCAGAGGACAATACCCCTAAACCTGCCGCATTGTTGGTACTGCTGTAGACAGAACCTATAGCAATCCCCGTATTGCCCATTCCTTGATAAGCTGCAGCATTGAAGGATTGCCCAAATGACGGTGAATACAGCAGTAATAGACTTATTACCCTGTACATCATGGCTGTTAGTGTTACTTAATAAATTTAAGAAAAATACAATAAAAACAAAAAGGCCGACAGAGATTTATCTATCGGCCTTCCTATTTTTATAGTCTACCTCTTATACATCTATTTTTGCATACTTGGCATTTTTCTCGATAAACTCGCGACGAGGGCCTACCTCATCCCCCATCAACATAGAGAACACGCGGTCACATTCAGCTGCATTTTCAATAGTAACCTGTCTTAAGGTGCGCCTTGCAGGGTCCATAGTGGTTTCCCATAGCTGCTCTGCGTTCATCTCACCAAGACCTTTGTAGCGCTGTACGTGCACCGAATCCTCTTTACCTGTTCCTTTAAGGCGTTGGATAGCTGCAATACGCTGCTCTTCATTCCATGCATATTCATGATCCTTACCCTTTTTGATCAGATAAAGTGGTGGGGTAGCGATATATACATATCCTTTTTCTATGAGTTCCCGCATATAACGGAAGTAGAAGGTCAACATCAGCGTGGCAATGTGGCTACCGTCCACGTCGGCATCCGTCATAATGATTATTTTGTGGTAACGAAGTTAGAAAGATTTAATGCCTTAGGGTCCTCCTCGGTACCGATGGATACACCTAATGCTGTAAACATATTTTTGATCTCTTCGTTCTCATAGATTTTATGCTCCATGGCCTTCTCCACGTTCAGAATCTTACCACGTAGAGGCATAATAGCTTGGAAGTTACGGTCACGTCCTTGTTTTGCCGTACCACCCGCAGAGTCTCCCTCGACGAAGAAGATCTCACACAAGGCAGGGTCGTTGCTCGCACAGTCAGCCAGCTTGCCAGGAAGTCCCGAACCGTTCATCACGGTCTTGCGCTGCACCATCTCTCTGGCCTTGCGTGCTGCTGCACGCGCCTGCGCTGCGATGATAACTTTCTGAACGATAGCTTTGGCTTCTCGTGGATTCTCTTCTAGATAAGTACCCAAAATCTCACCTACCGCTACATCCACAGCCCCCATCACTTCCGTGTTACCCAACTTCGTTTTGGTCTGTCCTTCGAATTGCGGCTCTGCAACCTTAACGGAAATTACGGCAGTGAGCCCCTCACGGAAGTCGTCACCTGTAATCTCAACTTTCGAGTTTTTAAGCAAGCCTGAATCGTCGGCATACTTTTTCAGCACACGTGTAAGCCCTCTTCTGAATCCTGCCACATGCGTACCACCTTCTATAGTATTGATATTGTTCACGTACGAGTGTACGTTTTCAGCATATGTATCGTTGTATTGGAAAGCCAACTCTACAGGGATACCTTGCTTCACTCCTTCTAAATAGATGGGTTCAGGAATCAACGATGCACGTGTTCCATCCAAGAAACGGACAAACTCTTTCAAGCCACCTTCCGAATAGAATTCATCCATCCTGTCAGTGCCGTCATCATTTTTCTCGCGCTTATCAATCAAGGTAAGCTTCACGCCCTTATTCAAGAAAGAAAGCTCACGAAGACGGTTGGCCAACGTATCGTAGTTGTAAACCGTGGTTTGGGTAAAAATTTCTGGATCCGGCTTAAACGTTACTATTGTCCCTGTTTTGTCGGACTCTCCCACCTCACGCACCTCATACAAAGGCTTTCCTCGTTCATACTCCTGCATGAAAATTTTGCCTTCACGATGAACTTCTGCTTTCAAGTGGGTGGAAAGGGCGTTCACACAGGAAACCCCAACACCGTGAAGACCACCGGAAACCTTATAGGTATTTTTATCGAACTTACCACCGGCGTGCAATACGGTCATTACCAGCTCCAAAGCCGACTTGTTTTCTTTCTTATTGATACCGGTAGGGATACCACGACCATTATCTTTTACCGAGATAGAGTTGTCTTCGTGAATGGTAACTACTATATCATTACAATACCCTGCTACAGCCTCATCGATAGAGTTATCTACTACTTCATAAACTAGGTGATGCAAACCTTTAGGTCCTGTATCACCGATATACATGGATGGGCGCTTACGTACCGCTTCTAAACCTTCTAAAACCTGAATATTATCAGCAGAATACGTTGACGTAGGGTTCTTTTTTTCTTCGCTCATGAATTAAAAAATCATATAATTTTAACAATCAAAGTTAAATAAAAATTAAGGACTTAAACAACCGATACACACGCTATTCATTAAGGTTTTTTTTGGTAATTTGTGAAGGAAATAACGAACAAATAATTGATTTTTAATTTTTTTATAGTAGGTTTGTTACATAAACTGAAAATAAAGAGTAGAATGAATAGATTTTTATCCAACTTATCGAAAGTAACATTAGGCATTGCGTTAGCGGCAGGCGCTTCTTCATGTAATCAAAACACGCCATCATCGACGGCATCAAAGTCGGACAGCACTACAGCTCCGGCAGCGCCTACAGCCGAAAAAATAGTGTATGTTAACGCTGATACCTTATCGGAAAAATATGAATATTTCAAAGACGCAAGAGCTAGACTAGAAAGCAAAGCCAAAAAAGCGCAAGAAAACCTTCAAGCTAAAGGCCAAGCTTTCCAAAGAGAGCTTGCAGAGGCAGAACAAAAGGCTCCAACCATGAGTGCTTCGGAACGTCAAGCTACCGAAGAACGTCTTGCACGCAAACAGCAAGAATTGGCACAGCTTAACCAAAATGCGTCAGCTTCTTTAGCTCAAGATGAACAGACAGAAATGACAGCAGTGTACAATGCTATTACAGACTATCTTACTAAGCACGCTAAAGAAAAAGGATATCAATACGTTTTGACTTATTCTAAGACTAACCCTGCCGTTATCTATGCAGACGAAAAGCTTGATATCACCAAAGAAGTAGTAGAAGGATTAAACAAAGAATATAAAGCCAAAAAAGCGGCAGACAAAAAATAATCTTAAAGACTGGATTTTGACCTTTGGAATGAGCTTGACAGATGCTGTCAAGCTCATTTTTTATGTGCTTACTACAAAAGCTCCCACTTTGAATACTTATATTTATATATCCAAGACCATAAAATCTTATGATAACACAAGTACTATCTCCAGACAAGCATCCTTTCGAATGGATAGATATCTCGGACCCGGGCATCGAAGATTTCAGTGCACTAAAAGAAAAATATAATCTTAATGCAGAGTCTATCCGCGACTGTCTGGAAATAGGACATCTACCCAAAATCGAAGAATTCGACAACTACCACTTCCTTATTATCAGGACCACAAAAGCCAAACTCAGCGACACTTCCGATTCATTGATAGATATCACGGATAGGGTATCCATCTTTTATGGAGCGAATTTCGTCATCACAGCCCATCGCAACGAGATTCCTTTTCTCGAAAACATAAAGAAGATGGATGTGAACAGCAAGACATTATCTTCCAGCAAACACCTCATCAATACCCTAGTCTCCGAAGCCCTAAAAACTTTCGAAACATTGGTATTGGGAGATTTGGACGCCAAGCTAGACGAATACGAAGAGATCGTCTTTCTGCATCAGCGACGCAAACCCTTTCTCAAAAAACTTTATTATATCAAAAGGCAGATAGACGTCATCCGTTCGGTACTTATCCTCTATAAAGACATAGTGGATTATTTTCACCTGCCGGAATATAAAAACATCTATACACAAGATTTAAGAGACCTCTTCTCCCGTACCAATACCCTGTACCGTAATATCGGTGAAAATACGGCACAGCTGCTGTCCATCTATTTCAATATAGAGTCCAACCATACGAACGAAATTATGCGGACACTGACCATTATTTCCGTATTCTTCATGCCAATGACCTTTATTGTAGGCGTATATGGCATGAACTTCGACATCATGCCCGAATTGCATTGGAAATATGGCTATCCACTCGTCATGACAAGCATGATGATCTTAAGCTTATTAATATATCTTTGGTTTAAGCGGAAAAAATGGCTTTAATTACCTAGCCTTTGGTGTTGTGGCAATAAACTCTTTCAAATAATAAGGCTCGAAATAGATCAAATCCTCGAGTTCCTTATGGGTAAATTTTTCATATACCGATGCTGTCATATAAGCAGAAGAATGGGAATATGACTCATCGACAATAATTTGAGGGTCATGGGCAAATAGCTCCATCAGCTTAGCAGCACCAGAGCCAAACAGCACCACTTTATGAGAGGTATAGCTATCAAAAGTATGTGCATCCACTATCACAGCTTCGGTAGTTCTTATCAGTTGATGGTTTTGGTACATATTCAGATACACTTCCATACGGCGCGCATCCAGCATAGGGACATAAATCCAGTTTTCATTGAATCCATGTTTCTCAATATATCCCTTATACATACTTTCTAAGGTATTTACGGCTATCAAAGGCAAATCCAAAGCGTAGCACAACCCTTTGGCAGTGGAAACACCTATGCGCAATCCCGTATAGGAGCCGGGACCTTTGCTTACGGCTACCGCTTGCAAATCCGTAAAGGCAAGAGCATTACGTTTAAGAAGCTCATCAATAAACACAGTCAGTTTGGAAGCATGCAGGTTAGGCTCCTGGGCTTCCAAGCAATCCAACAGTACACCATCCACACTTATGGACACCGAGCAGGTGTCGGTAGCTGTATCTATCTGTAATATACGTACACTCATCTTAACTTCTTTTACGGTACCGGATCATGACCATGTCCTCCCCAAGGATGACAGCGAGATATACGCTTGAGAGTAAGCCACCCTCCTCTGAAAGGACCATACTTCAATATAGCTTCTTTGCCATATTGAGAACATGTCGGCGTAAATCGACAGTTGGCTCCCAATAACGGTGAAATAAACAGCTGATACAGCTTTATCAAAAGGATAAAGAGATGCTGCAACACTAAGCTACGCCTTTCCAACATTTACGAACGAACTTCATGAGCCAACTGAGACAGTACCCTTTTCATCTTCGAATACATCGTATCGAAAGGTAATTCTTCTTTTCCCACGTACTGAATAGCAAAATCCAATCCAATTCCTTGTTGATTCAATTTAGAATATAACAATTCTCCTTTTTGGAGGCGATACACCTCACGCACCAGACGTTTTATTCTGTTACGCTGGAAGGCTCTCTTGAATCTTCTTTTGGAAACGGAGACGATGACTTGAGCCGGAAACGGCTGGTCCTGCTCTAAAGGACGGAAAAGAAATACTACACGAAAGGGATATATTATAAAAGAAGAACCACCATGGAAGAGAGCATCAATTTTTCTCCTACTACACAGTCGTTCTCCTTTCGTAAATGTTTTTCTCATTATAGATGACTATCTTGGCGTTCAGAAGCCACTATGTTAAGTCACCGGCGCTAAAGAAAAGAAATTAATTAGCCTTTGTGACGGTATTCGTCAGAAACTGTTAGACGTTTTCTACCTTTTGCTCTACGAGCTGCCAATACTCTTCTACCATTAGCTGTGCTCATACGCTCTCTAAAACCGTGCTTATTTCTTCTTTTTCTTAGCGAAGGCTGAAATGTTCTTTTCATGACGTCTTTATTATCTTTATTTATTTTCTAATTACCATTAATTACCTCACAAGAGGAATGCAAAAGTAGTGTATTATTTCTATATAAACAAGTTTAGTGCAGAAAAAAGTTTACAAAAAATATGTAAACTTTTCCTATTAAAACCTTAATAAAGGCTATTTGCTTTTTAAGATATCTCTGATTTCAGTAAGCAACACTTCCTCCTTTGATGGTGCTGGCGCTTCTTCCGCCGGAGCTTCTTCTTTCTTCTTCAATGAGTTAATACCTTTGATAACCACAAAAATACAGAAGGCGATAATTAAGAATTGGATTATCACATTGATAAAGTTTCCGTAGTTTAAAGTTACTGCAGGCTCAAGTACTGAGCCATCTGCATTTAACACGGCCTCTTTTAGCACTACCGATTTTTCCGAAAAATCCACCCCTCCCGTGATAATACCTACTATTGGCATGATCAAATCGTCAACCAAGGAAGTTACGATTTTTCCGAAAGCGCCACCGATAACCACACCGACTGCCAAGTCGATAACGTTACCACGCATGGCAAACTCCTTAAATTCTTTTACAAAACCCATAATAATTTCTTTTATTTAGAAACCAATAATAAAAGTTATAAATTTACGCAATTTCTATTTTTTATAAAGATAAGTGTTATCGCCAAATTATATGCATCAAATTATATTTTTTTGTAAATTAATACGACAGTTGCCAGGCAGAGTAAATTAAATTATGAAAAACATTATTATTGCTGACGATCATAGTATCGTCCGATTCGGCACTGAAGTAGCAATACACTCTACTTTCAAGGACACCAAAATTACGCACGCATCTACAATAAAAGAAGTTTATTCACTTTTGAACTTTCGGAGGTTCGACCTTTTACTCCTAGACATTAATATGCCCGGAGGCAACAATATAAATGTCATAAAGGAAATATTAAACATACAGCCGGACCTCAAAATCTTGGTTTTTTCATCCTATGACGAAAACATTTACGCTTTACGATATATTGAAGCTGGCGCTGCAGGATACCTCAATAAGAATACAGCTATGGAAGAGCTAAGCAACGCCATCCAAAGTATCCAAGAGCGTGGCAAATATATGTCCGCAGCTATAAAAGATCTTTATATTACCAAGCTTACAACAAGTAAGGCGACTATTAGCAAATCTAACCCTCTGAACAAACTTTCAAACCGTGAGATGGACGTTGCCAAACACCTTATCGAAGGTCACAGCATACAGGATGTATCCTCTATGTTAAACCTTAGCTCTTCTACAGTAAGTACATATAAGAGCCGCATATTTGAAAAACTGGGGGTAGACAATATCCCGGATCTTATAGAGCTCTTTAAGCTGCATTCTCAAGGATAAGATAAACAAAACCCTATAACATAAAAAAGGCCAACGTATGTTGGCCTTTTTTATGTATCGTCTAAGTTTATTAGTCTACATTATCGTGTAAGAAGGAGTTGTTTGAACGGATTTCTGTCACGCCATCATCAAACGATAAGGTGAAACGAGAAACCTGAGAGTCCGAAGAGTGTGGAACATCTTCCAAAGCTCTCTGCTTTCTTTTATAAGCAGGTTCGTTTTCCAACTCTTGCAAGCCATTGGTAGATTTCAACTTCATGCTCAACTCTTTAAGACGTAAGATACGCTCTTTAGTTTTCAACAGTTGGTCTTCGAAGTTTACCTCTTCTTCCACCTTGTTCGCATTCGCTGTTGTTGTGGCAGGCGCTTCAAACTTATGCTCCACCGGCTGCTCTACATCTTCCACAGGTTCATTTTTTTTCTCTTCGTAAGCATCAAAAACCGTAGGCAACTTGAACTCAAATACTGAAGGTGTGGTTTTCAATTGAAAGCCGTCGTTATCTTCTTGCTTTTCTTCTTCAGCATTGAAATCTCCTTGCAGATCCAAGGTATGACGGATGACGTTGGAAGATTCCTGCTGCACAGCAACGTTGCTGTACGACGGTTTCATCGAATTGAACAAATCAGCCTGGGATGTCATTCGAGGAGCTGAGGAGCTCTGGTTTGTCGGATTTACCGGAGTTACCAGATTCTGAGCTGTAGAAGCCGAAGGCTTGCTAGCCACGAATTGGTTTTGCGACACAGGCTTAATAAAAGTATGTTCTGTAGGTTCCGGTGTTAAAGGTAAAGCGATTTTTTCTTTTTCTCTTTCCTTCTGGCGCTCTTCAGCAGTTTGGAAGCCGGTAGCAATGATAGTTACAGACAATTCTTCATCTAAGTTTTCGTCGATACAGTTACCCCAGATTAAGTCTGCTGTCAATCCAGCTTTCTCTTGGATGTAGTCGGTGATGATAGACACCTCATCCATAGTAACTTCTTTCTTACCAGAAGTAATGTTCAACAAGATATAGCGAGCACCTTCGATTTCATTGTCTTTCAACAATGGAGAAGCAAGCGCTCCTGTCACCGCTTTGATTGCCCTATCTTCACCTGAAGCAACGTGGTTACCCATGATAGCTACACCACTATCACTCATTACAGTACGTACGTCTTTGAAGTCTACGTTTACGTATCCTGGGATAGTA
>NZ_JXAC01000211.1 GCF_000814685.1 Sphingobacterium sp. T2
AGCTTTTTTAGCAGCTCATTCTCCGCTCTTAGATATAAATTCTCCTTCTCAAGCTCTTCCAGCCTGGTCAACGGTTTTGCGGGTCTTTTTGGATTGTTTCCTTTCATCGTTTTACGGCCTCTCTGCCGAGAATTTAAGCCATCCTCACCCAAATGCTCATATATTCTTACCCAAGAACTGACTATGCCACTGGAGGGGATGCTGAAATGTAAACAGCAGTCCCTCAAAGATAATTCTTTTTTTAGATAGGCTTGAACAACCGTGACCTTAAATTCCTTTGTATATTTTCGATAAGGCTTTCGCGATAGTCCTTGCGGACCTAATGAATTATATTGATCAATCCACTTTCTGATTTGTGACGATGATACGCCCCATTGATTTGATAATCCGTGTATCGATGCCCCTCGTTGGTAATCTTTAACCAGACGAAGCTTAAAATCGGATTTGTGTTTTTTGTACTTAACCATAAAAATGCCCCCAAATAGTGTCTAACTTTTTGGGGGCAGTGTAAAACAAGCCTCTTTTTATTTCAATATGTTAAGCGAACAAATTATTTTTTCGCGTAAGTAACCTCTTTAACCGCTTTTACCACTTTTTCTACACTAGGTAATGTCGCTTCTACCAAGGTAGGAGCATATGCTAAAGGCACATCGGCAGATGTTACGCGTAGGATAGGTGCGTCTAAGTAGTCGAAAGCATTTTTTTGAACGTGGAAAGAGATTTCCGATGAGATGGAAGCCAATGGCCAAGCTTCTTCTACTACTACTAAGCGGTTTGTTTTCTTAACGGACTCTACCACGGTAGCGTAATCGATAGGACGAACTGAACGTAAGTCAATAACTTCTACGCTGACACCTTCTTTTTCTAGTTCTGCTACTGCCGGCAAAACTACACGAGGCATCATTTTACCGAAAGAAACGATAGTTACGTCAGTACCTTGTTGTACTACAGTAGCTTTACCTATAGGTAAGTAATATTCTTCTTCTGGCACATGACCTTTGTCACCATACATCACCTCCGATTCCATGAAGATTACTGGATCCGGATCAAGGATTGCTGATTTTAACAGTCCTTTTGCGTCGTATGGGTTTGAAGGAACTACTACTTTCAATCCTGGGGTGTTAGCATACCAGTTTTCGAAGTTTTGAGAGTGTTGAGCTGCCAACTGGCCTGCGTTACCTGTAGGTCCGCGGAATACGATAGGACAAGATAACTGGCCTCCTGACATTTGGCGGATTTTCGCAGCAGAGTTGATTACTTGATCTATCGCTACTAATGAGAAGTTGAACGTCATGAATTCGACTATAGGTTTAAGACCGTGAGTCGCAGCACCTACGGCGATACCAGCAAAGCCAAGCTCTGCAATAGGTGTGTCAATAACACGTTTAGGGCCAAATTCGTCAAGCATACCTTGGCTTACTTTGTAAGCACCGTTATACTCAGCAACTTCTTCACCCATTAAAAATATTCTTTCATCTTTACGCATCTCTTCGCTCATAGCTTCGCGAAGCGCTTCTCTGAATTGTATTTCTCTCATTAGTTTCTAAAATAATCTTATTTTTATAGAATACGCAAAGCTAATATTTTCTGACGATATTTTCGCAATGTTAGGCTAGCTTTTGCTGGGATTAATGTCATTTTTAAATAAGCTTTTGCTAATCCTTAATAATTGTTTTCGACAAAAGAGCGTAGCCATCGGTTGAGGTTTGCTATGGCCAGAGGGATGTTCCATGCCTCCTTATTGCGGCGTTCCACATAGTTGGAGATGGCACGTACTTGACAGCAGGGAATCCCTTCTTTCTCACAGACATATAGCACGGCAGCCCCTTCCATGCTTTCCACAGCGATATGTGGAAGATGTTCTTTTAAGGTTTGGATGCTCTTTTCATTACCATGTACTTTGTTGACCGTAATAGCAGCTACAGCAGGAAGGGGCAGGGATATATCTTTGGGCATGCAGCTCCTATAGGTGGCCTGGCCGAACCCCATCTCTTCTATACTTAGAAAGCGGTCGCCGTCTTCTGCGCCCAGCTCGTAGAAGTGGTCGGTTTCTACAGCTACTACTTCGCCGATGGACAGTTCTCTTATCACCGATCCAGCAATGCCTACATTCAGCACAAAATCTACCCGTTGGGAGAGCAAAGCCTTCGTAAGCTGGTGGGCTGTAGCTGTCATCCCGACCCCTGTAACGACATAAGGAATGCCCTTTTCTTCCAGCAGGGGAATACTATCCTGAATTTCGAAGGTTGTGGCGGCGACAATCAGAGGCTTCATTTTATAGTTATTTGATGCTAATGTTAAATTTTTTTGTAGGTATCTTTGTAAAATATGATTTATATCACTCGACGAGAGCGATTTTGCGCCGCACACAAACTGTATAGGGAAGATTGGTCACAGGAGCAGAATGAGGCCGTTTTTGGCTACTGCTCGAATCCTAACTGGCATGGACACAACTATGAACTATTCGTGACCGTGAAGGGGCAAATTAATCCTGAAACGGGATTTGTGATAGACCTCAAAGTCATGAAAAACATCATCCGCACGTATGTGATCTCCAAGATGGATCATAAGAATGTCAACTTGGATGTTGACTTCATGCGTGGGAAGATGGCTTCCACGGAAGTCATGGCAAAAGAAATTTTTCATCAGTTGAAACCCCATTTTGAACGTTATAACGTTACTTTGCATTGCGTAAGATTGCAGGAAACAGAAAACAATTCCGTTGAGTATTTCGGAGAATAAATAAACAAGTAATAAAACAAATCACAATACAATGAGTCATCCTACAGATTTCCATGAGGAATTAGACGGCTATACGAAGATCGACCAGTATAATACGGCACAAGTAGAACGTATTGCTAATCATTACTTAGATATTTTAGAGGCCTTGGGAGAAGACCCAAAGCGTGACGGCCTAATCAAGACGCCGGAACGTGTGGCCAAAGCTTTGCAGTTCCTGACACACGGTTATGATATTGACGCGGCAGAACTGTTGCGTAGTGCTATGTTTGAAGAAGACTACAGCCAGATGGTGGTGGTGAAAGATATTGAGGTGTATTCGATGTGCGAACACCATATGCTTCCCTTCTTCGGTAAGGCGCATATCGCCTACATCCCTAACGGACGTATTGTAGGGCTGAGCAAGATTCCTCGCGTGGTAGACGCTTTTGCAAGAAGGCTGCAAGTGCAGGAAAGACTAACAAACGAGATCAGAGACTGCATTCAGGAGACGTTGAATCCTGTCGGTGTGGCCGTGGTAATAGAGTGTAAACATATGTGTATGGCTATGCGCGGCGTGCAAAAGCAGAATTCAGTGACCACCACGTCGGCATTCACGGGAGCATTCCAAAACGACGTGACGCGCTCCGAATTTTTACGTCTTATCACAGCTTCCTTAGACTAAACGCCCTTTTTATAAAAGTTTTWCAAAAACCTGCATAATCTCAAATTATGCAGGTTTTTTGTTATAAATTAAACTATATCAA
>NZ_JXAC01000212.1 GCF_000814685.1 Sphingobacterium sp. T2
GTCGGTGTGCCGTGGTAATAGAGTGTAACCATATGTGTATGGCTATGCGCGGCGTGCAAAGACAGAATTCAGTGACCACCACGTCGGCATTCACGGAGCATTCCAAAACGAACGTGACGCGCTCCGAATTTTTACGTTCTTATCACAGCTTCCTTAGACTAAACGCCCTTTTTATAAAAGTTTTTCAAAAACCTGCATAATCTCAAATTATGCAGGTTTTTTGTTATAAATTAAACTATATCAAGCTTATGCAGTCTGTGGAAGAAAGGCACGATGAGCTGAATTAAAAATAGAATGCTTACATTTGCATTTATGTTTCAGAACGAGGAACGTGTAAATAGCTATTTGGAGAGCATTTGTGATGAGGAAAATCCTTTGCTCAAAACGATACATCGCGAGACCTATCTTCGTGAAACTATGCCACATATGCTTTCCGGACATTATCAGGGACGCGTGCTGGCAATGATCAGTAAGATGGTGTCTCCTACACGTATTCTGGAGATAGGAACATTTACAGGTTATGCCACATTATGCCTCGCAGAAGGCCTTCAACAAGGAGGGGAGCTGCATACCATAGATATCAACGAGGAGCAGCAAGAGCGTGTACAAGGGTATTTCGATAAATCGCCCTTTGCTTCGCAGATACATTATCATATCGGTGATGCATATGATATCATCCCTACTTTGGAAGGGTCTTTTGATTTGGTATTTATTGATGCCGACAAGAAAAGAAACCTGACATATTATGACATGATGATAGATCGTGTCCCCTCAGGTGGCGTAATAATGATAGATAATGTTTTGTGGAAAGGAAAGGTATTCGATGAGAAGCCAGACAATCAAACAAAACAGGTTCTGGAGTTAAACAGTACGTTGGCAAAAGATAGCAGAGTTGAAAAACTCATCTTGCCGATACGAGACGGGCTTTTTTGTGATGCGCAAAAAGTAATGGTTGAAACTAAAAAACAGATTATGCAAAAATCTTTAGTTAGCAGAACGTTGCTAATGCTGTTCTTGTGTTTGCTGAGTATAGCTGCAGCTTTCGGGCAGAAAAAATTCACGCCGAAAAGCTATATCGAAGAACACAAAGGCTTAGCCCAGCAACTTATGCGAGAGACAGGTGTGCCAGCATCTGTGATTTTAGCGATAGCTATTCACGAAAGCGCTTACGGAAACAGCCGTATTGCTCAACATCTAAACAATCACTTTGGTATAAAAGGTAAAAACAATAGCAAGAAAATCCGCTCTGCCTACAAAGGATATTCTTCTGTCAAAGAGTCCTACCACGATTTTATAGGAGTTCTCAAACGACGAAAATCCACCGCCCATCTTTTTGAAACATGCTTCGGCAAAAATTGTGAAGCCTGGATACATGGCATCGCCCGTTCCGGCTATTCACAGACCAAGACATGGAAAACCCATGTTCTAGGCATGATAAAAAGATATAATTTAGAAGAGTACGACAAGATATAATGCCTAAAAGAGAAGAATGAGAGCGTCCGTTTATCTTTTATTGTTGTGTGTATTTTTTGTGTCCTGTAAAACCAAGCAGGTAGGAGTACAGCGAGGGCAGGGACAGCGCGGCTCTACCGTGATAAATACGCCTAGTCCATCCCGTACGCAGGGAGCAACATCCATGTCTGGATGGAACTACATCGAAAGATATAAGGACATTGCCATCCGCGAGATGAACCTTTATGGCATTCCGGCCAGCATCAAGCTGGCACAGGCATTGCTGGAGTCCGGCAACGGAAACTCCATGCTAGCAAGAGAAGCGAATAACCATTTCGGTATAAAATGCGGACCCAACTGGACCGGAAAGCGCATATTTAAGTCAGATGACAATCCTAACGACTGCTTCCGTGTTTACGATCATCCGGAAGATTCGTTTAAAGATCACTCGCAATTTTTGCTTCGCAAGCGCTATGAAAAGCTGTTTTCGCTTCGTAAAGACGACTATAGAGGGTGGGCTTATGGACTCAAGGAGGCCGGATATGCGACCAATCCGCGTTATCCGGAGCTGCTCATAGACCTTATCGAACGCTATCAACTGTACAAGTATGATAGACCGGAAAGCCATACCGAAAAGGTTGCCCGCGAAGTGAAAGTGGAGAGCGTCATAGAGCAGAAAATAGAAAAAGGAGAGAGCGTACAGGCCGAAAAAATTAAATCTCCCGTGAAGATGATAATCCACGAGGTGGTATCAGGGAATACACTGTACAGCATCAGCAAGCAATATGGCGTGACGGTAGAACAGATTAAACAGCTGAACAACCTGACGTCCGACAATCTGCATGTAGGACAGCTCCTCGTGATAAGCAAATAGTCAAAAGATGTTAATTTTATGGTAAAATACTTAATAATAATGTAGTTTTACCATTGTGAGACCGAAAACCTTTCTTACGCTCATAGTGTTGCTATGCATGTTTTCCGTGTCCTACGGACAATCGGAAATAGGGGGTATTGTGCTGGACGTAGAAAGCAAACAGCGTATTGCTAAGGTCTTTTTGGTCAACAAAAGTACGGGAGAGAAAATCTATAACAACAGTAAGGGTGAATTTGCGATGAAGCTTCGCGAGGGAGACTTGCTTATCGCATCAAAAGAAAATTATTTTTCGGATACCTTAGTCTATAAGGGAGAGAAAGTTTTGGTTATCTCGCTGAAGCGTAAAGCCATCGAAATACCTACGGTAAATGTTGTGGCGAGAAGGTCACCGGAGGAAATACTGGAACAACGGAAGAAAGAGTACAGCAGGGCCTATAGGCTTGCCGATCCGGGAGATTATGTATCCGTGGGACAAAATGGGGCTGGCTTAAGCATCGATGCGGTGTACAACTATTTCAGCCGTGAAGGACGCAATGCCCGCCGGCTTACCCAATATTTTCAGAAGGAATATGAAGACAACTATATCGATATGGTGTTTAGCCGTGAGTTGGTGAAGCGTGAAACGGGACTTGAAGGAGAAGCACTGGATAACTTCATGGTGCGTTACAGACCTACTTATGCTTTCGTGCTCAAGGCCACTCATTACGATCTGGTGAAATATATAAAAACTAAGTATCAGTATTTTAAATATATACCTTATATCAAGCCATTGCCTGATTTGCAAAAAATTGACTTATCTTTGGAAAAATAGCACAAAATCTATGTATAAAACAGCCAAAATAGTTTTAGCATTTATAGCTTCTTTAATAGCTTTGGACAGTTGGGCTCAGGTAAATCTTAAAGACCTGCGTGAAAAGCCGGAAACAAAAATTGTAAATACAGACACGATAAAAGGACATAGTCTCAAACAGATTAATGTGCCTATCCCACAATTGGGATTGGAGGTAAACTATTGGAAGCACTGGACTAAGTTCGGACTCAACGCCAATCAGGCGTCATTTAGCGACAACTGGAATGCCGGAGGGGTGAACTCTATGGCTCTGTCAGGACTGTTTTGGCATAAAGCGGACTATACCCGTGATAGGATTAACTTTGTGTCGGAGTTAGATCTGAAATACGGAAAAATCAAGAATAAAGATCAACTGGCAAAGAAAAATAACGACCGTATATTCTGGGATAACAAGCTTTCTTACCAGTTTAGTGAGAAATGGGCATTATATTTCTCCTTCACATGGGAAACGCAGTTTGATCAAGGTTACAAATACGGTAAAGATGGGGAAGGAAATGAAATCATCATTGATACGGTTTCGGCATTTATGGCTCCGGGATATTTCACGGAATCTTTCGGTTTGGAGTATAAGCCGGACAAAACATTTTCCTTGCGTCTAGGTACGGGTACGGCACGTCAGACATTTCTCCTCGACAAACGCATAGCACAGCCCGAAGGAGGAGAGGTGGTGTATGGTGTAGAACCAGGGAAGCGAGTACGTAATGATTTGGCTTTTCAGCTTACAGCAAACCTAGACCGCAACCTTTCGCAAAATCTGAACTTGAAGTCAAGATACAATCTCTTTGCTGACTATAAGGAACTTAGCGACCCTAACCACCGTTTGGACGTGACACTGACAGCAAAGGTAACCAAGCTTGTCAATGTGACCGCAACAGGAGTGGTTTTATATGATTCCGATCAAAGTAGCAAAGTACAGTACAGTCAAGCTTTGGCGTTGGGAATATTATTTTC
>NZ_JXAC01000213.1 GCF_000814685.1 Sphingobacterium sp. T2
WCAACTTTGCAAAGGTGTTGAGCCAAAAGGAAGTAAAACGGATATTCGACGTGGTACAAAACCGAAAACATTTGCTGATGCTGCAACTGTGCTACGGAATGGGGTTGCGCGTAAGTGAGATTGTCAATCTGAAAGTGAGCGACATCGACAGTGGACGGATGCAGGTACTCATCGAAGCGGGTAAAGGAAAGAAAGATCGGTATGTACCACTACCGTCTGCAGTGCTGGATTTGCTGCGGGAATATTATAAAGCATACCATCCCAAAACTTACCTTTTTGAAGGTCGGTACGGTGGGCGGTATTCCGTCCGCAGTGTACAAGCGGTGTTCAAGAATGCAATGAAAGCCGCAAAGGTAAACAAGCCGATAGGGATACACGGTTTGCGGCATAGCTACGCCACACATTTACTGGAATACGGCACGGACATGTCATTCATACAGCAGCTACTTGGTCACAACGGCCAAGTATAAGCGTAGTGCGGGATTTCGTAGCGATTTACTGTCCGCCCACCGTAAAGTTTCTTAGGCGCAAAAATACTCAGTTTTAGCCATACAGTCCGCATTACGCTTATATAATGTTGGCAACTGGCTTTTTTCAAAATTCAATAAGATATGTCTGTATAGATTTTAGGAGTGTCCCCTTAAAGCCTTTAAACTTATACACATTACAAAACGCAAATTTTAAATCATCTGATGTAACCACAGTTCCATTTGCAGAAGCTTCGTTTCCATGGGTTATAATGGCGTCTATGACAAGTTCTTTCACATTCCACAACGGGCTATCCAATATTCTTTTTTCAAATTCCTCCTTATTGGTAATCGTATGGTTCCCAACAATTTCCCAATGGATATTGTCTGTGATGTTTTCTATTACAAAGTTGCTATCGCTATTAGCTAAAGCAATGTGAAACTGTTTTAGAAATTCCTTCCTTGGGGCATTACCGCAATCTGCTTCTACTGTGACTTTTACCATAATCTATTTTGTTTTAATTCTTTTTCACAGGTATACAGAAAACTATGGTGAGTATCCCTTCTTTAGGTGGTTCGGGATAAACTTGATAAGGAATTTTATCAATTGGATGATATCCAATTGAAGGAATTCCCTCTCCGTAAATCCAATTCCAGGCCATTGGAATCTCTTGAGGTTTCAGCTTAAATTTGGCCACATAATATTTGCCGGAAGGTATCGTGGTTTTCCCTATGCTACCGTTTACTTCGGTATCTTCAGGAACGGTAATACATACATTCATTCGCTGCTTGTCCTCCGGTGTTATCTCGGGGTCATCGTAATGGATGACAATGGATTCAGGATGGTGTTTAAGTAAGCTGTTCTTTCCTGCCCAATCATAGAGTTGGTTAAACAGCTTTTCGTAAATATCTGCATTTTGCCTATATGAACCGATATGCTTGATATAAGCGATAGTTTTTTCAGGTAATGATCGAATGTTTGCTTCAACTAACTGTTCCATATCTCTATAAATTTTAAGTTCGGAACAAAAGTATTTGGCTTTGAAAGAAGAAGTTTGATGAATATTGCTCTGTTGTATGTTTTGTTTTTTAAATGCGGTGGGTGAGATGTTGAAGTGCAAAGTAAACTGGCGTGAAAAAACAGCCAAATCGTTAAAACCGCATTCGAATGCAATTTCAGTAATCTTAGCTTTTGGCTTTAATCGCAATAGATAATTTGCGCGCTCTAATCTGATTCTTTGAATAAATTTAAAAGGTGTTTCGCCCACCAAGGCACTAAATATTCTTGAAAAATGAAATTTTGAGAAATGGGATTGTCGACTTCCCCGAATTAAGACTGCATAATTTTACAAAATTCTACTTCAAATTAACCTAAACCTAAATACCTAACACGWACCTCGCCTGTCCTATCGCCTTCAAAAGCCGGAAT
>NZ_JXAC01000214.1 GCF_000814685.1 Sphingobacterium sp. T2
TTTGTCGACAGACTGCTATTAATTATGGTTTACATACTAACCGAGAAGAAATTATGATGTGAGATATTCGGTAAAATAATAGCTAGCCTTATTAATCTTCCTTTCACATTTACCCGAACTACCTCTCCCGGGGCTGGCAATCTCAGGGTCTGTACGATTGGCAGTAAACAGTATGCCGAAAGGCTCCTTGCCACCCTCATACGGGTTTACGCCACTTCTTCTTTTTTCTGACAGCCTACTACTGAAAGGAAGATTAATAAGGCTGCTATTATTTTACCGAATATCTCACACATAATTTCTTCTCAGGTTAGTATGTAAAACCATAATTAATAGCGTCTGTCGCAAAATCGAAAGAGCTAAATCCGAAGCTGTGTTTTTGGAATTGCAACACATGAACTGCCCCATTGACAGGTTGAATGTCGGAAGTAGCCACAGGATTAGAATATGCTACGACAATCTGACGATATCCGGCATATTTAACGATCTGTTCTACACCGGCATTATTACGGGTTATCACATCGTTATAAAAGGTTCCTATATTGATAGGATCTCCTTTTATGGATAGATAGCCCTGCCCCGGGTAAGCCAACATATTGTTGGTGTCTATCTGTGGGAAATCCTTCAATAGATATTTGTCATTGAAAATATATCGTGCTAAATACTTATTCCATACTGCTGGCGACACCTGACGAACGTCCAGCAAAGTATCATGTCCATTAGAATACAGTTGGCGATTAAGTACGCCCATGCTTTTGACAATACTTTGGTTCGTCGGTGCGAAGAAAGTTATCTTAGCATTAGGATCATTAAGAAGAGAAGCATACTCCGACATGTCGATAATCTTCACCAGCGTATCGAACAGCTCGGGACGGCTTTTCAAAAACTGCAATATCGTCCCATCATAATTAGGATTGTGCACCCCTCCATCCATATAGTAGTCCTGCTTGCATGAGGACATAGCAATCCCTATACTCATAAAAGCTAGGAACAATAATTTTATGTTGAATAGTCTTTTCATCGGCTTCAAAGTTTTAGTTCCAATACGTGTTTAATGTCATATACGGATTGTTGTTCAAGGCTGACGGATCTATTGGCCATGTCCATCCCCCCTTGTTGAATGCCTCTACGGACATAGCGGCAGAAGTATATTTGCTGTTGATAACCTTTCTTGTTCTCACCAGGTCATAATAGAAATGACCTTCTCCGATAAGCTCACGTACGCGTTCCCACCAGATAAAGTCTTTCAGCTCATCCCCTGTCTGTGAGACAGCCAGCGGCGCCTCCGCCCGGGCCCGTACTATATTGATTACTTCACGAGCCTCCGCATCTCTATCCAATTCGGCCAAGGCTTCCGCCTGAAGAAGGATAGCATCCACATAGCGAAAAACAATTTGATTGTCGTCGGGATTGTAGTCCTCTCCTTCTTCATTGAAAACGTTTAAGAATTTAAGACACTGCATAAGTCCTGAGGTATCGTAAATATGCTCATCGTACCAAAACTCTTTTCTCTTATCCTGAACCCCAAGTGGATATAGTTCTTCCATGAAGTTGCGCTCATAATAAAGGTATGATCGCTGAATAGCCACGTTCTTATTCGGATATCTCAAGAAATAGTCTGAATAAGGAGCCGAGATGGAGAACGTCTCTCCATAGTTTAAGCTTTGGACAATTTCAAATAGACCTTCCTTGGTACGTCCTTTGAAGATTTCTTTGGTACGCTCAAGAGGAAGCAACTCATAAGCATTATCATTTTGGAAGCGGATCTCATTACCCAATTCCACTACCGCATTATAATAAGGGGCTTTATCTTCCACAGTGAAACCTGCAATCCACATGTTCATATGCATCATCAGCACGATAGCAGCCCCACGCATTGCTCTGTTTCCGATAAGTGATGGGTCATCATAGGTCCAAGGAAGATTCTGATAATGTTCCTGCATATCTGCAAGGCAATTTTTCAGCACCGTAATCATATTGGTGCGACCTATAGCTTTGCTGTGATATGCTTCCGTATAGTAAGGCACATCTCCATATAATCTAACCATAAAGAAATAGGCCAGATTTCTCAGAAACACAGCTTCTGCCTTATAGCGTGCTTTCGCAGCCGGAGAAATCAGTCCTTCTTCCATATTATCTACTTCAAAGAAAACTATATTCGCCGACTGTACCATCTTGAAGAAATCATTCCACTTAGGAATAGCGGTAAATCCAAAGAAGCTGTAGTCCGAAGAAAATAATGCATTGATATTGTTATTGCGCAGATGTGTCAGGTAGTCACGAGAAGCTCCCGAGGACTGCGACGTACGCATGATAGGCGCACAGCGAAAATCTCCCGTAGCGGGAAAGAAAATACGATGGTTGGCAGAACCTCCTATCGGTGTCCCCATTGTCGCCAGACGGAAAGTCTTATATATCCCCACAAGGAATTTGTCCACATCTTCTGCCGATTTCCAGTAATTGTTACCGGTCAAGTTATCTTTAGGCGATACGTTTAAGAAGTCTTTTCCACAAGAAAAGAACAACAAACTGATAAATATGAATAGGCCTATAATTGATTTCTTCATGTCTCTAGGTGTTAGAATTGAACATTAATACCCAATGTATAACTTCTTCTGTTAGGATATCCTGCCGAAGAGTCACGCCCTAAGGCAGACACCAATTCGGGATCCGGACCAGAATAGTTGCTGATCGTAAAAATATTATTGGCCGAAATGTAGAGTCTGGCTGATGTGATTCCCAACGCCTTACGGATGAAGTCTCGGTCAAAATTGTACGCCAATGTTGCTGTAGTAAACTTGAAATAAGATCCGTCTTCCTGGAATAACGTCTGATCGTAACGGAAAGGATCGATATAGCCATATCTGCGGAAGTCGTAAACATTAGGATAATATGACTTTGTATTTTCCGTCGTCCATACATCTAGGTCGGTAATAGGAACCAATGCTCCCGTACCCGTAGGACTGCTATAGTTTCTTAAGCGATCGGCCAAAGCATTGTTCAACACGTCTCTTTTGAAAGTCATGAAGAACTGCGAGTTCAACGACCAGTTCTTATATTGGAAGAAGGCATTAAAACCTCCTGTGAATACAGGCTGTGAATTACCTACTATCACTAAGTCGTTTTCATCCAAGATATAGTCTCCGTTCAAATCCGTCCAGATAGGGTCTCCCGCCTTGAAGAAGCGCTCCTCCGCAAAAGATCCTCCCACACGGTAGCGTAAACCTGTCAATGGATTCACCGGCACCTGATCGTCCGACTCATACACGCCTCGATAGTGTAAAAGCACATTAGAAAGGGAGTTGATTCCCAAACGATAAAGGATGGACTGTCTATAAACCGAATTGTCTGCCACCAACAGCTGGCGTACATTATCTGGCAGTGCCGCAGCATAATCCCTATTGAAGGCTCCATTAAGATTGAATGAATAGCTGAAGTCTCCTTTTTTTCTTGGTCGGTACGTGATGATAAACTCATGTCCCATATTAACCAAAGAAGTCTCATTGGTATTTACATTACCAAAGGCATTGATATTAGCTATACTTTTCGTTCTTAAAATCTGGTCAGACTGCTTATAGTAGTTTTCATATGTAAAGGAAAGACCATTTTTGAAACCGAACTCTAAAGCTAAATTCAGCATGGTAGTGGTCTGTGGAAGTAATTCTATATTAGGGATACTGGTCATATCCAACGTCACCGACGGCTGGTTGTTATACGTCTGCGGGTCAGAAGTATATTTACCATATACATCATAAATACTTCCTGACGGCACAATGTTCTTTCCCCAACTACCACGGATCATACCGAAATCCAAAAATTCCCAGCTATCGAAAAAACCTTCATTTTTGAAGTTCCAACGAGCTCCTACCGAGGGAAGCTGTGACCATGGGTTGGCAGAGCCCGTAGTAGAAGTACCGTCCAGACGGTATGAAAACTCAACAATATATTTAGAGTCATAGTTATACGTGATATTTCCTGCATAACCTAAGGTTCTTTTCTCATATAACCCTTGGAGAGTACCTCCCAACGCCAAAGAGGTAGCATATCCTAACCCCGAAGTGAACTGATCGTTAGGTGTACCTGTAAGCTGCATAACATCAGCCTGAAACTTACTCACTTCAGCTTCATTGAACACATAACCACTCAAAATATGTTTGCCCCCAAAATCTGTAGTATAAGAAAGCATATTTCTGTTGTATAAGGTGTTCAACCTATCGTTGTACGAATACACTTCTGTCATATTTGAGTTGAGGGCTTCAGGAAGGAAGCGGTTTTGGTTAGCTATTTTGAAGTTATAACTCAAGGTCGTAAATACTTTAAAGCCCTTGAATGGAGAATATTCCATCTCCAGTTGAGAATTTAAATTTCCTTGTTTTGTTGTCATTCTTCATACTCAAGGCAGCCAAGGCATCCATACTTCCAGAAAAGAGGGATGGCGGCGGCAACAGTGAACTGGAGTTGGCCGAATTGGCGACACCGCTCTGTCTGAAGGCATTACCACTTCCTGTGCTGTTCTTCGCTAAAGAAGGACTTAAGTTTACAAACATACGATAGCGATCACTAGGTCGGTATTGCATATTCATCGGCACAGAATAACGTGTGAAGCCCGTATTTTCCAAAATACCTCGCTCATTATAGTAACTCGGGGCAATCTTATAGTTAAATGTATTATCCCCTCCCGATATATTCACCGAATGGGAAGTATTAAGCGTAGTACGATAGAAATAAGATTGCCAGTCCGTAGAGTTATTATAATATGGATTCAAAGAGTCTGCTAGCATTGGTGTATTATTAATAAGCTGTAATGCCGCATTATAGGACGTGTCGTTCTGCAAAATCTGATTTACGCGTGAGCGACGTTCCAAAACTCCTCCCAACACTTTTCTCAGATTGGGTGGCGTGTTAAGGAAAGTCTGTCCTACATACTGAACAATAGGTACTTTAGATTTTCCTCTTTTGGTGGTCACCAAAATAACACCATAAGCACCTTTAGATCCATATAAAGCTGTAGCCTGCGCGTCTTTCAATACGGTGATATCTTCGATATCTTCCACAGGAATCATGGCTATAGGACTGATACCGGGTCCTGCCGTTTGGAATCCATACTCATAGTTGGTTCCTTCATCGATTGGCACACCATCGATTACATACAACGGCGAGGTTGGCGTCAAGAAAGCATCATCTCCAGATCCTTGAACATTCAACGTCGAAATACCGCGTATAGCCACCGAACCACGCATACCTGGCGTACCATTGTTCAGCTGTACGTTCATTCCCGCCACTTTACCTTGTAATAAGTCCGTAAAGTTGGCTACAGGTACATCCTGGATTTCTTTGCCACTGATGGTTACGGCAGAACCGGTCAGTGTCTCCCGCTTGCGGGCTTGGTATCCCACCACCACGGTCTCTTCAATCTCCATTGCTGCTTCCTCCAACACGACATTATAACGTGTCTTGCCGGCAACGACATCCACGTAAAGATTGTTGTACCCCACAGCACGGAAGAGCAGCTTGGTATTTACATTTACTCTTATATTAAACTGTCCTTGCTGGTTGGTTGCTCCAAGGACCTTTTTATTCGAATTGTTAATAATCGTCACCCCATGCAATAGACTGCCTGAGGAACTTCTCACTTCACCGGTGATCTGTACTTCTTGCGCAAAAGCATAAACCACAAGGAAGTTTAACAGGAATAATATAAACTTAACTTTTTTCATACGGTTCATATTTGGCTAGTCGTTATCAAATTTTGGGGTCTCTTTCCTAAAGCGAAACTGTATTTCCCAATGTCCTTCCTCATAGATAGCAAAATCAAATCCCAACATACACTCCTGCAAAAGACCTGCAAAGCCTAGACGGTAAAACTTCAGAGCAATACGTGCTCTTGAGCCATCAGCCGTCGTGTATCTGGTAGGATAAGTGATCAAAGGTATAGGATACGCAACGTCGTATACAGCTTTCTTATTTTCAAAGCGTTGGTTAAAACCATGAAGCATATTTTTCCAATCCGTATTCTTAAACTTTTGGATATCAATATAATTGTTCATGGAATCCAACACACTTATGGTCAGTGTCTTCGTTGCCGCCGTATTGTCATAATGTCTGAACACAAACACATCTATGTCCGATGGGAAAATTAAATCTCCCGTTCTTTCGCCATAAAGGTTGGACACCTGAGAAGGTGTCAAGGCAGCCCTTGTAGCCAAGCCTGTCTCATAATTGTACTGAGAGGGCTCGTAAGGTCTTTCCTTATAAGGCTTAAGACGAAGGTTACGTGCATAACGACGACCTCCCGAATTAGCTATTTCCACATCAAAAACATAGCAGGAATCCGGCTGTGTACGTATCCAGTTCGAGTTGCCGAAATCCCAAAACATAATGTCTCCAGAATTCTTACCTATCTCCAAAATGGAATGGTACTCTATTTCACGTTTAGCTTCAATCTCTTCCAAGGATTTTTCCTCTCCCGTGTAGCTGGCTTTCCATACTTTCACGGGAAACTTGTCCGTAAGTTCTGTAGCAGGATCTCCTTCGACAGTACGTACGTTGATGATTTTAAATTCCAGCGGCAAGGTCGAAGAATTTCCAACGTTCACCGCTTTTTCATAAAGAGTCTTGCGTCCCAATGTTGGGGTAAACTCCTTAACCATATAATTAATATCATCCCCTAAAGCGTCCAAACTTTCCGGAATAAAGGATTTACACGAAAAGCAGCTCGCCAATCCAAAGAGGATAGATAGATAGAATGTTCCCTTTTTCACGACTTTCATGGTTTAATTACTGTGAAGAATATTTACTTGTAAACTTTCCGAATCCAAAGTCATGTCCTGCCGAAAGAATGTGGATAATACCATTCTTCGTTGTCACGTTTACCACGGTAGTGTTCACACGTTGCCAATATCTCTGGAAAATGGAATTGTTTGTATCACTGAAAATCAACTGCTGCTGTCCTCCTCCTACCATACCCGAAGCATTCAGCACTCTATATTGTATATGCATTCTGTAATTGTGTTTCGTGCTGAATACCACCTGTCCGTCGATAAAAGGCTTTAACTGTTCCGTATTGTTAAGCATCGTTGATGACATAGCGGTTCATCATAGAGTCCAGATCTATCAAACCTACATCTTCGAGATATAGACTCGGTCTTCCCGTGATAGCACGGGTGGTATTTAAGGCTTCCAAAGCGATGTCAAAGCTTCTATTGGTCACCGCAAACAAGGTATATGTAGAATCCGGATGCTGCAACTTGGCTCTAAGATCCGGCAGACGGTCCAGAACTAGGAGCAAGGAATCATACACTCCCGGTTGAGATTTGATATAATCGTAAATCGTGCCGTCATATTGCGGAGTTTCCGTATTATAATCGTAATAATACATGTCTCCTTTATCACAGCTTATGTTCAGCCAAATCAAGATTGGCAATATGATTTTTGATAGTGTTTTCATACCGATGAAGACTTTATTTCCAATAATCATTCTGTTCTATGGCCGTATTTTTGTTCAACACCTCCGTAGAGATTGGCCAGTAAATTCCTCCTTGTTCGATGAGCCTAACAATCTCAGGATTAACATTTTTCAGTTTGTTGAGGCGCACCTGATCGTACCATCTCCATCCTTCTCCCATAAGCTCTCTTCTTCGCTCATTGAAAATCTCATCTATCAACGGAGTAGTAGAGGCTATAGAATAGGTACGTACACCACGATTTATCTTCACCCTGTTGAGCATAGTAATAGCATCATCACGAGATCCAAGTACAGCTAGAGCTTCAGCTCGTAACAAAGCTATCTCTTCAAGACGCGTGAAAATAAGATTAGAACCAAAGACACCATAAGCACCATCCGACACACCATCCCTAATAATTTTAATCTTACTGAAAATCGGAATCTCCCCACTGTAGTTGGTGAAGTAATTAGTTCTTGTCAATCCGGAAATAGTATCTATACCAAAGCGGGTATCGTTGATATCGTCAAAAATTTTGACAATACTATCTTTCGGTACATATATATCCGGACGCTGTTTAGTGATAAGCGGCTCAGCCAACGTAAGCTCTTCAATATGTCCCGTTGCTGTGGCCTCCCCATATATATACGGTGCAGGAATAGATAACAACTGTCCACCGCTGTAATTATTCGAAAATATACCCGATAAACCGGTGAGGTTACCAATATTGGTAATATAGTCTATAGAAATATTGGTATAGTTGTTCAGAATAAACTGTGTATAGGTATCTACATTAATATATTTGCCCTGCCATGCAGCAATATGGGCTAGCACAGCATACGCTGTAAGCTTATTAAACAGGGCTTTTCTCCAATAGCTGTTGGTCTGGCCGTAATACAACACCGTCGAAGTTCCGTAGGTATAAGGCAAGTCTACTACTGCAGTAAGCAGCTCACTCTCTGCAAAATTAAGTACAGTCTGACTATCTGTTTTCGGACGATGTTCGAATGAACCATCGTCAAAAGATTTAGTTATCAAAGGTACGTCTCCCCAAATACGGGTCATGTAGAAATAGGCGAAAGCCGTATAGCACGCGCTTGGGCAATATCCATCTTTAGATTTTGCTCGGTATAGCGTGAATCTCTCTCTCGCACCTCTGGAGCTCTCTCGATAAAGATAGATGCAGCATTAATTACTGCATAGAATCTTCTCCAGTTCGAAAGATTCTTAATCAAAGGAAAAGAGGCCTTCAGATTATTAGCGTTCACAGCACTGAGGTCCGAGCGATTGTAGGAAACAAAATCGCCGTGACGCAACTCCCCATAAATCCAATGAGAATTGTTTTCCACCAACGCTGTACGCAACAAACTGTAGAGGCCCATAAGGGCAGACTTGGTATCCGAAATACTCGTCCACTGTAATGTTTCCGAAGCTACTTCGCCACTCGGCTCAGCCAACTTATCATCGCAGGATACCGCCATACTATGCAATACCATAGCCCCTACTAGTATGGTAATTATATTGAATATCTTCTTCATAATTGGCTAGTAATAATTATAGGTCTAACTTAAATCCTAAGGTATAAGTCGGTGTCAGTGGCATACCATATCCATCATAGTATCCATTGAAGTTCACCAGCTCAGGGTCTCTTCCAGAAAATTTCGAGAAAGTGTACAGATTGTTTACCGTAGCATAAATATATGCTCTACGCAACGTTTTCACCCTTTCCAAAAATGTGGCTTTGGTAAGACTATAGCCCAAAGTCACACCTCGTATCTTCAGGAAAGACGCATCTTCCAAGAAAAGATCCTGATCTACGCGATATGGATTTATACTACTCCACACATTGTACAACGGATATTTGCTGATGTCAACATCCTGCTGCCAGTGGAAAATCTCTCGAATGGAAGATATGCTGTTATTGGATTCGTTGTTGATGAAGTTATATTTGTTTGCAGCACGTTCATTGATAGCCTTCTGTCCTAGGGCAAAATATAAATCTATACTAAGATCAATATTCTTATAGCTGAAACGGTTGTTGAATCCACCGAACACCTTAGGCAAGGCATTTCCAATTACAATCTTATCCAGTTCTGTAATTTGGGAGTCATTGTTCTGGTCCCTCCATCTTGGATCTCCATATTGAAAAGGGATGCCATCAAAATTTAACTTCACGCCGCCCGACACAGGTACTTCGGCATCACTCTTGAAGATGCCTTCATTCTGATAAAGCCAAAAAGCATCACCAGCCTTCCCTACCTCCAACAAGCGGTCTCCTATCACAAGCTGGTTCAGCTTGTTAGGAAGTGCCGTAACCTCGTTTCTATTTATATTCAGATTGACGTTTGTCGTCCAGCTGAAATTCTCCGGCTTATCTACGACCCTTGCCATAAAATCTAAGTCAATCCCTCTATTGCGAATCGCTAGACCATTCTTAAACTCACCCACATATCCATACTCTTCCGGTACCGGAACCAACACAATCTGGTTTTTATTATCACGTTGATAAAAAGAAAGATTAGCGGTGACTCTGTTCTTTATAAACGACTTATAGAAATTAACCTCATACTGATCAACATACGCCCATTCAAGCCCGTAGCCGACCCATCCGCGGTTATACAAATCAATTATGACAGCCGATTTGCTGTAGGACCTCAATACTATTCTAACCTGAATTGGGCGGGAGAGTCCAATGTTCTTTCATTTTATGGCAATGCGGCTTCATCAAGACCGTATAACCGCGGATGGGTCGGCTACGGGCTTGAATGGGCGTATGTTGATCAGTATGAGGTTAATTTCTATAAGTCGTTTATAAAGAACAGAGTCACCGCTAATCTTTCTTTTTATCAACGTGATAATAAAAACCAGATTGTGTTGGTTCCGGTACCGGAAGAGTATGGATATGTGGGTGAGTTTAAG
>NZ_JXAC01000215.1 GCF_000814685.1 Sphingobacterium sp. T2
TCCTTTATTTCTAAAATAAAAGAAGTTGAAAAAGTAATATGTGTTAAAATTATTCATGTCCTTGTTTTGATGATTCAAATGTAAAACAGTTTTTTTTTAATTCCAAAATAAATTATAATTTTTTTTTGATTTTTTGGCTTTTTTGTTGTGCTAAATGGGTAAAAAAATGTGTATTTTTTTATTAAAAAAATTCAAAAAAAAATAGCTTAAAATTAACTGTGTTTTTTATGTGTATAATTTTTAAAATATTAATATTCAGCTATTTTAAGTTTTTTTATTGTCTGTTTTTTTATACTTTTTTTGTGTTGATTTTTCATCAAAAAAAGAGCTTATTTTTTTATAAAAATGTTTGTTTTTTTTTAGGTAAAAAGTATGTCTTTTTAAGTGGTTTTTATGAATTATCAAATATGAAGATTATTTGATATTATTGTGCTGTAATAAGAGTTCCATATAATGATATATGTTTTATTGAGTGTATGCTGTAGCGTTTTGGTTGGTGTTTTGATAAAAATAGCCCGTAAGAGGAGTGTTGACGTACAACAGATGGTGTTGTGGAACTATCCGACTACCGTTGCGCTCACTTATTTTCTTTTCCGACCGGATATTGGGGTGTTGCAAGAGGTTACATTGCCTTATCTATATTATTTGCCTTTGGCAATCATGTTGCCTTGTCTTTTTATCTTTATAGCGTTAGCGGTAAGATATAGTGGTATTGTAAAGACCGATGTGGCACAGCGTATGTCGCTGTTTATACCGCTTATTGCTTCTTTTATACTCTTTAATGAAGCGGTACAAGTTCGGAAGATTATAGGAATCCTTATCGGGGTAGTAGCCGTGATCTGTTCTGTGAGCTGGCGTAATCATGAGGATAAGCCGAACAGCAAGAATATATATCCTTTTATTGTTTTTATAGGTATGGGATTTATAGATATTCTTTTCAAGCAGGTGGCTCAATATAAGAATATTCCGTATACTACTTCCATGTTTTTGGTGTTTGTGGGGGCAATGATTTTTGCTTTTATGATATTATTATATTTCAGCTGGACTAATAGACAAAGGTGGGATAAAGACGCTATACTTTGGGGATTGTTTTTAGGATTGTTTAATTTTGCAAATATCTACTACTATATGCGGGCACATAGAGCCATTTCTGATAATCCTTCCATCGTATTTACGACGATGAATGTAGGGGTAATAGTTTTGGGCAGTTTGGTGGGAGTATTTGTTTTTAAGGAGAAATTGACTTTGTTGAACAAGATTGGACTGCTTTTGGCGGTTATATCGATTATATTAATAGCATATCTGTGAGTCTATTTGAAGATACGTATCTGACTATAGAAGAACCTGCGGAAGGCATTTTTAAGGATAAGGGCAGTAAATTTATTGCGTATGCTTTTCCATTTAGGGATGAGAATCAGCTGAAAGAGATTATCGCAGGTGTAAAGGCTGAGCATCCAAAGGCTCGTCATCACTGTTGGGCATATAGACTTACTCCCGATCGGTCGATTTATAGGGTAAACGATGATGGGGAGCCTTCCGGTACGGCAGGCCGTCCTATTTTAAATGTCCTTCTTTCCAAAGATGTCACTAATATTCTGGTCGTGGTGGTCCGTTACTTTGGAGGTACCCTACTTGGTGTGCCCGGCTTAATCAACGCTTATAAGACGGCGACACAAGAAGCCCTTGAGAATGCCATTATCATCGAGCGTACCGTAAATGATGTTTACTGCATAGAGTTTGAATACCTTTCGATGAATGACGTGATGCGAGTCATTAAAGAAGAAGGTATTACGGTATTGAATCAACAGTTTGATAACTCGTGCTCCATGACGGTGGAGATGCGTAAGATGCAGGTCAATACTTTTATTCAGAAGATGGAAAAGATTGATGAGGTAAAGACCACTTATCTTAAGACGCTTTAGTTAGGTGATAAGCCTTTGCGCATAGAGTCAAACTTCAACAGAATAAATAGAAGTATAGTAAAGCTCCATAATGAAGACCCTCCGTAGCTGATAAAAGGAAGAGGAATACCTATAACAGGAACTATACCTATGGTCATGCCAATATTGATAAAGAAGTGGAAGAATAGGATGGAGGCCACCCCATAGGCATAAACACGAGCAAAGGTGGTTCGCTGTCGTTCTGCGATATGTATTATCCGGAATAGAAGGAATACATATAAAGCTATCAATGTTACGCAGCCGACAAAGCCCCATTCTTCGCCAATAGTACAAAATATAAAGTCTGTACTTTGTTCGGGCACGAAATTGTATTTAGTCTGTGTCCCTTGCAAATACCCCTTGCCGAAGAGTTTTCCCGAACCAATAGCAATCTTGGATTGATTCAGGTTGTAACCTTGACCTTTTGGGTCATCCATCTTTCCTAATATGATGTCAATGCGGTTACGTTGGTGCGGCTGAAGGATTTTTTCGTAAGCGAAATCTACACTCATGACAAAGACGCTGGCCACGGCGAAGATGATGCTGAGATCAATGATATATTTTCTTTTCTTCCCTAAAAGAAAAATGAAAAGCACACAGATGGCTGCTATAATTCCTATCAGAATCCATTGGTTTATAAGAAGAGCCATGATGAAAAGCAGGATGGCCAAGCCTCCAAAAATCAGTAGTTTGGTGCCTACATACCCTTCTCTGTAGAATACAAAAATGAGAGAGAAGAAGGCTAAAGCAGAACCTGTGTCCGGTTGCAACATGACTAGGAAAACGGGAAAAAGTACGATGCTGGCACCTATTAACAGTGCTTTAAAGCTTGGAAGCTTGTTGGTCTGTGTATTAAGGTAATAGGCAAGCAATAGACAGGTGGCCAGCTTACCAAATTCAGAAGGCTGCAGACGGAAACTTCCCAGAGGTATCCAGGCTTGGTTACCTCCCACATTGCGTCCTATCACGAGCACTGCGATAAGAAGAAGAATGACCACAAAATAGATGAAGGGCGGTGCCGAAATAGAAAAAGCGTTGGTCGATGATAAGTATGCTGAAACCGATAATCAAGGCTGTGAAGATGTAAATAGACTGCTTGCCATAGTTGGTAGCCATATTAAAGATGCCCGGATTTTCTGCATCATATACGGCTGCATGGATGTTGAACCAGCCGATAAGGCACAGCGTGAACCAGAGGCATATAGTGACCCAGTCAATTCTTCCCAAAAAACCTTTCTTATCGTTGTGCATAATTTTTTCTGACTTGGCTATGATGAACTAAGATATTTGACTCTTTATTCTCTTGATATGCAACTTGTTTGTTGGCAGTTGTTGAATCTTTCTTCGAATTGTTATCTTGTTTATCTGTTTTTTTCACTTCCGGTGTGCTTTTCTTTTTGAATGGCAGGATGTTCGTATTCATTATTCTATCCTGCACATGCTTGGACATGGATATGGTATCGCGAATATATTTTTCCACGATCATACTGGCAATAGGGGCAGCCCAAGTTCCTCCATACCCTGCATTTTCGACGAAGACGGCGATCGCGATTTTAGGGTTTTCGCGCGGTGCAAAAGCAAAAAACACAGAATGGTTTTCGCCGTGTGGATTTTGGACGGTTCCTGTTTTGCCACACATCTCAATTCCTGGGATTCGGGCGCCGGTAGCGGTACCTCTGGAAACGGCACGACTCATCCCTTCGATTACAGGTTCGTAATATTGAGCGTCCACGCCCGCCCATATTTTTTCGGTAAACTCCTTTTTGACGATTTTCTTCTGTCCTATATCCTTTGATAAGGTGAGGACGGTAATAATAGCCGCGGTTTGCTATTATCGCCATCACATTGGCCATCTGAAGAGGTGTGATGCCGAGCTCTCCCTGACCGATAGATAAAGAAATATTAAATGACGAAGTCCACTTGTTACTTCTGAACCGTTTGGTGTAATATTCGGCAGGATAGATGTTGCCACCCTTTTCTCCAGGAAGGTCAATACCCAAAGGATTTCCTAAGCCAAATTTCATTAGTGACTCTCGCCAAAGTTCGTATGCCTTATATGGAGGCATTCCTCTGGATTCCAGCATACGAGCATATACATATCCGTAGTAGGTGTTACACGAATTTTGGATGGATTTTACGAGGTCTGTAGTACCGTCCACATGGGTACAGCGCATTTTGGCACCATTCACATAATATCCCCCAGGGCAAAAGAAGGTTGTCTTAGCGTTAATAACACCGGCTTGTTGGGCTGTAAGGGCTGCAATAACTTTAAATGCTGATCCCGGAGGGTAGGAGGCCTGAATAGGTCTGTTGAACATAGGTTTGTTCGGATCCCTGAGCAACTTCATATAGTTGTTGCCCCGCTCACGTCCTACCATAAGGTTAGGATTGTAGGAAGGGCTGCTCACATAGACCAATATTTCTCCGGTAGAAGGTTCTATAGCCACGATAGAGCCCGATTTGTTGCGCATGAGCTTTTCTGCTAGTATTTGAAGGTCTTTATCCAATGAAGATATAAGGCCTTCCCCGGCAACAGCCAGCGTATCGTACTTGCCGTTCATGAAGGAGCCTTGCGGTCTATTCAGGCGTCTACCATCAGGTTTTTAACCCCTCGGGTGCCACGTAGGAGCTCCTCATAGGAACGTTCTACTCCAGAGGCGCCGATATAATCTCCTGCGCGGTAGAAGCCGTTGGAACGCTCAATATCTTTTTCGTTTACCTCCTGAATATATCCTAAGAATTGGGCTGCTATGCTGTCCGGATAGGTCCGGATATTTCTATCAACGGTGTAAAAACCGTTGAACTTATCCATATGTTCTTGCAAAACGGCAAACGTCTCTTTAGGGATAAGCTTTTCGAAAATGGATGCTCGGTAAGGAGAGTGTTCACGAGCTTTTTTCATTCTTTTTTCAAAGCCCTCCTTATCTATGCCCAGAAGATTACATAGTAGAAGAGTGTCAATTATTTTTTGCTTCTTTAGGGATGACCATAAGATCATACACTGGTTCATTCTGTACCAGAATCTTGCCATTGCGATCCAAGATAATCCCTCGAGCAGGATATTCTATTACTTTACGTAGGACGTTGTTATTGGCTGATAATAAATAAGAATCGTCGATGATCTGGAGATAGAACAATCGAGCGATAAGAGTTAAGGCAACTATCAGAATAATTCCTTGTATGATATATTTTCGCTGAAAAAAACTATTCATAATAATTCCTTATTAATTGCTCAATATCCGTGTTTTTTTCTGATATGTCAGCAAACTAATGATGAAGATGACAATACAAGTCATCAAAGAACTTAGTACGACACTTAATAATGTCTGTAAGATATTCGAAAAAGAAAAAGATTCTACCAAAAATAGTACGAGATGATGAATGAATGTCCCTAAAAGGATATAGGTACTGTACCATTTGAATCCTCTGCTTCCCCACGATGGGGTATTAAAGGAGCTTCTCTCTTCGACTTCGATGGTGATGTTGTGAAAGAATATCCTGAAAAAAGCTAAAGCTACGCAAGCCGAAGCGTGAATCCCTATACTGTCGTAGAAAGCGTCCACACACAAGCCGGTCAAGAAGGCTAATACGTATAAGACCAAGTTGGGTATTCCTATAGGTAACAACAGGATGATAAGGATATACGGATAGGTTACAGCTATATTATAATATCCGAAGTTTTTCAATACAGCTACTTGCAGAATCAGTAATATTACAAATCGAATAATGTTATATATAATTACTTTAGCCATTGTTGTCGTTTCCCGCTTCGAGTTCCAGCTTTTCTTTCGCTAATTTATCTTTAACAATATAGACGTGATGCAGTTGCTCAAATTTAGTCGTCAGTAAGATGCGTACATCTTTAAACGACCCTCCGCTTACAATATCTGTCTGTACGATATGACCTACTTTTATGCCTTTCGGAAATTTAGTGGAATATCCGGAGGTGAAGATAGGTTGACCTATATAAAGCTTGACGTGATTCGGAATATCTCTAACCATTGCAAAGCGGGGCTCGGTATTGTTTCCCCATACAAGAGAACCAAAAGCTGTAGCATTGGAATCAATGGTTACGGAAATTTTGGTGTCCGGATGTAATAGTGATTTGATGGTGCTAAAGTGAGGAGAAACGTTTTGAACGGTTCCTACCACACCGTTAGAGGTTATTACACCCATATCTTTTTCAATACCATCAAGAGATCCTTTGTCTATGGTGATATAATTGCTTCGGTGATGTACACTGTTGTTTACTACTGAAGCAACTATAAATTCGTATCTATTGTGATCTATATCTTTGGGAAGGGAGTCCAAAAACAGAGCATGTTCTGCACTGTCTTTATCTAGGAGATTTTGCAGATGAAAGCGCAACAATGCATTTTCATCCATCAGATCTTTGTTGGTTTCTGCCAAGTACATATATTCTTTCCAAGAATTCACTTTGGCGTAGAAAGAGCCTACAACAATATTGGAAGAGTTGATAAATGCAGATCGCATGATAGTTATTTGTTGTTTATTTACTAACACTAGAGAAAACA
>NZ_JXAC01000216.1 GCF_000814685.1 Sphingobacterium sp. T2
TATATTTTTGAATTTGACCTTATCTTCAATGAGGGCGTGTGTTCCTATTAGAATATCTAAGGTTCCGTCTTCCAGTCTCTTGGTGTATGATACGGCGTTCTTTGGCGGAGGTAGACCCGGTCAACAGTTTGATGTTGCAGATATCATTACCCAAGAGTTCTTTGAGGCCGTTATAATGCTGGGTAGCAAGAATTTCAGTCGGTGCCATCATGCAGGCCTGATAGCCATTGTCTACGGCCAGCAGCATACTCATCAAGGCGACGACAGTTTTGCCGGAACCGACATCTCCCTGCACGAGGCGGTTCATCTGTGCTCCCGTATTGGTGTCGTGTCTTATTTCCTTGATTACTCGTTTTTGTGCACTGGTCAGAGGAAAAGGAAGGCGTGTTTGGTAGAAGGTGTTGAACTTCTCGCCGACCTTATCAAAGCGGTGTCCTTTAAACTTTTGGGTGTTGAGCTGCTTGTTACGAAGAAGCTTCAGCTGTATGAAGAAAAGTTCTTCAAACTTCAAGCGTTTGAGAGCTCCATTAAGCTCCTCCGTATTCTGCGGAAAATGTATGGATAGCATGGCCTTAGGATACGGCATCAGGTTGTACTTCTCAACCAGATAGGCGGGCAGTGTTTCCTGCAGTGAAGAATATACGGACTCTAGAGCAGTCTGCTGTAGACGTTGTATCCCTTTGGTGTCGAGATTGAATTTTTTCAGCTTTTCGGTAGAAGAATATACAGGCTGCATAGTCAGGTTGCCCAGCTTCTTTTCCTGAGCGTTAAAGAGCTCCATTTCGGGATGAGACATGGAGATCTGTCCGTTGAATAGGGAGGGTTTGCCGTAGATGATGTATGCTGCTCCTACCTTAAGGCTTTTCTTAAGCCAGCTTATACTTTGAAACCACACCAGCTCCATGGTTCCTGTTTCGTCTCTGAAGAGGCCTACAAGGCGTTTAGATTTCTTCTCACCGGCTTCTTGTAGTTGAACAAGACGTCCCAATACTTGGGCGCCCACAAGATCGGGATGTAGCTGCCGTATTTTATAGAATTTGGTGCGGTCTATATAACGAAACGGATAGTATTGCAATAAATCTCCAATAGTGAATATCTGTAACTCTTTTTTGAGTACATCGGCCTTCTGAGGCCCTACACCTTTGAGGTATTCTATAGGAGTTATTAACGAAATATCAGCCATCTCTCTTGCAGCTAATTTACAAAAAATAGATGTGCTTCGCAGCATAAAGCTTACAGCTGCTGCAAATAGTTTCGTATTAGTACAAGCTAAAAAGGCCATTCCTGAAGGAATGGCCCGTACCAACTCAGTGAGTACATTAGGGAATTTAGTTTAGATTATTAATCTGGTTAATCAAGTTTTCTTTTGAGGTAAGCGCTAATTCGTTTTCGCTGATGTTGAAGATAGCATTTGGTGCTATGGTGACTTTTTTTGATGGCGTAGACTATAGATCCATTGCTTTCGGAAGTGAAAATGATATGTACATTTTTTCCGACAGGCAAGAAGCCATAATGTTCAGTGAAGAAATGTTCTTGTGAATCGTAAATGTCTAACCTAGCCAGTAAGTTTCGTTCGTTTTCGTAAGAAAGGTAAACGGCAGAATTGGTGTGGTTATAGGCGGCAGGTACGGTAACCTTTATCTGAGCTTTAGGATCAGGCTCTCCGGCAAATCTATCCACGTTGGTCCATCCAAATTCATTAGACCAGATGTCGTAAGTCGCATAGTCCGAATTTGGGGTTATGCCAGCACGCTTACCTTGGTTTCCTTCACCTGTAACTTCCTCCCATGTCAAGTCACCTTCTTCGTCGATGTTTCCGAACCAAAGTTTCATGTCACTATCCAACCCTCCGGTTAAGCCGGCAGGAATATTTACATAGAAAGGACATCCAGCTCTAAGTTTTTGATTGTTTTTGTATACTTCGATATTGAATTGACCTCCAGTAATTAAAGGCAGCAAGTCCCCATTTTCATTTTTGCCCATTAAAGGTTTGTTGGTGATAACCATATTGCCTCGATCATACATCTCGACAAAAGAGAGCGTAACCTCTCCTGTTACAAGAGTATTGTTATTGTCGAGCAGACAGTTTGCAGGGACTTTGATTTTAGTTCCTTTATCTGTTGTAAATTCTAAACCTTCTTCCGCTTTAAATTCCTTTTTTGATGGAGATATCTTCTAAAGCTTTTTGTCGGATATGGTTAAATCCTATCGATGACGGGTTTGCCAATTGAGATATGACCTCTGTTTCGTTCTTACAAGAGAACAATGATATTGTAGCACTAAGAGCTAATGCGATAAGAGTACAGTTAAATTTCGTTTTCATAATATTTGATTTTAATATGTTCAACCATCTGATTTACCATTATATCAACAGGCTGAAAGTTTTGTTACCGGGGAAAACGAAATTTTTTGAAAATTTTTCGAGGGCTAAAAACAATAGCGGTATCTTCTTTGGAAGACACCGCTATTGGAAATTTAAGGTTGTCATTTGTTAAGCTTTCCAGGCAATGACGGAAATTTCGATATTTACGTTTTTTGGAAGGGTTTTTACAGCCACACATTCGCGTGCCGGTTGATTAGCGGTAAAGTATTGCGCATAGATTTCGTTTACTTTGCCAAAATAATCCATGTCACTTAGGAAGATTGAAGCTTTGACGACATCTTCCAAACCGTATCCTGCTTCTTCGAGAATAGCTTGGATATTTTTGAATACTTGGTGGGTTTCATCTTCGATTCCTGAAGTCACCAATTCCATGGTTTCGGGGATTAAAGGAATCTGACCGGAAACATATAACGTTTTGTCGGCTTTTACCGCTTGATTGTAAGGGCCTATGGCTGCTGGCGCCTTTGAGGTGTTGATAATTATTTTCTGTGACATATCTCTTTTTGTGTATAAATATTTATAATTTCCAAGATTAAAAGACCTCGAGGAAGGTTGTTAGGCGGACAACGGGCGATTATTAGAAGTTGTTGTCCGGAAGACTAAGTTACAATGCCTTTATGGCAATTACAAGGTACGTTTTAAATATAACTGAATAATGAAAAGGAACAATAGCGCTGATCAATGGTATTATTTATTCTGAATATGACATTTTTCGTGATAAAGCCTTGTTGATTTCCGGCCCTACCATTCGGGGTATTGTGGATATTTCTGATATACCGGATGGCTACGAGCAGGCAGATGTAGGAGGAAGTCATATCTGTCCCGGGCTTATAGATCTTCAGATTTATGGCAGTGGAGAGGAGCTGTTTTCCGCGGAGCTTACGGTAGACTCATTACATAAAATAGAATGTCATTTGTTAGAACAAGGATGCACCTCTTTTTATCTTACTTTGGCAACAAATACGTTGGAAGTGTTTAGGAGAGCTATGGCTGTTTTTGAGGAAGCTGCGCCGAAGGTAGCTATGGGGCTGCATCTGGAAGGACCTTTCCTTAATGCGGCTAAGCGGGGCGCCCATCCTCAGGAGCTTATCGTTGAGCCCCAAGTGTCTGTCTTGGAAGAACTTTTTGCTGAGCATGGTGATGCTGTGAAGATGATGACTATTGCGCCGGAGAATGTAAGTGAGGCTTGTGTTCGTTTTCTCCTAGAGCGTGGCGTTCTGTTGAGTGCCGGGCATTCTAATGCTACACGGGAAGAGGCAATGGCTGCCTTCGATACAGGAGTTAGAGCGGTGACGCACCTATGGAATGCGATGTCTCCTTTGCATCACCGTAACGTAGGGGTTCCGGGGGCCACTTTTCTACATCCTTCAGTATGCGCTTCCATCATTGTGGACGGTATACATGTGGATTTTGAGGCGGTAAAGCTTAGCAAGCTGCTGCTGCGGGAGCGGCTTTTTTTGATAACAGATGCGGTGGCCTCATGCAATAAAGGAATTTATAAACACGTGCTTAATGGTGATCATTATGTGTTGCCTGATGGTACGCTTTCCGGGTCTGCCCTTACCCTGCTTAAAGCCGTGGAAAACTGTGTCAGTAGGGTAGGCATAGCGCTTGATGAAGCGTTGCGCATGGCCACTCTCTATCCCGCAGATCTAATTGGACGTAAAGATATAGGTCGCCTTGCGGAAGGAACTGTGGCTAACGTTTTAGTGTTCTCTTCTACATTTGAGGTGGAATCTGTTTATTTTATGGGGGAAAAGATAAGGTAATAAGTATATTCCGGTATATTTAGCATTTATCTTGGAGAAAATAAAAGTATATACCTTAGTTTTGTAACCTATGAAAATACAAGTTATATCCGTTTGGGCAGCGAGCTTATTGTTGGCTTTGTCTATGTCCTGTAAATCAAGTAAACCGAAACCTAATCCGACGACCTCTGCGGTGACGACTGAAGTTTCAGCTACACAGCCTACAGAAGTTAGCGTTCCTGCAGTTCCTCTGGAAAATACAAAGAAGGACACGGCAGTTAATACAGCTACTTCAAAAGCCACTGCCGAAGTTAAAAAGGAGAAGATAAGACTGGATTTGCCTGTCGTTCCGCGTGAATTTCGTGCGGCATGGGTGGCTACAGTTGCCAATATTAACTGGCCGTCAAAGCGTAACTTGACAACGGAGCAGCAAAAGCAGGAAGCCATAGCTCTTTTGGATCTGTTGAAAAATCATAATTTCAATGCGGTGATATTTCAGGTAAGGCCGTCGGCAGATGCTTTGTATGAAAGCTCTTACGAACCTTGGTCTTACTTTTTGACCGGAGAGATCGGCAAGCGGCCAGAGCCGTATTACGATCCTTTGGCCTTTTGGGTAGAAGAAGCACACAAAAGAGGGTTGGAGCTGCATGTTTGGCTGAATCCTTACCGTGCTCATCATACCAACGGAGGAGAGGTGACAGAAAAATCCATGGCTAAGAAAGCGGCAGACTACGTCGTACGCCTTAAAAATGGAATGTACTGGTTTGATCCTGCCGACCCTAGGACGCAAGATCATGCCTCTCGTGTAGTAAATGACATCGTGAAACGCTACGATATCGATGGCGTACATTTCGATGATTATTTTTATCCATATGCGAGCTACAATGGTGGCGATTTCCCGGATCACAAGACATGGAAAAGCTATAAAGACAATGGTGGTACCTTAAGCCGTGCAGACTGGAGAAGACACAATGTCAATATCTTTATCGAGCGTATTTACAAAGAAATTAAAGCAGAAAAGCCTTTCGTGAAATTCGGTCTTAGCCCTTTCGGTATTTGGAAGCCGGGCTATCCTGCGGGGGTTACGGGGTCGTTCGCAGTATGACGAGCTGTATGCAGATGCTAAGTTATGGCTTAATGAAGGGTGGGTAGACTATTTCACACCACAGCTTTATTGGCCTATCGAGCCACCACAACAAAGTTTCGTCTCTCTACTTAAATGGTGGGAGTCCGAAAATACGATACAAGAGACATCTGTGGCCTGGGTTGAATACCGTAGCAGTGAAAGCGGCACACAGACCTACAGAGATTCTTAATCAGATTACCGCAACGCGTGAGATTGTGCCTAACAGCCCTGGGCAGGTACATTGGAGTATTGCAGGATTGACCAAAAGCCCGGAGATGCTTTCTTCACTAGTTCAAGGACCATATAAGAAAAAAGCTTTGGTACCTCGCTCTCCGTGGTTGCCGGCAAATCCGCTGCTCAGCCCTACCTTATTATTGACTGTAGAGGGAAATAATGCGCATGCAAAATGGTTGCACAAGCAGCCCGACCAAATCCGGCATTATGTATTATACTACCGTTACGGAAAGGAGTGGCAAATAGAAATTTTGGATAGTAATATTACAGCAAGAGAACTTGCCCTATACAAAGATGGAGAAAAGCTGAATGCGGTAGCCGTAAAGGCGGTGGATAGGTTGGGCAATGAGAGTGACTACGACGCAAAGCTGAATTAATAATAAAAATATTAATAAATAGAAGGCCGGAACAATTGTTTCGGCCTTTTTATTTATAGACAAAAACCTTTCAGTTTTTACATTCTCTACTGGTATTGTGGTAATGCATCATAAATTAGAATTACTTATGCGTTGTTTTTTCAATTTTTTTAAAAAAAATATGAAAAAC
>NZ_JXAC01000217.1 GCF_000814685.1 Sphingobacterium sp. T2
AGCAAAAAGCTAGAAAAAAGCAGCAAGAGACTCCGACGAAAGAAAGAAAAAGCAAGAGAGTWATCAAAAACAAACGAAAAAGCAGACAAAACCTAAAGAAGCAAGCAGAGGAAGAAAAGGAAGAATTAGACAACAGAAATAAAAACAAAAAATTACAGATAAACAAAACAAACAAGTAGGAGAATAATCTTCTCCACTCTTCTTTTTTATTATGAAAAGATATTTAGCTATACTAGGTCTGCTTGCCTCCTGCAGCGATGGCGCCTTTTATGAAAAAAAATGTGGCCATAGCTGATCGCTCTTGGGAGTACGAGAGATATTCCTACCTTTGAAGTGAAGGTTAGAAGACAACAAAGCTAAATAACGATATCTATATCAATGTGCGTCATACCAACCAGTATGACTTTTCCAACCTGTTTTTGCTGTTACACCAACAGGGAAAAGGCATCAAAGACACGGCCTATCGCCACGAAATTTCATTGGCCGAGTTGGATGGACGCTGGAAAGGAAAAACTGCCGGCTCCCTTGTCGAAGTGCAGCATCTAGCATTAACAGATTTCGTCTTTCCGGATACGGGATCTTATATTTTCCGCATAGAGCAGAATATGCGTAAAACTCCCCTTACGGAAATCAATGACGTAGGATTAAAAGTCATAAAAAAATGATATTCCTTCTGCGATGGCTTTTGTTTCCCTTCAGCCTTATCTATCATCTTGTTGTATGGATAAGAAACAAATGTTATGATCTAAGGATTTTCCATTCTCAGTCTTTCGACATTCCTACTATCGTGGTGGGAAACCTTGCCGTAGGAGGTACTGGCAAAAGCCCTCTAACCGAATATCTGATACGCCTTCTGAAGAAAGATACACGTATTGCCACCCTTAGCCGTGGATATGGACGCACAACCAAAGGTTTCCGCAGGGTAGACACATCTTCCTCCGCAAGAGAGGTGGGGGATGAGCCGCTGCAGTTCAAAAGAAAATTTCCGGATATTCAGGTATATGTCTGTGAAAATCGCTGTTACGGTATAGAACAGATAAAAGCGTCATGTGATGTCATCCTGCTTGATGATGCTTTTCAACATAGGAAACTCAAACCGGGATTCTCCGTTTTGCTGTTTGATTTTCAATCTTTAATGAATCCAATTTTGATGCTTCCTACAGGCAATTTCAGGGATGAGCTCTCCTCGGCCAAAAGAGCCGACTGCATCGTTATCACAAAGTGTCCTACCGAAATATCAGATTTCCAGCGACAACAAATAGAAAGAAAACTGAGAAAGCATAGTAATGCACCTCCTTTTTACAGCACCATTGCTTATGACATGGCGCGGAATCTTACAGGCCACGAAAGCCAGCTCAACCTAAACGGAACAGACGTGCTCCTACTAAGCGGAATAGCCAATCCTAAGCCGCTTTCGGATTATCTGACAGCTCAAGGCTGCCGTATAGAACTGCTTTCTTTTCCCGACCACCACCAATACGAAGAGAAAGATTACAAACAGATTTTGAGCCGATTCGAGCAGATGAAAGGTAAGGATAAAATCATTCTAACCACAGAAAAAGATATACAGCGTATTGATACTACCTTATTCAAGGAAATGCCTCTGTTTTATATCCCTATACGTATCCAATTCTTGGATCAAAAACAGGAAGAATTCGATTTACTTATAAAAAATTATATTTCTTCCCGAATGCGTTAAACCTTTGTTGGCTGCTCCGGTCAAAAAAGAAATTATAAATCTAAAATTCTATATCTTATGAAAAACTTATTAGCATCCGTTTTGATTTTATTTGCTACTATAACCATATCCCATGCACAAGACAGAGGTCGTATGCAGCAAAGAAACCCTGAGGATATGGCCAAAATGCAAACCGAACGATTGACCAAAGAACTGAATCTAAGTCAGTCGCAACAAGATTCCATTTATAAGTATGTATTGGCTACAGCCACAGAGCAACGCAAGGTTTTCCAAGAAAACAATAATGATAGACAGGTAACCATGAAGGCCATGCAAGAGCTTCGTCAAAAGCAAGATCTAAAAATTAAATCTTTCCTGAATGAAGAGCAAACCAAGAAATACGAAGAAATCCAAAAACAAAGAATGCAACAAAGACCAAACAGAGGAGAAGGCCGCAGAGGCAACAACTAAATATTATTAGTGCTTTTCATATTAATCAGGCCTTATTTCACGTGAAATAAGGCTTTTTTGTTAAAACATGTTAAATTGTAACAAACCCGATACAATTCACACAATAAATCATAGCATTTGACAGTTATAGTACCAGAAGAATTCAATAATAAGTGTTCACTAAAACTTTAAATGCTATGAAAAAATTAATTTTAACAGGTCTAAGCTTCTTATTCGCAATTACTTTAACTTTTGCTCAGGATGTTAATCCAGAAACTAAAGCTCAAGAAAAAGTAGAAAAATTAACTGAAGTTCTTACGTTGAACGATGATCAAAAAGCTTCCATCTTCACGATAGTTTTGGAAAAAATAACAGCCATGGAAGCCATTAAGGCTGACACTACTTTGGAGGCTGCTGCCGCTCAGGAACAGCTAGAAGGAATTAAAAATTCTGCTAATCAAAAAATTGCAGAACAGCTTACTGACGAACAAAAAGAGAAATTCCTTAAATATTTAGAAGAGAAAAACGCGAAGAAAGAAGAAGAAGGCGAAGTACAGCAATAATAACTTTTCATAATTCATGCAATTTATTAGATAAACGGTTTAACAATCCCTAATCATGCAAAAAGGCGAGAAAAATATTTTTCTCGCCTTTTTTGATTCAGTAAAACTATAGTAGAACTACGCGGTTATGACGATTTCAATTTCTTTTGAATGTCTTGCACGTAAGATTTGAACTTTTTGTTCGGTCTCTATCAAATCTTCTACGGTCTGGCAAGCATAAATCACTGTCGAGTGATCGCGACCACCAAAGAAGTTACCTATAGATTTCAGGGAAGCTTTGGTGTGATTTTTAGCCAAATACATAGAAATCTGACGAGCCTGAACTATTTCACGTTTACGTACTTTAGATTTCACCATTTCTACTGGCACTTCGAAATACTCACATACTAATTTCTGGATATATTCCATAGAAATCTCCTTGTGTGTATTTTTCACGAAGTTCTTTAACATAGACTTGGCCAGATTCAAGTCTATTTCTTTTTTGTTTAAAGTTGCTTGTGCCAACAACGAGACTAATGCGCCTTCCAGTTCTCGTACGCTGTTGTCGATTTGCGTAGCCACGTATTCAACTACCTCTTCCGGCAATTCTATACCGTCAGAATACATTTTCTTTTTCAGAATAGCCATCCTTGTTTCCAAGTCAGGCACCTGAATGTCTGCCGACAAGCCCCATTTGAATCGGCTCAACAATCTTTCTTCCAATCCCGAAAGATCTTTAGGAGCCTTGTCCGATGTAAGGATTATCTGCTTGCCGGACTGATGCAAATGATTGAAAATATGGAAGAAGATATCCTGAGTTTTTTCCTTACCGGCGAAGTTGTGTACATCATCCATGATGATGACATCCATCGCTTGATAGAAGTTCACAAAGTCATTGATCGTATTGTTTTTAAGGGAATCCACGAACTGCTGACAGAACTTCTCACAAGAAACATAAATCACTAATTTATCCGGTAAGTTTTTCTTAATCTCATTACCAATAGCTTGGACAAGGTGCGTCTTTCCTAAACCAACATCCCCATAAATCATTAAGGGGTTAAAAGAAGTTCCTCCCGGCTTGTTTGCTACGGCATATCCTGCAGAGCGGGCAAGGCGATTACATTCACCTTCCACAAAATTCTCAAATGTGTAGTTTTGGTTCAACTGCGGATCTACCTGCAGCTTTTTTAATCCAGGGATGACAAAAGGGTTCTTTATGTTCTTATTTAATGCAACCGGAACAGGAATAGATTGCTTCTTACCTTCGGCACCATTACCATTAGAAGGTAGGTTAGTAGTATAAGGCGTATTCGTCGAAGATTTTTCCACGACAATGTTATACTCCAATCTACCTTGCTCTCCCAAAAACTTCTTCACCGTCTTACGTAGGATACCTACGTAATGCTCTTCCAACCACTCATAAAAGAATAAACTAGGTACTTGAATAGTTAAAACGTTTTCCTCCAAACGAACGGCTTTCACCGGCTCGAACCATGTCTTAAAACTTTGTGCCGGAATGTTGTCTTTGATCACTTGAAGGCAACTATTCCAAACACTTGTACACGTTTTTTCCATTCTTAAATTGTTAATAACTTGATAACCAATTATTGATAAAAAAATTGTTTAAAACTTTCCCTTTCAACGAAGATGATAAAAATTTCCGAGCTATAAAAGCGAAAGAATCAAAAAAATACAATTCATTATAAATCAATATTTTACAAAAATTTTATCCTTTTTAAGGTTCATAAATAGATGTCAAATCATTTTTTTCCACACATTGTATTTCGTGATAAAATTTTGTTTTTTTTTGTTTCTCTGACAACCGTTATAGGCTTAGGTGTGGAAAACTTTCTTCCTCTAATTTAAGAAATAAATATCTATATAATAAATAAAAAAGAGCTACATAAAATTTGTAGCTCTTTCCCTATTTTTATCTATATAAATTATCCTACCTGAGCACTTGTTGGCTGCCCTTTACATAGTTTTTGGCATACCTTTATGATGCTTGAAAAAATCATAGAACATGGTGAGCAGGAAGAGTTATGGCGCCTCTGTGGTTATGATTTTCAAGTCGATCAAGTWAARGGTMAGWTGCCAAAAACTAATGGTAAAGGGCAGCCAACAAGTTCTATGATTTCGTCCGGGATTCCTAGACGCACCACTTCAGCTTTATAATTATGATCCGACATAAATTCGAGGAATAGCCGAACCAAAACCTCCAGGAAGAGCACCGTCTTCCACCGTAATAATTTTGTTGAACTTTCCGAACACTTCGTGTAACAATTCTTCGTCCAATGGTTTGACGAAACGCAAATCGTTAATGTGACCGGGATCGTTATTCCCTTCGGTATTTTAATTCTCACTTAATGGCTTTCAGCAGCTTCAATTACCTMTATGCACCTATAGTTAATATGGCAACTTCTTCTCCATCTACCAATTTTCTTCCCTTACCGATAGGAATCTYYTTGAAAGGTCTTTTCCAATCGGGCATTACGCCGTTGCCTCGAGGATACGAACACCAAAGGCCCTTGTTTTCCAGATTGGGCCCGTACATTACGACAGATTACGCAGTTCTTCCTTCATTCATTGGT
>NZ_JXAC01000218.1 GCF_000814685.1 Sphingobacterium sp. T2
AAATAAATGGGGTACGATTAAGGTTTGGAAAAAGAAGGTAYSATAGTTACTAGAACTGGGTAATGAGATGGGGAAATTTGTTACGTCGTTGGATGGTGGATAAGTGGGAGACTGGAGGTGAAAGTAGAATGTGCTGGAGATAGAACAGGGCTATAGGGATTTTTTCAAGCAGGAAAGAATAACTTTATTGGAAAAGAGTGCAGAAGAAATTATTGTTTTTGCTTCCTCTTTAGAAAAGGAACAGATACGCCCGCTGGCGCAGCTGTTGATGTATGATGGCTTTATCCGTGAGGATAAGGCTATGTTGCAAAAAGCTAAGGCTCTCTTTGAATACCATATGCATTCTTCGGGCAGTTTTTCTTTTGAAGATTATGGTCTTTTAGCTAGAATTGATAAAGCATTAAAATAAGGAGTCAGAAGACTCCTTATTTTATTTTAATATTTCACGTGCAATCACAAGACGTTGTATTTCGGAAGTTCCTTCGTAGATCTGAGTTATCTTGGCGTCTCGCATAAGGCGTTCCACGTGGTACTCTTTCACATAACCGTACCCTCCGTGAATCTGTACGGCCTCTACTGTATGTTTCATTGCTACTTCCGAGGCGTGTAATTTGGCCATTGCGGCCATCTTGCCATATGGAAGGCCTTGGTCTTTTGTCCAAGCGGCTTTATAGGTGAGCAGACGTGCCGCTTCTATGTCCACTTCCATGTCGGCGAGTTTAAACTGAATGGCTTGGTGCTGTGATATAGGTTTCCCGAAAGTTTTTCTTTCTTTCGCATAAGCTAATGCTAAGTCGTAGGCTCCAGCAGCTATTCCCAACGCTTGGGCAGCAATACCTATGCGGCCGCCGTCCAATGTTTTCATCGCAAATTTGAATCCGAAGCCATCTTCACCGATACGATTCTCTTTAGGAACTTTGACGTCCGAAAACATGAGCGAATGCGTGTCCGAACTGCGTATTCCCAGCTTATTCTCTTTAGGACCTATCGTAAATCCTTCCATCCCTTTTTCGACAATAAGCACATTAATACCTCTATGTCCTAATTCTGGATGGGTTTGGGCTATCACTAGATATATGTCTGCATTGCCTCCGTTGGTTATCCAGTTTTTAGTGCCGTTCAGTAAGTAATAGTCGCCTTTATCCTCTGCCCGAGTGTGTTGTGAGGAGGCATCGGAACCTGCTTCAGGTTCCGAAAGGGCAAATGCACCCAACTTTTCTCCTTGGGCTAGAGGAACTAAATATTTTTGTTTTTGCTCTTCGGTGCCATATTCATTTAAGCCCCACAAAACAAGAGAGTTGTGTGCTGACATGATGACAGCGGCAGAAGCATCTATCTTCGCTATTTCTTCCAAGGCAAGCACATAAGCTAAGGTATCTAGGCCGGCACCACCATATTCAACAGGAGTCATAATGCCCATAAAGCCTAGTTCACCCATTTTTCGCACAAATTCATTGGGAAATAAGGCCTTTTCGTCGCGCTCTATCACGCCCGGTTTCAGTTCCTGTGCAAACTCCCGTGCCGCTTCGCGTATCATTTTGTGTTCTTCGGATAATTCGAAATGCATGATCTTTAAGTTTATAAGGTTGTTAAACCAAATATAATTATTTTTTGTTATTATGCAAGCATAATATTTTTGTTCTTTTAATAGGAAAAAACTGGTATCATAGAACGAGAGAGTCCATATTGAGATATAAGGTGCATATTTTGATAAAAGACAAAATTTTAACAAAAATCACTTGCTATTTTCTATAAAGTCTATTAGATTTGTAGAGTTAATAGATTATTGATAATTCAAAATAGATATACTATGAGTTTAAGATTAGGAGATGAAGCGCCAAACTTCAAAGCGCAAACCACTATAGGAGAGATAGATTTCCACGAATATATTAAAGGAAGTTGGGCTGTATTATATTCACACCCCTCGGACTTTACGCCGGTATGTACTACGGAGTTAGGTCGTACGGCGCAGCTTAAGGAAGAGTTTGATAAGAGGAATGTGAAAGTGCTAGCATTGAGTGTGGATCCTGTGGAGGAGCATTTGAAATGGATTGAAGACATCAACGAAACACAAAACACTACAGTGAATTTCCCTATCATCGGGGATTCGGACCGTAAAGTTGCAGAGTTGTACGATATGATTCATCCGAATGCTTCGGCGACGGCTACCGTACGTTCTGTTTTTGTGATAGGTCCTGACCGTAAAATTAAATTGACATTGACGTATCCTGCTTCTACGGGAAGAAATTTTAATGAAATCCTACGTGTGATTGACTCTCTACAACTCACAGAAAATTATTCGGTTGCTACTCCTGCCGATTGGCAAGATGGTGATGATGTGATTGTGGTTCCTGCTATTAAAACAGAAGATATCCCAGCTAAGTTCCCTAAAGGATTTAAGGAAATAAAACCATACTTGCGTGTGACACCACAACCGAATAAGTAGGATTTCTTAATACACAAACAACCGCAATGAAAAAGCCAACTCTTAAGAGTTGGCTTTTTCGTTATATGGATTTTTTCTTTTTCTCAAAATAAAGGACACAATGACCGCACAAACTATGCTTATGATAAGATGGACAATAAGCTGATTGTAGTCAAAGGTGTACGGTTTACTACTACTGAAAAAGTAGAGGAAAGATTGGGTAGCAATTAGCAACACCAAAAAGATGGAGAGATAAATCCAAAACGTTCGCATGCTAGTACTAAGATAGTAAACATCTAAAAATCAAACAAGTAATCTTTTGTTAAAAAAGTAAAGGGGTACTCCGTACCCCTTTATGCTTTCTGAATAAGATGTGATTTATTAAAAAATTTTAACTATAAAAATGTAGTCTTGCAACTTTTTGATTTGTTCGGTTCTAGGGAGTTTGTGTAATGAGTTTTTGTTGTTCAATACAATATTTCCTTTAAGGGATTCTTCGGGGATATTATTCAAGGTTTCCAGAAGTTCTTTTGATTTTATAGCGAAGGCAGCTCCATCTAAACCTTTTTGTTTACCCGAAATAATACCTACTACGTTACCTTGGGCATCTAATACAGGACCTCCACTGTTACCTGGGTTGACAGGAATAGAAATCTGATAAGCTATAGTGTCTCCAGCATATCCGGTATTCGAACTCAGATAACCTTGTCCGTACACGGCTTCATCACGAGGGAAACCTATAGTGTACACGTCCTCTCCAAGGTCTGAAGTCTGTTTCTTGAACGTGTAAGGAATATATTTCAATGGTTTGAATGATGAGTCCGCGATACGCAATATAGCCAAGTCTTTGGTTGCGTCCGTATGTACCACTTCAGCACGGAATACTTTTCCTTTGATGTTTTGGAGGTGTATGGAGTCCGCACCATTGACGACGTGATAGTTGGTAACAACATATCCGTCCTTGGTTAACAGGAACCCTGTAGCTCCAAAGTGAGATATTGGTTCACTTTTCGTTTTGTCACTGTTGTGGATACTCTCGATGGCTTTGTTTTGCGCATTAACATTACGCTTCACCGTGTTCATCTCACGGCGCAAGGCGCTGTAGTCGGAAGTAGCCTTTTTTACTTCGGTGAAATAGCCTGTAAGCCAAAGCGTAGTGAATACGGATATCACAGCAACGGCCGCTGCTATACCTGCATTGATCTGTAGCTTACTCCACAGCGAAATAACGCGGGCGCCAAAATCGCTATGTTCTTCCACCTCTACGGCGATGTGCTGTTTACCTTTTTCGATAAGGTTAGCCTTGAAAGCGCGGCGTGCCTCGAATGCTTTCATATCTTGAAGAAAGCTTTGGTGTTCTTCCAGTATGTCTGCATATTCGGGATGAGCTTCGCAAAAATCTAGAAATGCTTTTGCCTCCTCAGCATGTAATTCGCCACGCAAATACTGATCTGCCCACTCTATGAATTTATGCCTTTGCATATTACTCTTTAGTTTTAAGGGTGAAAAATATTTTTTTGAGTCTTTGTAAGCATTTATATTTCTGTGTTTTGGCATTATCACTGTTGGTATAACCGAATTTTTCAGTGATGTCCTGCATAGACAGGTTGCAGATATAGAAGTCCTGCAACAAGGTTTTGCAAGGTTCGCCAAGCTGATTCATCGCTTCTTCCATCTGCTCGAATTTGTTTTCGAGCTCTTGATGTTGTTGGATATCATCCTCTACTTTCAGGATATCTTCGAAATCCGAGATGTCCGTGGTGTTGGAGGTATGCCCTCGGCGTGACAGCTGTTTGAGCCACAGGCGTCGCGATACCGCGTACAAAAAAGTGTTGAGCTTACAATTTAACTCAAAATTCTGATGAGTAATCTTATCATACAACACCATGACGGCCTCCTGAAAAATATCTCTGGCCTCTTCCTGTGTTCCGCTATTATTGGTAATCATATATGCTACCGAAGGAAAGAATAATTTGTACATCTTGCTGATTATCCTGCTATCCCCCCGCATTAAGCCTTCAATGATTACTTCATCGGAAACTTCAGTCGGTAATATGTTTCTAATTTTACTCACCTATTAATACCCTAAAATCCAAATAGTAACCCTAAATAATTGTAAAATTAAGATATGAAAAATTATTGGTTCAAACGTAGCAGAATTTTCAATGAAAAGCGAAAGAAATTAATGATTTTACTTGTGGAGGCTATTAACCTCTTGTAGTACAAGTGGTTTAGTTTTCAACCTTAGCTGGGGTTTGAATTATTGTTTTTGTGCTTAAAGGTGATGTTATAATATACATGTCGGAGGAAGGAAAATCAATCTTTTTAGTCACATGGAAAATTCCGCAATCGAGTGATTAACAGTGTGCCCTTGTATTTGATAGCGTGAATGGTATTTTTGCTTGATACACCTTTATCAACTTATGAATTATAAATCTATAAGCACGATTTTTCTTTTAGTCTTGAGTGCATGGGTGAGGGGACCGCTTCATGCACAGTCCGTGGCGTCCTTGCCTTTTGCTACGACCATGAGTGGCTTTGCTTTTGAAACACAGCATCAGCCGTCGGGAGACGAATGGCAGTCGCCGCAAAAGCTTTCGCTGAATAAAGAGCTTCCTAAGGCTTATTTTTTCTCTTTTGCGAACGCGGAAGAAGCATTAGGGGTACTGCCTGAGTATAGCAGCTACTATCAAAATCTCAATGGTACGTGGAAGTTCCATTGGGTAAAACATCCTGACGAACGGCCTAAGGATTTTTATAAGGAAACGTATGATGTTTCCCAATGGGATGAGGTGCCTGTGCCCATGAGCTGGAACATCTATGGCATTCAAAAAGACGGATCGCTCAAGTATGGCGTTCCTATATACGTAAACCAGCAAGTAATCTTTAAACATAGTGTTCAGGTGGATGATTGGAGGGGAGGTGTGATGCGTACGCCACCGCAGGACTGGACCACTTACATTTATAGAAACGAGGTAGGCTCTTATCGCCGTACGTTTGAGGTGCCAGACAATTGGAGCGGACGTGAGGTTTATCTCAATTTCGATGGAGTGGACTTCTTTTTTCTATCTATGGATTAATGGAAAATATGTGGGATTCTCCAAAAATTCCCGAAACCTTGCTGCATTCAACATTACCCCCTTTCTACATCCAAAAGGTAAAAACACTGTAGCAGTAGAGGTTTATAGAAGTTCGGATGCATCATTTTTGGAAGCTCAGGATATGTTTCGGCTGCCGGGGATCTTCCGAAACGTATATCTGACAGCAAAGCCTAAGTTGCAAATCCGTGATATGGTGGTGATTCCAGACCTTAAGGATAACTATAAAAATGGAGTTTTGAATATTTCTACACAGATCCGCAATGCTAACGGCAAAGTTCACAAAGGCTTTGTACTTGCTTATAAGCTATATGCTAACCGACTTTATTCCGATAAGGTAGAAAAGCTTGTGGCTACATTTGAAGATGGAGGTGGACGTTCGGTGAAGGTAGAACCACAGGCATTTGCTGCTGCACAGATGAGAGTGGAGGTGGATGACGTGAGGCTATGGTCTGCTGAAAGGCCTTATCGTTATACATTGGTGGCAGAGCTAAAAGATACAAAGGGCCGAGTTTTGGAAGCCGTTTCGACCATTGTTGGATTTCGCAAAGTAGAGATTAAAGATACGCGTGCCGAGGACGATGAATTTGGTTTGGCGGGGCGTTATTATTACCTTAATGGAAAGACTGTCAAGTTGAAAGGAGTAAACCGTCATGAGACAAATCCCGAGAAGGGTAAGGTGGTAACACGCGAGCAGATGGAGAAAGAAATTAAGTTGATGAAACGTGCCAACATCAATCATGTACGCAACTCACACTATCCGGATGATCCTTATTGGTACTATCTCTGCGATAAATATGGAATCTATCTGGAGGAGAGCCAATATAGAGAGCCACCAATACTACTATGGGGAGGCCTCGTTATCCCATCCTGCGGAATGGCGAGACGCTCATGTGGCACGAAACTTGGAAATGGTGCATGCACATATCAATCATCCTTCCATAGTGATATGGTCTTTGGGAAATGAGGCCGGTCCGGGAAATAATTTTGTGGAAGCTTACCAGGCGATTAAGAAGGTGGATATTTCTCGTCCTGTACAATACGAACGTAATAATTCCATTGTTGACATAGGTTCAAACCAATACCTTCTATCAGCTGGGTGAGAGGAGCTGTAACGGGAAAATTCAATATTAAATATCCTTTTCACATTTCCGAATACGCGCACTCCATGGGTAATGCGGCAGGTAATCTCGTTGATTATTGGGAGGCCATCGAGTCGACAAACTTCTTCATGGGGGGAGCCATATGGGATTGGATAGATCAATCCATGTATTATTACGACAAACAGACGGGAGAACGCTTTCTGGCTTATGGAGGAGATTTTGGCGATAAGCCTAATGACGGTACTTTCGTCAACAACGGCCTTATCTTTGCCGATATGAAAGAGAAACCTCAATATTATGAGGTCAAAAAAGTGTATCAGAATGTTGCTGTAAAAGCTATAGATATAGAAAAGGGCATTATTGAAATCTTCAATAAGAATTATTTCATTGCTTTGGAAGATTATGAGATGGAATGGGCCTTATACGAGGATGGGGTAGAGATTGAACGTAGTAAAGTCGCCAGTGACGCTTATGCCATCGCTCCTCGACAGCGTATTCGGGTTCGTATTCCTTATGCTAAGGAGAAGCTGAAGGAACAGTCCGAATACTTCCTCAAAATCCAATTTTTGCTGAAAGAGAATATGTTTTGGGCCGCCAAAGGCTACGTGCAAATGGAGGAACAGCTTTTGGTGAAAAAGGCGGAAAATCTACCACACATATCCACCGTAGCTAAGGGTTCAACTTTGAAATCCGAAAGGCAGGGAAGTTTTCAATGGATAAAAGGGGATAATTTTGAAATGATTTTCGACCTTAATCAAGGTACTAGCCATAAGCTGGTGTACGGAGGAAATGCTGTCATCCGGGAAGGAGAAGGGCCAAAGCTGGATGCCTATCGAGCTCCTCTGGATAACGACAACTGGGCTTATAGACAGTGGGTCGCAAAGGGGCTTCATAACCTGAAGCATAAGGCACTTTCCCATACGGAATTTCAACGTAAGGATGGAGCCGTGGTGCTTTCGTTCGTGGTGGAATCTCAAGCCCCTAATAGTGCTTCCATTTTGGGAGGTACCTCAGGAAAATACTGGATTATGGAGCATGAGGATAAACCTTTCGGAGAGGAAGATTTTAAGTTTGTAACAAATCAGATTTGGACCATATATCCGGATGGTTCTGTAGAGCTGGAGTCCATCATAACTTCAAATGACGAAAGTTTTGTTCTCCCTAGGGTCGGCTATGCGTTGAAGCTTCCTTCGGAATACAATAAATATATATACTATGGCCGTGGTCCTATAAATAACTATGCCGACCGTAAAACATGCACAAAATATAGAACTGCACCACAGTACTGTTGCAGATCAGTTCGTCAATTGGTCGAGACCACAAAGTATGAGTAATAATGAAGAAGTAAGATGGACGTCCTTCACCGATAAAGAAGGTAATGGTATCATTGTGGTCGCTAAAGAAACATTTTCTGCTTCTGCCTTGCCATGGTCGGAGCAGGAGCTCATCTTGGCCGCGCATCCACACGAGCTGCCTTCAAGTTCAGGAGCACATATACATATTGATGCTGCCGTGACAGGCTTGGGAGGAAACAGCTGTGGGCAGGGGCCGCCGCTGGAGCAGGATCGCGTCAAAGCATATTCCCGTTCGTTAGGCTTCATTATTCGTCCGGTAGTACGTGAGGACTATAGAGCCAAAGCGAAGGTGACTGTGGCCGGGGAGATGCCTCTTTCGATAGTGAGAAGCAAGGCAGGAGAGGTGCAAATAGGAACGGAACGAAAAGAAGCCCAGATTCTTTATCAAGTAGGTAAATCCAAGTCTATTATATATAAGGAACCATTCAGGTTGAGAGAAGGTGGCCATGTGACGACCTGGTACGTTGATAATCCGCAGATTAAGACGTCGGTACATTTCCCGAAAATAGAGACAGTGCCTTTGACAGTGGTCTCTGCGTCTAGTGAAGAGAATGGAGAAAATGCCAAATTTTTGGTCGATGGCAACCCAAATACGATATAGCATACCACCTATTCGGTTACTGTAGCTCAATATCCACATTGGGTGGATTTCGATATGGGGGAAGAAAAGATGATAAAGGGGGTCACTTACTTGCCAAGGCAAGATGGACCTAATGGACGTATCAAAGCGTATAAGATTCAGGTCAGTCTTGACGGAAAGAAATGGTCAGACCCCATTATCGAAGGGAGTTTTTCCCGAGAGACCACATTACAGACTGTTCGTTTTGAAAAACCTGTAAAAGGCCGTTTTCTGCGCTTTACGGCATTAAGTTCTCAGAATGGAGCTGACTTTGCCTCCGGCGCTGAATTTGAGATAATTGCAGACTAGGTGCGTTAATTTAGATAGGTGGAGAGCAAGGACCATTTCGGTCCTTGCTCTTTTTATTTGTTGTTGAATTTTATTAACTTAAAATTATGATCTAAGATACTATGGAAAAAATAATCAGATATCCTCACCCTAATGGAGAAATTACCGTAATCTGGAAGCCTGCCTTATGTACACATGCGGGAGTCTGTGTTCGAGCATTACCCCAAGTTTATAGACCCAACCAAAGACCCTGGTGTAAACCTGAATATGCGCTTTCCAAAGAATTAATTGAACAGATTGAAGGATGTCCTTCAGGGGCTTTAACCTATGAGCTGCAGACATAAGAAAATGGTATTCATGGAGCGAAATAATTATTTAAGCCGTTTTTCAACTAAAAAAATGTAAGTGGAAATATCAAAGAAAATAGCGAAAGCTCGAAAATTAAAAGGTTTCACTCAAGAAGAGTTGGCAGATAAGACCAATGTAACAGTACGGACAATACAGCGTATAGAGAATGGAGAATCCCTTTCAAGAGCTTACACACTTAAGTCTATTGCTGCAGCATTGGAAATGGATTATGAAGATTTAATACAACTAAATTCTGTCGAAACCAATTCCCCAATAATAAACGATAAGGATGAAAAGAGATTTCTAAGAATATTTACATTGGCTAATTTCACCTATCTTCTTATTCCTTTTTTTCATTTTCTGTATTCCTTACTACCTTTTTAAAAACTATAGGAATAAATCAAACTAAGCTACAGATTTTTGTACAAGTGTAGTGCAACAGCAAATAGCATGGGTAATTGGAAATTCTTTAATGATGTTGCTTACGATGCTTTATAATTTTGCCGCCACTTCATATTTCGATAAAGCTTTCACCTTAAATTATGTTTGGGTATTCTTTGCCATGTATCTCCTCAATGCTATGCTTGATTTTTATGACATGCGCCGTTATTAAAGCTTTTTCCGCTGGTCCGATGGAATCATAATCGTGTTTATCTTGTTTTTGTCGTACGAATGTCGTGCTCATGACGTGATATTAGAGGCTCCCATAGGGTATCTTAGTTTCAAAATAAATCTTTTGAAATATGAGAAAATTATATCACATTATTTTATGCTGTTACTTCGCATTATTTGTCAATTCTTCTAATGCGCAACCAGTGATGTCCCAACATTTAGTGAAGCCCGAAGAATTTCAATTTGCATTCACTTGGCTAGGAGATTCAATCCAAGGAAAATGGGAACCCCATGTAGCGCTCTTGATTCCGATTACAATCAAGGAGTGTTCAGATAAATTGTATATGCAGTTCGATACCGGCGCCAAACACTCCTTGCTATATGCAAATAAGCTTAAAGCAATTAAGCATAAATATCCTGCAGTTTCAATATTCAACGAACGTGAAGCGAAGGATAAGGTTGAAAATTTTTCTTTTACGCTCGACACGACCAACATTTGTAAAAGAGATTTCTCTAAGAGAGTTGAAAAATTCCAAAAGTAGTTCCAATGAAGATAAGGGTTATGAAATAATTGGTACGCTAGGATGTGATATCTTCGACAGTAAGATAATTGCGATAGACAACAAAAATCAAGTGATTACAGTGTCGGACTCGTTGGCAAATGAAGATTATATTTTGTTTTCAGAATTCAGGTACTTTGATAAGAATATAATCTTACCGGCATACTTGAATCATAAGAAGACATTACTGTATTTTGATACCGGTTCTAGTATGGTTGAATTAATCGTTGATAAAGAGTTTGTTCGTTTACTGGCCAAAGATAATGCAGAGCCGCTAAGTTATGCAATAAACTCTTGGGGGAAGGTTTTACAGACATTTACATTTGAATCGGATAGAGAAGTGCATATCGGCGGTTTGTCCATACCAATTCACTATTGTACATATATTGAAGGTGCAAGTGATTCTCAAGTAAGTAGTATGTTGAAGATGGGGATAGGTGGAATGGTAGGCAACAAATTATTTATAGGCTATAAACTAATTTTGGATACTCGAAAGCAGCGGTTTAGTATTGTACGCGAATAGATAGAGAAAGAATTTTTTCTAGAGGAGATACGATAAAAAAAAAGGCTATTCGGAAGAATAACCTTTAATTTTTTTCAGCGGTCTGGACGGGACTCGAACCCGTCTCGCCAGAGGCGAGATGACAGGCCTGTTAGGAGAAATCATTAGCGCAGTTGATGGGTTGTAGACATAGCCATTCTAGGTATTTTCTGTTGTATCGTTTGATCTGTCTTTTCTTCTTATGCGAGCTTCTTTTTTAGAGATACATTTTTCTGCATATATAAGTGACCAAGGTCCCATTTTTCTTGTGAATCTGCTTTCCCCGTTATTATGTTGTTTTAGTCTTATTTGGGATGTTTTTGGTATAACCTTTATACAGTGTTCCGGAAGTATTACATCTGATGATGTAGACATAATAGATTTCCATAAGACCAAAGAGTTAAGGGATTATTATAAGGGAGATACGATAAAAAAAAAGGCTATTCGGAAGAATAACCTTTAATTTTTTTCAGCGGTCTGGACGGGACTCGAACCCGTCTCGCCAGAGGCGAGATGACAGGCCTGTTAGGAGAAATCATTAGCGCAGTTGATGGGTTGTAGACATAGCCATTCTAGGTATTTTCTGTTGTATCGTTTGATCTGTCTTTTCTTCTTATGCGAGCTTCTTTTTTAGAGATACATTTTTCTGCATATATAAGTGACCAAGGTCCCATTTTTCTTGTGAATCTGCTTTCCCCGTTATTATGTTGTTTCAGTCTATTTGGGATGTTTTTGTATATCTTTATACTAGTGTTCG
>NZ_JXAC01000219.1 GCF_000814685.1 Sphingobacterium sp. T2
TATATGCTTTGATAGGATTTGCAATGATCTTGCAGACCGGATGCAAAGGCATGTACGACAATTTGGAGAAATATGCCAAAGAGGATATCTATCCTGCCAAATAACGATACCATCATAAGGCAGGTAGGCTATGAAAGGGTGGAAATCGACCTGCTTAAAGCCGGAAGAATTCCCTCGAACAAAATCTATATGGGAAAAGCCAAGAAGACGGTAGTAGAATATGATGATAAGCGTATTGTCATTGATTCTGTAGTTTCTTGGGTAAACATAACAGGACTTACCGTATCAAAGCTGTATCGCTTCAAAGTATATACGGAAGATGAATATGGCAATAGGTCTGTTCCGCAGGAAATAGCGCTGATTCCTTATACGCAAACGGAGTTAAGTACTATTGCTGTTAAATCTCCACGTGTGCTAGCTTCTCCAACAGCAGCCGTACTAGATTGGACTGAGAACTTATCATCTATATTATTGGATTATTGCGGATTGACTTTTAAATACACTGATAATACCGGTGTTGAACGAACTGGAGAAAGATTATTAAATCCACGTATTTTCGCTGCAAATCTAACACCTGGAGACCGCATAAATATTGATGTGTATTATAAGGTTATTCCGAAAGTAAATGGGGAACGTATATTGGATACCGTAGAGCTATATCAGCCTGTGACTTTCAATATGCCGCTAGCCAATAGTATATTCCAGCCAGCTGAACCAGAAATATTAAGAGCTAATGGGATAAATACCTTTACAGCGCAAGCTATCGCGGATATTAAAAAGCTTGTCTATCCTGTGGACGTAAACACTTTGCAAGATTTATTTTACTTCAGTAATCTGGATGAAGTGGACCTTACAGGAGGAGACCTCTTTCAGATGAAAACTATATCTTACAATCGTAATGGTATCGTTGCTACCCTAGGAGGAGGTAGTTTCGATCCTTTTGCCAGAAGAGTGGGAGACATGCCAGAGGTAAATGCCCAGTTTCTGGTGGATTTGCTGGCCAACAACCTAGTGAAAAAAGTTAAATATATCCCTTATTCACTAGGAATAGACCACTTACTTCAACCTTATGTCAATAGTGGTGTAGTGGAACTAGTGCAGGTACCGGATGAAGCGGTGATTCCTCTGAAATATCTTATCAATGGGACAGTACAAGCCACTAACTGGAAGATTGACCTTATTGTAGATCCAGGAGATTATCCTGCAGGAGAGGGCTTATATAATGTCTTTAGAGTGATACTTCGAGATCGCTCTGCCTCATTCGCTTTCGTTATGCCTAAGGAATATGAATTCAATGCTCAAGTGTATAAGAAGCTGCGTTTTAAAGTTTAGTGCTCCAGCCAAAGACGCTTTTACCCAAGGAGCCATGTATGCAAATTATCAGAAGCTATGGCCTAGATTTATGAACTACCTATGGGCTTTCACTACAGAAAGTAGCTATGGACAGCAGCTATGGAACACTGTGGCAGCCGATTATTTTATTCCAGACAACAACCTGCAAAAATGGATCGATATGGAGGTCGACCTATCTAATATGATTGGTAAGCATAACCGTGTGATTGTTATTAATATAGGAGGAGAACCTTCTGGTACTTATGCACCGGCCAAAGATATCGTATATCATTTCGCTAATTTTAGACTTACAAAAGAGTAATTTCTTAGATCTAACTTTATAGAAAAGTGCTTTCACCGCAGATGGTGAAAGCACTTTTCGCATTATGACAGTGCAAATTACTTCCTAAATAGATAGTTGATTTCAATTTGGCAAGCAGACAAAATCTTATGTGCTTATTAAGGGTTATAAACGAAAAAAGCTCAACTGATGTTGAGCTTTAACTGTCTTAGCGGAAGGGGCGGGATTCGAACCCGCGGTACCGTTATCCGGTACGACAGTTTAGCAAACTGTTCCTTTCGGCCTCTCAGGCACCCTTCCGTGTTTCGACATTGCAAACATAAGGCAAAAAATTGACTCTGCAAACTTTAAAACAAGATTTTTTTACTTTTTTTTGCCTTTATTTAATAACATTCTGATTGTCAATTACAATTATTTTGCTGCTGCAGGCTCTTTTCTTTTACCCAAATCATAGTCAATCCGGACATGATAAATGCTCATGAGCATATTTTTGAAAATCGTGCTTACATCGCTGATATCTTTTAGGGTGATGTTGGCATTTACAAACTGTTTTTGGTCCAGTTTATACTGGATAATGTTGTCTACAAGATTCGAAATTGATTCTTGAGTGGGCTCTTTGAGCGCCCGTGCCGCCGCCTCTACCGAATCGGCCATCATCAACACAGCTGTCTCTTTGGAAAAAGGTATAGGTCCTGGATAGTGAAATAAGGATTCATCTACCAGCTTGTCTGGGTTGTTTTTGATGCATTCTTTGTAAAAGTAATCCACCCGGGTGGTGCCATGATGTGTTTTGATAAAGTCTATTATAACTTCTGGAAGCTTATGGCGTTTGGCTATTTCAATGCCTTTAATGACATGGGAAATAATGATTTGTGCACTTTGTTCCGAAGTTAATTCTTCATGTGGGTTTACCCCAGTCTTTTGATTTTCGATGAAATATCGTGGGTTTAGTATTTTGCCGATATCGTGATATAATGCTCCTGCACGCACAAGTAAGGAGTTACCGCCAATCTTATATATTGCTGCTTCAGCAAGATTTGCCACCTGCAAGGAATGTTGGAATGTTCCGGGAGCTTTCAGCGAGAGTTCTCTTAATAGTTTGGAGTTGGAGTTGGTAAGCTCCATGAGTGTCAAATCTGATACGATGCCGAACATCTTCTCGAAAGCATAAATCAAAGGATAGGCAAGGAGTGTTAATCCTACGCTGACAAAATATGGGAGAATATCACCCCAGTATATACTACTTAGTAATCCATTACGTGTGAGAACCAAGCCTATATGACCTACAATATATGTAGCCAAAATGAGCAGGCTGGAGATCAAAAACTGTTCGCGTTTCACCATGGTCTTGATACTGTATATGGCCACTAGTCCGGACATAAATTGTAGGAACACGAAGTCGTAACTGTTAGGCACAAAAAGCGCTGTTATCAAAACCATCAGCAAATGTATGTTTAGAGCTACACGAGTGTCAAAAAGAATACGGAAGATAATAGGCACACCACAGTAAGGGATAAAATAGAGACTGCTGATTTTGAGATTCATCGCCCAAGAGAATACGCCCAACATGCCTAAAATGACGATATAGATGATAGCCAGTAAGCGGTTGTTGTTGTAAATGTTGCGACGAAAGTAAAAGAGGAAAACCATTAGTAAGGCCATAGCAAGTCCTACAACCAGAAATTGACCTAGAGAAACATAAGTTTTGTTTCCAGAAATGCGGGCTTCGTCTTCAAAAACTTTACGTAGAGACTCTAGTTTTTGGTATGTTTCGTTGTTTACGATTTTATCTTTTTCGGCGATGAGTTCTCCCTTTTGTACCATCCCCGCGTGGTGGAAATGTTGCTCAACGCTGTCTGTTCGATCTTGTTTGTCAGATGTTCATTAAAGATATAGTTTACAGTAATGTAGTTTTTGAGAACTTCAAGTAGCCATTTTTTACGGGTGATGGATGCATCCTTTTCTATCGCTTCATGTGCATAATCTACGGCGCTTTCTATCGTAAAGCAATCGGCGGTATTTTTTTGTGTAGCAATGTTGTTGTCTACCAAGGTGAAGTTGTAGTTTGCTTCCGTTTCGCTTATTTTATCAGCTTCGGCACCTTTAGTTTGATAGCGGTTGTTCAGCGATATTACACCACGGTTGTAGATGTATGTTAATATCTCTTATTCCTTTGTTTTTGTAGGTTTGAATGTTGAGAGAGGATACCGTATCCATCTGGCTGCTTTGCCATTTTTCAGCGATGTCAGTGGTAAACTGATCTATTTGTTCTTTGCTGATATTAGGGTTGAGGTTATAGATAGGCTGTACCGTTTTCAACACCTGCTGGCGGTCACGTTCCATCTCCTCCTTGGTTTTCATGATGGCAAAGTTGTACGGTGAAATCAAGTTTTCGTGATTCCACGGTTTTCCTTTTTGAAACTCATACTCAAAGCGCGGTTGCTTCGGCAGGAAAGCACAGATGAGCAAGACTGTAAGTACGAGCATGCCATATTTCAGCCAAGGAGAGTTGTTCTGTAACTTATTGTCTATATAATTGATTTTTAGTTTTGCCACGGCTTGAATAATTTTTGTTTATAACAAAAGTAATTAATATCCTATGAAATTTTACTTCTCCCGTGCAGAATGCGCAAAAATGTCTTTATCTCCAAAATCATTTGATAGGGGGAAATAATAGATTTATCTTTGTTGACCAAATTACTATAATAGAAAATTAGATGTCGACGAATAAACACTTAATAGCGCCATCCGTATTGGCGGCAGACTTTGCGAATCTTGAAAAAGAAGTTAAAATGGTAAATGAAAGTGAAGCCGATTGGTTTCATATTGATATTATGGATGGTGTTTTTGTGCCTAATATTTCTTTTGGCTTTCCTGTGATGCAGGCTATAGCCAAGCATGCCACAAAGCCACTGGATGTGCATCTGATGATTGTAGATCCGGACAGATATTTGAAAGTGTGTAAAGATAGTGGTGCTGCGGTAATTACCGTGCATTATGAACCTGCACACATCTACATCGTACATTGGCGGCGATCAAAGAGTTAGGCTGCAAAGCAGGGGTTGCCCTTAATCCGCACACTCCTGTTCAACTGTTAAAAGATGTGATCCAAGATATTGACTTAGTTTGTATTATGTCTGTAAATCCTGGATTTGGAGGTCAGAAATTTATCGAACATACGTATGCCAAGGTAAGGGAATTGCGTGCTTTGGCAGCCGGTGTAAATGATAGTCTGCTTATAGAAATTGACGGAGGTGTGTCTACTGCAAATGCAGCAAAGTTGGTGAATGCCGGAGCTGATGTCTTGGTAGCAGGATCATTTGTTTTCAATGCCGAAAACCCCATCCAAACCATCAAGTCCTTGAAGTCCATATCGTCGGATGTGCAGTCGGTATAATACTATTGATGCAATTTGGAAAATTTCGATAGCAGGTTGGCGTAATTAAATATATTTTGTTTAGATTGATTCCAAATTGGTTTAATTTACATTCCACAGATATATTAAAGTGGGATTTTAGCTAAATTTGGCAACTAGCAAAAAAGCTGATTTTAAGAATGTAAATCAGCTTAGTGAGCAGAGATAAGAAAGTTAATTATGATGTGTATTTTTTTTAAAATGACGCATTATGAAAGACTTTAAAGGTTAAATCCGGCAATGCGATAGTGTTGCCTCAAATTGATAAAGAGTTAATTTATTTATGAGTAGTATTTACAACGATTATTTACTTGAAGTTGTAGAAAGAAAAGCACAAGGCTTAAATCCTAAACCAATCGATGGAGCAGAATTATTAGAAGAAATCATTGCTCAGATTAAAGATACCCAAAACGAACATAGAGAAGAATCACTTCGCTTATTTATCTATAACACTTTGCCGGGAACCACGCCAGCTGCCGGTGTTAAGGCTCAATTCCTAAAAGAAATCATCCTTGGTCAAGAAGTAGTAGCAGAGATAACGCCTGCTTTTGCTTTTGAACTGCTATCCCATATGAAGGGAGGTCCTTCTATTAAGGTATTGATTGATTTGGCATTAAGCGAAGATGAAAATATAGCCCGTCAGGCTGCTGAAGTATTGAAGACTCAAGTATTCTTGTATGATGCGGATACGGCACGTCTTAAGGCGGCGTATGAGGCTGGCAATGCTATCGCAAAAGATATTTTAGAAAGCTACGCTAAAGCCGAGTTTTTTACCAAGCTACCTGAAGTTCCGGAAGAGATCAAAGTGGTTACTTATATTGCTGCTGAAGGAGATATCTCTACGGACTTATTATCACCTGGTAATCAAGCACACTCGCGTTCGGACCGTGAGCTACACGGTAAATGCATGATTTCTCCGAAAGCACAGGAAGAAATTACGGCGTTGAAAGCTCAGCATCCGGATGCTCAGGTGATGTTGGTAGCGGAAAAGGGTACTATGGGGGTAGGTTCGTCCCGTATGTCGGGAGTGAACAACGTTGCTCTTTGGACAGGAAGACCGTCTTCACCATATATTCCTTTCGTGAATGTGGCACCTATCGTTGCCGGAACAAACGGTATTTCTCCGATTTTCCAGACTACAGTAGATGTTACAGGAGGTATAGGTATTGACCTGAAAAACTGGAGAAAGAAAACTGACGCAAATGGAAATGTAGTGTTGAACGAAAACGGTGACCCAGTATTAGAGGAAGTTTATTCCGTTGCTACAGGTACTGTATTGATCATCAACACAAAGTCAAAAAAATTATATAACGGTGATAAAGAGTTAATCGATCTTTCCAAGTCGTTGACTCCACAAAAATTAGAGTTTATCCGTGCCGGAGGTTCTTATGCGATAGTATTCGGTAAGAAAATACAAACTTTTGCCGCACAAACATTAGGCATTACAGCTCCTCAGGTATTTGCTCCTGCAAAAGAAGTTTCCATGGAGGGGCAAGGTCTTACAGCGGTTGAAAAGATATTTAATAAGAATGCTGTAGGTGTCACACCAGGTAAGGTCTTACATGCAGGATCAGATGTTCGTGTTAAAGTGAACATTGTAGGGTCGCAGGACACTACAGGTCTTATGACCGCACAGGAGCTAGAGGCTATGGCAGCTACAGTGATTGCACCTACTTTGGATGGTGCTTATCAGTCAGGATGCCACACTGCTTCGGTTTGGGATAAGAAGGCGCAAGCTAATATCCCTAAGCTGATGAAGTTTATGAACGAGTTCGGTCTTATCACGGCACGCGATCCTAAAGGGGTGTATCACTCCATGACTGACGTCATCCATAAAGTTTTGAACGACATGACAGTGGATGACTGGTCAATCATCATCGGGGGTGACTCCCATACACGTATGTCCAAAGGGGTAGCATTCGGTGCCGACTCGGGAACGGTAGCATTGGCTTTGGCAACGGGAGAGGCTTCTATGCCAATTCCTGAATCGGTAAAAGTTACCTTCAAAGGTAAAATGAAAGAACATGTAGACTTCCGTGATGTAGTACATGCTACTCAGGCACAGATGTTGCAACAGTTTGGTGGAGAAAACGTGTTCCAAGGCCGTGTTATCGAAGTGCATATCGGTACGCTTCTTGCAGATCAAGCATTTACGTTTACAGACTGGACTGCAGAGATGAAGGCGAAAGCTTCAATCTGCATTTCTCAGGATGATACACTTATAGAATCATTGGAAATTGCAAAATCTCGTCTTCAGATTATGATAGACAAAGGTATGGACAATTCCAATGGTGTATTAAAAGGGCTTATAGAAAAAGCGAATAAACGTATTGCGGAGATTAAATCCGGAGAGAAACCAGCTTTGAAACCAGACGATAAT
>NZ_JXAC01000022.1 GCF_000814685.1 Sphingobacterium sp. T2
GAAAGGACGTATAGCGTCCGTACCGGTCAAAGGTGGATTGGACCGGAGAATGACGGCTATCTGGTAGCTTTTTTGGCTTCGGAATGTATGCTTTCTTACCTTACGGGTGCAGCAATTCCTTTAGATGGAGGTATTGCTCGATCGATAATTTTAATAGAAAAAGGCGTCCTTTAGGAGCCTTTTCTTATTTTTGCTTATATGATTTACTGATCCCACCACAATTTGGTGTCCAAAGATACTTCTGCCGGAACGTTAGCTCCGTTTTCTGCTCTTTCGCTTGAAGGATAAGCCAATCTGCGGATAAATGTTGGCAGCTTAGCATTTACAGGCATGTTGAAGTCTTTGATTTGATAGTCAAATCGGCGGAGGTCATTCCACGCTTCAGGATTCAAATAGGTAATGATATATTTTTCTCTGAAAATATCGTCCAAAGTAAGGTTGTCTTCTCCTACAGCAACGATAGGTTTTGTTAGATAGTCGTCCAGTTCGGCTTGTTCTACGCCCAGCTTATTGAAGTGAGCTTTGATACCTTCCAGGTAGGCTTGGTAAGCACGTCCTCTGTTATTTGCACGTAGAGCTGCTTCAGCTTCTATCATTTTTACTTCTGCGTAAGAGACTATTGTTACCGGCGCATCATCTTTTGTCAGTGGCGACTTGCGGCTGATATAGCATTCGTCTTTCAAGGAGTTGGAGCCTACGTTACCTTGGCCATTGACAGTACCGATATAAATGTTTCCTACTATAGATTTTTCGGTAATAAATTTGATGCGAGGGTCCTCAAAGCCAAATTTGGTGCCGTTCAGATGGTTGATAAAATTGGCTGAAAGCCATCCATCAAGGAGAAGGTTCTCGTTGTCTCGTGCAACCTGAGCCCAAGGGTTGATACCATTGAACACTTTCATGCCCGCGTCATCGCTATTGGACTGATAAGATTTGTCTATGGCACTCAATACGGCAGTAGGGTTGTAGGTTGACTTTTTGCTGTATCTTATTTAGCAGGCGGGCTTGCAAGGCATATCCAGTCTTTATCCATTGTTGGATATTATTGCCATGTATCAGGTCGGCATTCTGCCCTAAACTTACGGAAGATGATTTTTCCAAGTTTGCCAATCCTTCAGTGATGAGTGAAGCTTGCGCGTTATAAAGGTCTTCTTCACTATCGAATTTAGGTTGGAAGGTGTTAGCCTTCATGAATGCTTCTGAATATGGTGCGGAGCCCCAAGCGTCAGCAACCAATCCTAGCTGGTAAGCCATCAGTAGCTGACCTATGCCGAGGTGATGGTAGGCATTTTCTGCTGTTGCTTTATCTATGAGGTCCTGCACATCTGATAGGGCGTAGTACAGTGCGTCCCATGTCGATGAGTTGTTAGTAGGTTCATAGTTGTCCGTAGCACTGCCGGGAGTTGGGCTTGCCGTATATTGACAGTAGTTGGAGATAATATAAGAAAGGTTAAAGCTGTTCATGGCAGCCTTATGGGTTGCCGTTGTCAGCATGCCATTGAGGTTAGGATTTGAGACGAGGGTAGGATTGTCCTGCAGGTCGAAATAGTCGCTACAGCTTGTGTTCAAGCTTATTACAGCGAGAGATATATAGAGAATATTTTTAAATTTTAACGTTTTCATGGTATAAGATATTAGAAGCCAACATTGATGTTAAATAAGAAACTTCTCACGGCAGGATATGTCATTCCTGCGAAAGCCTCTATGTTAGTGCCACTGTTTGTGGTGGTACTTTCAGGGTCCAATCCTGAATATTTAGTCCAGAGGGCTAAGTTGTTGCCTGTTATGCCTATAGAAGCATTTTTGATAATTTTTCCTCCGCCCAGCCAAGCCTTAGGAAGATTGTAGTTAATAGATACCGAACGTAATCTTACCCAAGAGGCATCTTCCACAAAATTTTCTGAGGAACCGCGGTAATAGTCTCTATAATACCCGTTGCCATAGTTGATATTGTGTATAGGGTCTCTTCCTTGTCCCAACCATACTTCTTTCGTATTTGGCGTGCCGTCTTCTAAAAGTCCCTCGAAAACGCGATAGTCGTTTCTATCTAATGTGTATTTAGGGTAAGCAAATGATGCTAGGTGATTGTCCATGTTTATTGTATCTGTCCTGACCTATACGGGCGTCGATAAGCATGTTTACCGAAAGGTTTTTATAGGTGAATGTATTGTTCCATCCAGCAATCCAGTCGGGCTGTACGTTACCCAATTTTTTTTTGTTTGCTGGCGTTGTCCAATACAGGGAATCCATTTGCACCGATCAACAGGGGACGGTTAGGGTCGATTTCTGTTGTTTTGTCCAATCCTTGGGCAATCTCTTCCGGTGTGTAGTAGCGTTTCCATGCTCTTCCGTATAGCACCCCGTACGATTCGCCCGGAATAAGTTTCATCTGTACGTTGCTGCTTAGGTAACCGCTCTCTTCCGCTACCAAGATTTCATCAAGACCATCAGCTAGCGAAAGCACTTTGTTTCTATTTAGCGAGAAATTGAAAGTGGTATTCCAGTTGAAGGCCGATTTTTTAATAGGTGTAGCATCTATAGCGAGTTCTAATCCTCTGTTGCGGATATCACCTGCATTGATAGCTGCATTGACATATCCAGTGGAAGAAGACACCGGAGTTTTTAAGATTTGATCCTTACTGATAGACTGGTATACTGTCAGATCTACGCCCAAGCGACTTTTAAAGAATTTTAATTCTACTCCTGTTTCGAAAGTCTGGGTAAATTCAGGTTTTAGATCCGGAGAGCCCAACAAGCTGGATCTGGTGAATCCTGTATAACCTGAAGGAAGGTTAGAATAGATGGACCATCCAGCACTTGTAGAGTATGCCAAGGCATCTTTACCTATTGTGGCGAAAGAAGCTCTTAGCTTACCGTAGTTTAATGCTCCATCGGTATCCATGTGCTCGCTGAAAATCCAAGATCCCGTGAAAGAAGAATAGAAGAAGGAGTTGTTTGGTTCCCTGAGCGAAGAGGTGATATCATTTCTTCCGGTGATGTTGAGATATAAGAAGTTTTTATAGTTGAATGCCAACTCGCCGAAGAAGCCCATCAGCCTGTATTTTTCACCGCCGGACCAAGCGTTGACAATTTTTGCGTTGCTGAGGTTGAACCAGTTATAGATGGTCAGGTCACCACCTTCGGTATTTTCGTTGGTAATATAGCGGTCATAGAGGTCGTGTCCTAGACGTAATGTTGTGGTCAGATCTTCGGAGAATTGTTTGGTGAAGTTGGCCACGAAGGTGCTGTTTATGGTGCGGAATTTCGTGTCGTAGATGCCGACGATACCTCTTCCGGGAGCGGCGGAGATGCCGTTATTACTCAATTCGTACTCTCCAGGAAGTCCCTGCATGCCTGGTGCTGTCATCCTGCGGTTGTCACGGTAGGCGTCAAGGCCGAAGCGATAATTGAGGTCCAACCATGAAAAAGGCTTGTAGGAGGTGTTGAAAGCTCCCACGACGCGCAGCACATCGTCTTTGAATCTATTGCTCAAAGATTGGGCGATAGGGTTCACGTTGTCGTTGGAATATCCCCCTGGTGTGCCGTCCGGTTTGAAGATATCCTTACGTATATCGTGGCGATGCGACCAGTACACCAGCTGTTCCATGTAGCGGGCAGCTCTTCCGCGTAATCCTCCGGAGTTATTCACGGAGATGCTAGTTCCGAAGTTTAGTTTGTCACTAGCCTTAAAGTTGGTGTTGATTCTTCCGGATAAGTTTTGGAAGTCCGTTCCCGGCATGATTCCTTGTGAGTTCAGTTTGGCAAGGGAAGCTAAGAAGTTGTATTTCTCTGTACCTCCAGAGAAATTGAGACTATTTTTGAACTGATTACCGGTGTCGAAGGCAGCTTTAAAATGGTTGGTGAGTTTGTCTGGATGTGTAGGGTCAATTTTTTTTGCTTCTTCGACGGTAGGACCGAAGGCTGGCCAAAATGATTCCGGATCGTACACATATTCCCACCCTTGGGTGTAGACATCCTGAAGTTCTGGGAACTTGTTAGCATTTTCAAATCCTGCCAAACCGGAATAGTTGATTTTCAGTTGTCCAGCTTTTCCGGATTTGGTGGTGATGACTACCACACCGTTGGATCCGCGCAGACCGTAAAGTGCCGTAGCGGCTCCTCCTTTGAGGATGTTGATGGATTCTATATCGTCTGGATTGATGTCTATAGCGCGGTTACTTATTCCTCTTTCTGTTGCTCTGTTTCCTGTGGTGGATGTAGAGTTGTCCATCAGTACCCCATCAATGACAAAGAGAGGGCTATTGTCTCGCGAATAGTCTATGGAGTTGATGCCTCGAATTTGGATGCTGGCACCTTGTCCTGGCGCGCTCCTGTACTGGTGATGGTTACCCCGGCGACCTTGCCTTGAAGGGCATTCACCACATTGTTCTGTTTGTTGGCTGTCAAGGTTTCGGCACTGACCTTTTGGGCGGCATAACCCAGTGATCGTTCAGAACGCTGGATACCTAATGCCGTAACTACTACTTCTTCGATAGCCTCTTCGGAAGATTCCATTACTACTGCCAGACTTTTACCGCCCGCCAATAGGGACTTCCTGTGTTTTGAAACCTACGGAGCTGATGATAAGTACTGCATTCTGATTGGCGTTGATGCTAAATAGCCCGTTTGCGTTGGTAGTTGCAGAAATGGTTGTGCCTTTGACATTTACCGTTACACCCGCGATAGGATTTCCGTTGCTGTCCGTTAATTTTTCCTGCGATAGGAATCTATTGTGCATTGAGCACTTGTAGGCTGCATGTCATAGCACAAGAGATGGTAAGTAGAATTTTTTTCATGTTTTAGGTTTTAGTTAGTAGTAAGTGAATACTTAAATATATAAAATATTATTGAATAAGAATAATAAGATGAAATCGAGTTGGGAGGGAAGGGAAACAAAAAAAGGCTCCGAAAGGAGCCTTTTTGTTAGTTTCTGTAACCAGGGTTTTGCTGATCGTAGATTGCGCTATTAGCGTTAATCTCTGCTAGAGGAATAGGGAGGATTGTTTTATAAAAACTCCTATCTATAGAAGTACCTCTATGGATAGTAGAGATTGCGCCTAAAGCATCGTCAAAGTTAATGGTATAGTTCCATCTCATCATATCAAAGAAGCGATGGCCTTCTCCAATAAGCTCTTTTGAACGTTCGTCTGCAATCATCTGTAAGTTGATCGTTGCAGTAGTTGCAGGATCAAGATTTGGAGAGCGTTTACGAATTTGATTCAAATAATTTACTGCTTTTGTTAAGTCAGGAGCACTTTTACGTAAGGCTGCTTCAGCGGCAATTAGATAGATTTCCGAAAGTCTAATTACCTTAATATTTACTGCTGTTGAACTTTCTTTTCCATCGCCTTGTAAGGTTACACTTCCGGAGTATTTGTAAAGAGCACCTAGTCGTGGATTTGCTGTGGTTGAAAGTTCATCGGTAGACATAATTCCCTTTCTTATATCATCTGGATCTTCATCCAATCTATTGAGGAAAGGGGTGCTCGCTGTAAAATATCCTGCAGCTATGGTTGTGTTTGGATGTCCTCTTCTACGGGTATAAGCACCTAGCGAAGAGTTTCCTAAGTCACCTTCGTTTGGCAATATGGCTAATTCGAAAATAGACTCGGTTCCGAATTGTTTAGTCCATGATTCAACCCAACCGGTAGTTCCTGAATTATCGTATAATTTGTATTGTGTAAATCCTATCACTTCTTCTGCCGCGGCCAATGCATTATTAAAGTCTTCCATGTATAGATATACTCTTGCTTGGATGGCTTTGTTAGCGTAATAGTTCAGGAATCCATTTGTATTAGCTAACGTCGTAGCATTGGTCGGTTTTGTGATGAGAGGTTCAGCATCTTTTAAATCTTTTAGGATTTGTGTATATACCTCTTCCACGCTGTTACGTGTTGGTTTTGCTTGGATGTCTAACGGTTCCAAAGTAATAGGTACTCCATACGAGTTTTTGTCGTAATTGTATGGTTTACCATATAATCTTACAAGGTCGAAATATATAAGGGCGCGTGCTGTTAATATTTGACCTATTATAGAATCGAAATTTTCTGTGTTGCCTTCTGCTCTTGATTTCTCAATTTGTGCTAATAAGTCATTGATGATGGCGATACAGTTATAGCCTTGGGACCATATAGAAGAGTAGTTGTTTGAAGACTCACTATGGTTAAACACATAGAGGTAGTCATATCCTCTACCTTGGGATACAATGGTGTAATCTCCACCTTTTGCATCAGCATACAATGGGAAGTTACGACCATAATAGTTACCACTAGCCATTTTACTCATCAAGCCACGCACAATCACTGTGGCGTCAGCGACTGTCTTTACAGTTTGCTGCGATGCATCGGCAGAGTTTGTTGGTTTCATGTCTAAGAATTTGCTACAAGAAGCAAATAGTAGACCCACAAAAACACATGACGCTATTATTTTGTTTTTCATTTTTTTCTGAGTTAAAGGTTAAAAACTGAAGTCTAGACCAAAAGTGTATGTTTTACTGATTGGAGTTTCCCATCCACGAGAACTATATTGATTCACTTCTGGGTCTGCATTTTTGTATTTGCTAAATGTCAATAAATTAGTTCCATTAAAGAATATTCTGGCGTTGCTAATCTTTGCAGAACTTAAAATTCGCTGAGGAATAGTATATGAGAGTGAAATATTCTTCAATCTCAAGAATTTAGCGTCATACAAATGTCTGCTACTGATTTGGTTGACATCTTCAAGATCTCGACCGGTAACTACAGGGTAATAACCTCCAACGCCTTCTCTCCAAGTATTTTGAACGAAATCTTTCGAGTGAATACGCTCCCAATAATAACCGTCGTCAGCTACGTCTTTATTTGCCGCATCATACAATTTACCGCCTATTCTATATACAAAATTTAATCCATTAAGGAGAAATTTTTGTATTCAACATTGGAGTTGATACCTCCGCTAAACGAGGCTATACCGTCACCAATGATGGTACTTTTGGCTTTGGTATAGTCGTAAGTGGCAGCTTTACCATTGAAAAGGAAATCTCCATTTGGATTATCCGGATCATTCATATACCATACGTTTTTACCATTTGTTTGGTCTGTGCCTGCCCATTCCAAACCGTAAAATGCTAGTGTAGATTCTCCTTCTCTATAAATGAAGCGTGTTCTAGAATCTCCACCTGTAGGGTCATACCATATTATATCTTCACCATCATTAAGCTTAATATCTTCACCATCATTAAGCTTAATCACTTTTGATGCTAAAGTAGCGGCATTGATACTAAGTGTCCATTTGAAATCGTTTTTCTGGATGATATCGGAACCCAATAAGATTTCAACTCCTTTGTTATTGATTTGTCCCACATTTCTCAAAGAAGAACTAAATCCTGTGACCATTGATTGAGGTACATTTTGGAGAAGGTCTTTAGAGTCTCTATTGTAATATTCGACTGTACCAAAAATTTTGTTTCTAAATAAGCCGAACTCTAAAGCTACGTTTGTGTTATAGTTGGTTTCCCATGTCAAATCAGGGTTAGGGGAGTTACCTAATGCACCTCCTGGTTGTGACATATACTTATTTCCGTAAGTAATCAGAGCTCTCCAAGCGTAATTGTCGGAAGGTAAAGTACCGTTTACACCATAAGAAGCTCTAATTCTTAAGTTGTTGATTTCAGGTGTGTTGGCAAGGAAATTTTCTTTTGCAAGGTTCCACGATCCTGCGATAGACCAGAAATTACCCCATCTATTGTCTGGACTTAATTTTGAAGAGCCGTCAGTTCTTAATGATGCAGAAACAAAGTATTTTTCATTAAAATTATATTCTGCTCTGGATAGGACGGATACTATGGAGTTACCCCAAGCGTAAGCTTGTGCGTCTAATGTACCTGCTGTTGCAACGGTTGGTAATCCGGAGTTAGGGATGTTTTTACCCGTTGTACGCATGTAATCCGTTGTATTTTTTTCTGCTTCAAAACCGGCAAGCAAGCTTAAGTTGTGCAGGCCAAAAGATTTACTATAATTAGCCGTAGTTGAAGAGACTATTCTTTTTAAAGTCTGTGTTCATTTCGTGGACTATACCCTTATCGGTTTCACCTGTATAATGGTTAGGGCTGTAGTACAGATGGTCTCTTGCAATAGACTGATCGTAAGAGAATATGGTTCTCACATTCAGCTCTGGAAGAAGCTTTATTGTAAATGAAGGACTAGCGGAGATACGTTTTGTTCCTGTATTGTTTTCCCATTCGTTATTGTAATATAATTGGTTTTGGGCATAACTATTATATCTTGTTTTCCAGATTTCTCCGGTCTTATAGTCCGTAGGCCAATAGAAGGCCCATAATAGGTTTCTGGATTGGAACAAATAGTTTGTACTGGTATTTCTAGTATCGTTGATACCATTCAACTCAGTACTGGCTAGTGACAGGTTGATTCCGAAATCCAGAAATTTGTTAAGACTCTGAGTAAGGTTAACTCTTCCGTTAATCCTTTCGTAGTCGTTTATAATGATACGACTTTTATCACTTGTGTAACCTAATGAGGTATAATAATTAGTTTTGTCGTTGGCACCACTGAGCGAAAGGTCATATACATTGTATTTACCCGATCTGAATAGCACATCATCCCAGTCAAAGTATTTTCCATCTCTATTTTCCACACCGTCGGTTTTACCTTTGATGTGTACATGTTCGAACATGCTGATTCCGTCTGTAGAGAATTCATAACCATGCATTCCGAAACCATATGATGTTGTCGGAGTGCCATAAGAACCCCCTGGTGTCCAGTTTCGGGAATTTAAACGCATTAAAGTTTGTTCGTTGGCCTGTTCGGGCGTACGTCCGGCAGCAATTCGCGAATCGTAAAGTATGCTGTAGAGCATATTTATCTGGTCTTGAATATCTGCTTTTTCGTAGTTGTCGGTAGCCCAATCTGGACTTATTGCTAATGAAGATTTAAAGTTAACTTTAGGAGCTCCTGTTTTGCCCTTTTTAGTAGTGATTACTACCACCCCGTTGGCAGCACGAGAACCGTATAATGAAGAAGCAGCCGCATCCTTTAAGATTGTTATGGATTCAATGTCGTTAGGGTTAATGGTATTCATCACGTTGTTGGTGTTGTACGTATAGGACGACATTTGAGAAATTTGTCCTGACACGATAGGCACACCATCAATAACATATAACGGTTCGTTGGATGCGTTCATAGATCCTAAACCTCTGATACGGATGGCTGTGGAAGAGCCCGCTTGACCAGAAGTAGAGTTTACCTGCACTCCAGGAACTCTTCCTGTTAACGCATCCTGAAAGGATGTTACAGGAACATCTTTTGCTTCTTTGGCGTAATTTATGTTGGCAGCTGAACCAGTATAGGTACTCTTTTTAGCCGTACCGTAAGCTACCACGATAACTTCATCAATTTGTTGGTCTGTAGCGTTCAAGGTGATGCTAATGGTTTTACGTCCACCTACAGGAACTTCCTGTGTTTCATATCCTACAGAAGATATCACCAAGGTAGCGTCTTGGTTAGCATTGATGGAGAAGAGACCGTTTTGATTTGTTGTTACGGCTACGTTAGTGCCTTTGACACTTACCGTAACACCGGAAATAGGTGCTCCATTTTGGTCTGTAATCTTTCCCGCTATAGGGATTTGCTGTGCGTAGGTCACTTGCAGACCACAGGCCACAGCACAGAGTGTGGTTAGTAGATAGTGTTTCATAGAGGTATGGTTAATGTTGTTAGTTTTTAGTTTAATGCTTCAATATTACAAATTATTTTTAACTATTCCAATGCCGGGCCTTTGTGGCAGTATGCAACGTCCGTCTTCTACGGTCATACCCGAATAGATGTCGTTAGCGATGAGCAGAGCTCCGTCCAGATCTGCCCAATCTACCAGAGGAGCCAGCTGAGCTGCTGCCGAAATAGCGCAGGAGGTTTCGGTCATACAGCCGAGCATGACCTTCATATCTAAGGCGCGTGCCAGTTCGGCCATCTGTTTGGCTTCTCTCATTCCTGTACATTTCATGAGCTTGATGTTGATTCCCGAGTATATATCTTTCAGTTTAGGGACATCTACCAAGCGTTGGCATCCTTCGTCAGCAATAGTAGGGATAGGGGAGTGCTCGGTCAACCAAGCGATATCGTCGATCATCTCCTTCGGCATGGGCTGCTCTAGAAATACTACATTTCTTTCGTGCAGCCAATGTGCCATTTCCAAGGCTTCTTCTTTATTTTTCCATCCTTGGTTGACGTCGGCACATAGAGGGACATCTGTCACCGACCGTATTGTGTCGATAATCATTTTGTCGGTGTCTAGGCCTAATTTTACCTTTAAGATTTTGAACTGTCCCGCCTCAGCCACTTTTTTGCGAATCATATCTTCCGTATCGATTCCTATGGTGTAGGAAGTCGGGGGGATGAGGTCAGGGTTTAGTCCCCAAATTTTGTAGAAAGGCTGATTCATGATTTTTCCGAGCAAATCATGAAGGGCAATATCTATTGCTGCCTTTGCTGCGGTTATTTTTTTCTGCTATATGGTCGATGTATTGGAGAATTTCTTCTGTCTGGAAAGGAGACTCAAAAGCGGAGAGGTCCACTTTTCTCAAGAAGGAGGTAACACTTTCTTGAGATTCCCCTAGGTAAGGAGGCATGCTGCTTCGCCGTAACCTACTATGCCATCATATTCTAATTCCGTCAACACTACGGGAGTGGTTGTTCTGCTGAATGAAGCTACCGTAAATACATGGCGCATTTCAAGCGTATAAAGGTTTGAAACGTAAGGTGAAATGCCCCATTTTTTTTTGTTTCCCAATTGCTCATTTTAATATATTTTACAAATTCTTATTTATATGCTTTATTCTCTTGAATTGGTTGGATTTGTGGATCCGATATGCCGATGTAGCGGCGTGCTGCTACGACGGTTCGTGTCTGGAAGTCGTCGTAGTTTGGGGCGTCTTTCAACATGGAGTTGATGCGAACTCTTCCTGCCGAGTGGATAAATTCACCGTTGCCGATATATAGGGCTACGTGCGTGACACGTGGGTTCGGAGTTTTGTTTTTGCTGCTGGAGAAGAACAATAAGTCTGCGGGTTTAAGGTTTTTCAATGCTATTTCCGGATCGAAATCGCCGTTTTCATTTAGGATTTCAACTTTTTCTCCTGCCAATACCTGCTGTGAAGCATCGCGAGGGATGACATACCCGTTCATGTAGAAGGCTGTTTTTGTGAAGCCGCTGCAGTCCACTCCTTTTACGGAAGTACCGCCCCACAGATATGGTAGACCTAACATAGACTTGGCGCTGTTAATTACGTTTTCTGCTGTAAGTTTTCGAGAAGCTATCCATTTGTCGAAGGTTAGTGCTTCCTCTTTGAGTATGTATGCCTTTCTTCCGTCAGGATATTGCACATGGTAGAATTTTTTATCTTCTTTCAATAGAGCTAGAATATTTCCATACACTAGGTCTGAAACGCGCAGGCTTTTTGTATTAGGTTCCGAGTATGATTTGCCAAATTCATTGGTATAGATGACTTTTGGAGCAGCTTTCCATGTTTGCAGTTCGGCAGCATTCATAGGTGCTACAGAGGAGGTAGGAACCCAGGCGATGTATCCTTCCGGTGTGCGGACACGGTATTCACCTTTGGCTTGCTGGAGGATATCTAATTTTGTGCCCAACAGCACTTGTGTAGCCATCTCTTCGTCGTGTCCCGGTTTAGTACGTAGGTTGGCCACGGAAAGGATGACAACGCCGTATTGTTTCTGCTCCACGGAGCTGTCCGGCAGTAGCTATATTGGATGTTGTAATTTTTTAATTCATTTTGAAGGAAAGGGATGGCTTCATTTTCCGTTGTTTGGATGACATATCTATTGTTTGCCACATCGGCCAGTGCCAGCTCCAGCAGTTTTGTTCGTTTGTCGGGAGCAAACTTAGGTTTTGCAGTGTCGATGGTTTTTACAATGTTTTTGTAGATGGTGGAATCAACTTGAGCATTTGCAATTTTAATGCTTCCCCAGAATAATGCTAATGGTAAACAGAAATAAGAAAAGTTAAGTTTCATTGCTAAATGTTTGTTTGTATAAAATAACGTAAAAAAATGCAAATAGTAGCAATAATACTTAGGAATTGTTGAATGTTTTAGCGTTTTTTGTTAAAATTATGGTAAATAACGCAAAAAATATGAAAGCAACATTTGGAGGAGGGTGCTTTTGGTGTACGGAAGTTATTTTTCTTAACACGGAGGGTATAATTTCTGTATTACCCGGATATATGGGAGGCACTAAGGATAAGCCTACATATGAAGAAGTGTATACGGATACTACAGGACATGTGGAGGTAGTACATTTGGAATATGACGAAACTAAAGTTTCATATGAGGATCTGTTGGTCATTATTTTTCAAGACACATGATCCAACGACATTGAATCGTCAGGGTGAGGATGTGGGTACCCGATACCGTTCGGTAGTCTTTTATCATGACGCGCAGCAGAAGGAAGTTGCCGAACGTTTCATCCGGGAGCTGGAGGAGGCAAAGGTATATGAGGATCCTATAGTGACAACAGTAGAGGCGGCCAGCACTTTCTGGCCGGCAGAAGATTATCATGTAAATTACTTTAATCGTAATCCGGATAATCCTTTTTGTGCAGCGGTAATAGCACCGAAATTAGCCAAATAACCTGAAAAGCAAAAAAAGAAAATGAATAAAAGAAACAGCCCTCAACATTTACTGTTGAGGGCTGTATTGTTAACTAATATACAGAGCAAAGTTTATTTCACCTGATACATTTCTTCGCGTTGCGCTTTTACGGCTTCTGATGTGATGTATTCGTCGTAAGTCATCAACTTATCGATGATGCCGTTAGGTGTCAACTCGATGATGCGGTTTGCTACAGTTTGTGTCAGCTCGTGGTCACGAGAGGTGAATAGCATAGAGCCTTTGAAATCTTTCATGCCGTTGTTGAGAGCCGTGATGGATTCCAAGTCTAAGTGGTTTGTAGGTTCGTCAAAGATCAGGAAGTTAGCTCCTTGAAGCATCATCTTTGAGAACATGCAACGCATCTTTTCTTCCTCCGGATAGTACAGAAACTTTTTTAAGAACCTCTTCCCCGGAGAATAACATTTTACCCAAGAAGCCGCGCAAGAATTGTTCGTCAGCGTCCGGTTTGGTTGTGTAGTTGCGAAGCCAGTCGATAAGGTTTTCGTTATTTCCTTCGAAATATTCCGAGTTGTCGATAGGCATGTCCGCCGGTGTGATGGTGACACCCCATTTGAATTCACCACTGAAATCTTTGTCGCGTCCTGTGATTATATCATAAAAAGCGGTCGTAACAAGGTTGGTAGGTCCTAACAGTGCGATTTTATCGCCCTTGTTAACCATGAAAGAAACATCTTTGAAGTATACTTCACCATTTACGACTTTTGTGAGACCTTCTACCTGAAGGATTTGATCTCCCGGCTCTCTGTCCATATTGTTGAACATGATAGCAGGATATTTACGGTTTGAAGGTTTGTATTTCTTCAATGTTAATTTTTTCCAAGGCTTTCTTACGTGCTGTAGCCTGACGTGATTTGGAAGCGTTGGCAGCAAAGCGGCGGATGAACTCCTGCAACTCTTTGACCTTGTCTTCCATCTTTTTATTTTGGTCGGTTACGTTGTTTTAATGCTAATTGTGACGACTCATACCAGAATGAGTAGTTACCCGTATAGATGGTCATCTTACCGAAGTCTATATCGACTATATGCGTACATACGGCGTCCAAGAAGTGACGGTCGTGGGACACTACCAGTACCGTAGCTTCGTAAGAGGCAAGGAAATCTTCCAACCAAGAAATGGTGTGGATGTCCAAGTCGTTGGTAGGCTCATCGAGAATCAGGATATCTGGATTACCGAAAAGGGCTTGCGCCAACAACACACGAACTTTCTCGTTACCGTCAAGCTCTTTAAGTTGTTTATAGTGTAAGTCTTCTTTGATGCCTAAATTGCTCAAAAGGGTAGCGGCATTGCTTTCTGCATTCCATCCATCCATTTCAGCAAACAAGCTTTCCAGCTCTCCGGCACGTTCGCCATCAGCATCTGTGAAATCTTCTTTCATGTAGATGGCGTCTTTTTCTTTCATGATTTTGTACAGCTCTTGATTACCCATCATTACGGTTTCGATAACAGGAAATTCATCGAACTCGTAGTGGTTTTGTTTCAAGACAGACATACGCTCTCCAGGTGTGAAAGAGACAGAACCTGTAGTAGGGTCAACTTCACCGGAGATAATCTTTAAAAAAGTCGATTTACCGGCGCCGTTAGCACCGATAATACCATAACAGTTTCCTGGAGTGAATTTTAAATTAACATCTTCGAATAGCACACGCTTGCCAAAACGAAGAGATAGATTGGATACAGTAATCATGGCGCAAAGATACGCTTTATAATCCAATTAATGAGTCAAGTTAACTTAACAATAATTTATTAGCCCTGTGATGGTAAGATTCAGGGAAAGAATTAAGTAACATAATTTTGTGGTAAAAAGGATTACACTTATTTTTATACAATAAAATGCGTATGGATAAGAATAAAATAAATGCTGATGAGTTTGTTTCCAAGTTTATGGAAGGCAGTTTGCAGCATATAACTTATATCCGTACGCCGATTAAGATTTTCGCACTGAAAGACATAGCTCCATATCTGCGGACTCCTATTCCGCCTATTTTCTTTGGGTATAACCTGTTGATACATCTTACGAAGGGTTATTTCCAACATCAGATAGAATCCACCAAATTTATGGTTAAAGCTCCGGCCGTAATGATTGCCAACTACGGGCATATTTCAGCTATTAATGAGGTGGACCGTCAGGCGGAAGGTTACTGTGTACTTATCAAAGAGCAGGCTATGACCTCCATTTTGCGCGACCAAGAAACCCTCAATATTTTTAATATTGCGCCGCTGATTAACCTTAAGGAGGAAGACAGTGCAGATCTGAATGTCTTACTTGAATTGCTTTATAAAGAAATTTATGACGAGAAGCCGTATACGTCCTACTATGAAAGTATTTTCAAAACTATTCTTTTGAAAATTATGAAGCTGTCGGACGCCAACAAAAAGCTTCTACAGTCACCAAGAGATAGCCATGTCTTTCAAGCAACTTGTATATCTGCATTTTGCCAAGGAAAAATCGGTATCCTATTACGCGGATAAGCTTGCAGTGTCGACAAATTATCTTAACCGATGTGTATCATCGGTTTTCAAAAAGTCGGCCAAGCAGATAATCTTAGATGTGGCCATCATGCATAGTCAGCTGTTGCTGAGCGAAACCAACAAGACTATAGCTACCATAGCTTATGAGCTGGACTTCGAAGACCCCTCATATTTTGCGAGATTATTTAAGAAGGTAGTAGGTCTTACTCCTTCGGAATATAGGGACAGCACAAAGGAAAATAAGTAGTATGCACGATTTGTCCTAACTATTGTCTTGTTTTCAATAGTTATTCCTTTCCTTATCTCATAACTTTACGAAAGTAAAAAAGGTAAAAGGCACGAGTCAGTGTCATTACCTCAGAATTTCGTAAACAATTTAATTATGAGTCATATAATAATACAAGCTGATTTTAAAACGTACATAAAGGATTTCGAACAACATCTGAAGACGTTGTTTAGAGAGACTTATGATTTCAATAAAATAAGTTTGGAGCGAGATCTTCCTGCGGCTTTCAAAGCAGAGATCATGAAAAAAAATCCTCTTGCGGTAGCTATTCCGGCATTGCATGGAGGAAGAGGTGTAAAAGTAAAAGAATGTTTGGGCGTATTGGCCGCAGCCTCATACGAATCCTTAGCGTTGTCTTTGATGTTTGGAATTAATATAGCGTTGTTCTTGGAGCCTTTGGCCAAATATGGAAACTATGGCGTTCAGGAAAAAATTTTCAAGCGTTTTCTGGAAGACAGTGCTATGGGGGGCTTGATGATTACAGAGAAGGCTTACGGCAGTGATGCCCTAAATATGAAGACTTCATATCGTGAGGTAGAAAATGGATATAAGATAGAAGGAGAGAAACACTGGCAGGGATTGAGTGGTGCTGCCGACTTTTGGTTGGTTACAGCCCGTAGAAGAGGAGAGAACGGTGATCTTGCTCGGGATATAGACTTTTTTGTGACGGATAATGCGGTCGAAGGACAGCATATTCCGATGGTGCATCGTTACAACAACTTGGGCTTGTATGCCATTCCTTATGGTATCAATCAAATTGATATTACCGTGCCGCAAGAGCAAAGACTCCAATCGGGAAGTACCGGACTTAAATTGATGTTGGATACCCTTCATCGAAGTAGAATGCAGTTTCCGGGAATGGGTATGGGCTTCTTGAAACGTCTTTTGGATGAAACCTTGCAACATTGCCAGACACGTATAGTGGGAGGAATGCCGTTGAGCAACTTGGATTCGGTGAAATATCAGCTATCCCGTCTTCAGGCTGCCTATACAATCTGTTCGGGTATGTGCTGCTTCAGTGTGACAAACAGTGGTATTGAGCATGACCTAGCTACTGCCGCCATAGAAGCTAATGCTATGAAGGCTTTGATTACGGATTTGATGCAGGAGGCTGCCCATATCAGCTTGCAACTCGCCGGTGCCAATGGTTACCGCCTAGATCATCTTGCTGGACGTGCCGTGATAGACAGCAGACCTTTCCAAATCTTTGAAGGGTCGAATGAGATGTTGTACGGACAAATTGCCGATGCCGTGCTCAAGCTTATGCGTAAAGCCAAGGAGACCAACTTCGCCAAATTCTTGGCAACTTATAAGAATACCCATGAAAGTATAGGTTATTTTGCGGGGTTGTTAGACTTTAATGTGGACGGAGCTGTAAGTCAGCGTGATGCGGTGACGTTAGGGCGGATTATCTCTCGCGTGTTGAGCTTCCAGTTTGTGTTGGAAATGCAGGGATTTAATACCGAGCTGGTAGAATCTACGCGTCAGCATATGTATACAGACATTCAAAGTCTTGTAGGACAATATATGTCCAAAAATATGGCGGTTCCGCTTTTTGAATATCAGGATCAGTCGGACTGGATGCAGTTTGCGAATGCTTAATAATCGTAATAATTTCTTGAGGAAAGGAGTGACCGCAGCTGTTACTCCTTTCTTTTTAAGGTGAATACCGTAATCTCGGGACGTACATTCCATCGTACGCGTATGGAATGTCCTAACCCTTTGTTGATATAAAGGGTTCTTCCATTGGTAAGATGTTTTAATCCTTCATCGTAACTCTTATTTTCTACGGGCAATCTTGTTGCTTTCTGAAAAGGAAATCTTACCTGTCCACCATGTGTATGCCCTGAAAGTATCCACCCGTCGTAATCACCCCAAATGTCAAGGTCACAGACATCCGGATTGTGGCACAAGACAAGATTTGCCATATCTTTATGGTATTTGTCCATCGCTACTTTGGGGTAGAAGTTTCGTCCCCAGTAGTCGTCGATGCCAATGACATTTAGGCCCTGAATGTGGAGGTTGTCATTTCGCAAGACGGTGATGGCATGTTTCTTTAGCAGAGCAACCAAAGAATCTGCTCTTTGTGCGTTGCGTGCTAGAATCCCGTAGTCATGATTCCCCAAGATTGCTACGGTAGCCAGTTTGCCACGTGCAGCATGTTGCAAAGCTTTTTCAAGTTGGTCGAAGGGGGCTTGGTTGACGCGTACGGGGCTTATGAAATCTCCGGTATAGACCATGATGTCGGGCCCGAAAGCGTTTGATTTTTTCGAATTGGCGGATAATATAGTCTTCATCTACCGTTTCGCCGATGTGAATGTCGGACACTTGGACGACAGTCTTATCGATAAGGCAGAGGGGAGGTTTTTTATGGGCATATCCAGGTGGTTCCATTCAACCCAGCGGGGTTCTATACGCCAAATATAGAAGAAGAGTAGTATAGCTCCCAAGATGATGGTTTCCAGACTATGAATTATGAGCTTGAGGTATTTCAACGGCCGTCCTAAAAGTTTTTATTCAATTTAACGAAATATTGTATTAAATTAGATGAATACATCTCTTAATCTGCTACAAAATTAAACCTAATTTCATTAAAGGAAAATGTTAAAAATTTCAAAGAATTGGGAGTTGACGGCCTATCAGTTGAAGATGATAGCGCTCATTTCCATGTTATTGGATCATGTAGCACGAATATTTTTACCACATTTGTATATTTTGAAAATGGTAGGGCGACTGGCATTCGTCCTTTATTCTTTTTTATTGGTGGAAGGGTTTGTGCATAGCAAGAATTTGAAGCGATATTTTATACGGCTGTTAGTTTTTGCGGTGCTGTCTGAAATTCCTTTCGATTTAGCGTTTTATGGGACTTGGCTGGAAGCCTCGCATCAAAACGTATTCTTTTCCTTAAGTGCAGGACTACTGTCTTTGTTTGTTGTCAGTTCAAAGAAGCTGGCATCGGATCTTAAGGTATTATATGTAGTCGGTTTGGTGACTTTATGTAATATACTACGCTTTGACTACTATTATCTTGGAGTGTTTCAGGTGTTGTGTTTTTATGCATATCGGTCGAGTGTGGTGAAGAAGTTTTTGACGGTAGGCATTCTGAATGTATTCTATATGTTCAGGATATCTATTCAATCTGTTGCTGTTGTAGGGTTTCTGCCTATATATCTGTACAACGGTAAAGAAGGAAAGAAGACAGGGCTTCTATACTATACTTATTATCCTTTACATTTGCTTATATATTGGGTTATCCGAAGATTCCTTATTTAGGTGTATGACCTTGGACGGGAAGCGTTCTATGTATTGCAGAACCAATGCATTCATATAGTAGTTGCTAATACATTTCTCTTCTGCCTTTACCAGATCTTCATAGTTGCTGACTTGAGTTTCTATATCAAAATATCCGAAAGCATACAGGGTGTTATTTTTGAAGAGGATGTACGACTTTTCGTTAAGATGTCTTCCCTGATCGATGATGATAAATGAGCTGGCCTGTTCACGAACCTTTTCCAAAGCTCTTTCTACTTTATTGTTGTGGCTTTGCACATCAGGATAGTCTTCAGCTTTGTACCGAGGTTTGAATTCGTTGCTGACGCTGTAGAAGAAACAAAGCTTATGGTCGATTTCAAATTCGTTCATCAATTGGAGAAGAAGCTGGTTTGCTTCGTATGGACGTTCAAAATGCTGTATGGCCTTAGCGTGCTTATCGTAGGGTGATACCACCAAACGGATATAGTTGCGCTGATCGGTATAGTGTATTAGGGAAAACTTGGGTTCATACTTTTTCAACGCTCTGTTATGTTCGGGCCAATGCTGTTTGATAAGTTTACATTCGGTAAGCAACGACATTAGCTCTGTTCCTGTCTCTAGGAAGTCGATATGGTGAATTTCGTTGATGAAAGCTTGGCGTCGTGGGCTGCCGTTGATACCCGTAAAATGACTTAACACTCTTTTTTGAATGTTGACAGCCTTGCCTACATAGATGATTTTGCCCGATTTGTTCCTAAACAGGTATACACCAGTAGTATCAGGAAGTTTGAGAAAATCTTCTTCGTTGATATGAGTAGGCAGGCGATGTTCTTTAGTTTTTTTGAGGGTGTTTTCGATAATGTGCTCCTTGTCCTTTTGTAGGAGGAATTCGAAAAGCTTTACTGTAGCTTCAGCATCTCCTGTTGCACGGTGTCTGTCGCGGATTGGAATTCCTAAGTTTTGGCACAGCTTGCCAAGACTGTAAGAAGCTTGATTAGGGATAATCTTTCGTGCCAGACGTACCGTACACAGTTTTGGAACGCGCCACACATAGCCACATCTTTTGAACTCTTCTGCTAGGAAGGAATAATCGAAATTGACATTATGAGCTACAAAAACACGTTTTTGAAGCAGCCTAAAGATTTCTGCTGCTACCTCATCAAAAGAAGGTGCTTCTGCCACCATTTCGTTGGTAATTCCCGTTAATGCTTCTATATGTAAGGGAATGGGGAGCTGAGGGTTTATAAGGGTGTGGTAACGTTCCAGAATATGCTTTCCGTTGTGGATAAAAACCGCTATTTCGGTGATTTTATTACCCGCAGCATAGGATCCTGTAGTTTCAATATCTACAATGGCATATTCCATAATTCAAAGTTAAGAAGTATTTTTCCGTTATAGTACGATTAGTAGCACGGAAGATATCACCACAAGAGCGATAATGACATGGCGGAAAGTGCTTTCCGGCATCTTTTTGAGGATTTTTATTCCTATAAATCCGCCTAATAGAATAAAAGGAATAGCCAAGATATTGAGAACAATGCCGGACCAAGTGAGGTTGTGCCATACGAACGCTTGCAGGGGAACCTTCGTCAAGTTGAGAATGAAGATAAACCATGCCGACGTGGCGGTGAAGGTAATTTTGTCCAGTCGTTTGGAGAGCATGTATACGGAGAGCGCCGGTCCGGCCGCATTTCCTATCATGGTGGAGAAGCCTAGAACAAATCCAAAGATGGGGGCGTACCACTTTCTGGATGTGAGGGCTTTCTGTTGTTCTATGTTTGAACGTTCCACGAAGATCATAATGCCCACACCCAAAAGAAGGCACATACCCATGCACGTTTTGAAGGTGCTGTCGTCTATAAAGTTGCCCAACAGCAGGCCGGAGAGCAAACCTATAAGTGCTAGAGGAAGAAGTTTTCTGACTTCATTCCATAGAAATGCTTTTCTATAATAGATAACTGCTACTAAATCAGCAAAGCATAGCAGAATAAGAACAATGCCTGTAGAAAACTTGGCGCCGAATAGCAATGCAAAGAGAGGTACGGTAAGTGTTCCTATATTTTGAATCCCTGTCTTGGAGATGCCGATAAGCATGGCGCAAAAGAAATACAGAGTCCAACCATATGGAGAAGAAATCAGTTGAAATGTTTCCTGCATGTCAGTCATTTAATATTTCGAGTACTTTGTCTACGGTAATTTCTGAATAGTCGTGGATATAATAATCGCAGCGGGGAAGCTGTTCTTTGCGGTGTGTGCTCAATACCGCTATAACCTTCATTCCTGCATTCAATCCTGCCGTGATGCCGGAAGCAGAATCTTCAAATACTAAACAGCGGGAAGGAGGTACGCCTATTCGTTCTGCCGACTGCAGATAAACTTCAGGATGCGGTTTGTGAAGCTTTACGTCTTCGCTACTCATCAAGGACTCCATCTTAGAGCGTATGCCTAAGGCATCTACTATCAAATCCATATTGGCGCGCGGAGCAGATGTGCATACCGCCGTACGGAAGTTGTGTTTCTTGAGGTCCTCTAAGAAACGGTCAAACTGTGGGATGCAGGCTACCTGATCTTTATAAATATCTCTAAAGAGTTGTTCCTTTTCGAATTCAAGACGGATAAATTCTTCTCCCGACACAGGCCTTTGGAAGAAATGTGACATAATATGACTATTATGTTTGCCATGGACGTGATCTTCAAAATCTTGTTCTGTATAGCTGATGTTGTGACGTTGGAAAAATGCTTCAAAAGCTTTGACATGATAAGGATTGGTATTGCAGATTACACCATCCATGTCGAAAAGTACGGCATATTGATTCATAAGGGCAAATATAGGCATATATTTACCCTTATGGGACAAAGTATCTATTTATTTGATTGATTGAGCATGGCATAGGCTTGTTCAATATATTGGTAGAAAGCTCCTTGGGGATTGGACATTCCTTTTTTGTCGTTTTGATGACCTAGACGTACTATGATTAATTTGTCTTCCGGTATACTGATTACATATTGCCCTAGGTGCCCGTTCATCGTGATAGTCTTCTTGCCTTTGAACTCTCCAATCCACCATCCATATCCATATTCGGGTGAGTCGTCTGCAGCAGGAACGATAGATTGTTTTATGTAGGTAGAGTCGAGTAGCTGCTTCCCATTCCAACGGCCTAGGTGGCTGTAAAGCTTACCGAAACGCGCGAAATCTTTGGCGTTGCTGGCAATACAACAATAGGCTTTTTCTATGCCGTCTTTAGGAGAATACTGCCATAAGGCGTCCTCTTCAGCACCCATAGGCTTCCAAAAATGCTCGGATAGGAAATCCGAGAGCGTGGTAGGGAGAGCTTTGGACAAGACCATTGCCAGCAATTGGGTGTCTCCACTCTGGTACTTGAACTGCCGGTCAGGAGGGGACGCTATAGGAAGTTCAAGCATAGCTTTGCTTAAGTTGTTGTAGAAGTAGGCTTTTGTGGTGATAGAAAAAGGCGAATAATATCTTTCATCCCACAGTAATCCCGAACGCATGGTTACCAAGTTACGTATGGTGAGTTCATCCGCATATGGACCTTTCAGATCAGGAATGTATTTTTTTACCTTTTCATTGATGTCGCGGATATATCCTAGCTCTAAGGCCTTACCCAACAAGGCCGCGGTGATACTTTTGGCCATAGAGAAGGAGTTGGATAAAGACTTGTCGTCATAGCCATGGTAATACTTTTCGAACCAAAGACTATCATGGCGTATGATAAGATAAGCTACAGATTGGTTAGCCTTATGTATGGAATCCAAAACGGGAGTTACAGAAGCGGTATTGTAAGAGGTCGATTTAGGCCAAGGCTGTACGTCGCCTTTACTTATTATCCTATTATCGAAATATTTGTAATCCTCCAAGAATGCCGTCTTATGGCCAGTAAGGTAGGTCACTCGAACAGCTTTCAGGATATAAGCGTTATCCGTGATGAGTAACCCTACTATAAGTAATAATAGCAGTCCACCAAGGATGCCCAAAAACCATTTTAATATTTTGACAAGCATAACTTAAGTTTATTGTGTGTTATTAAAGATACATAACAATGTCGTAAAAACCATTTGCTCCATACTTTATGTTTTGATTTTTGAAATTATTTTAATATATTTATGATATCAAAATGATATCAATTATAAATGAATTATGGAAAGGATAGTTAAACCAACATCAGGAATTTTAGCTTTATTGGTTGCGATAGTTTTTTTGGGACTTTCGGTATATTCGGTGGTATTAGCGATAGGTAGCGATAATCCGTTTATGGTTTTGGTCGCGATACTGTTTTTCTTAGTTAGTTTTTTCATTTTCAAAGGCGTTTTGATTGTCCAACCCAATCATTCGAGGGTATTAAATTTCTTTGGGAAATATGTGGGGACCATTAAAGACAACGGATTGTTTTTTGTCAATCCATTGTATTCGGCGACGAAGATGTCTTTGCGTTCGGAAAACCTGCAAGGGCAGACTTTGAAAGTCAATGACAAGATGGGTAATCCTATAGAGATTGCTGCTGTAATTGTTTGGAAGATTGGAGATACGTACAAAGCGGCGTATGAAGTGGAGCGAGTTTACGATTATGTGCGTGCGCAGTCGGAAGCGGCCGTGCGTCATCTGGCGGTAAGTTTTGCCTATGATGATTTGGAGGATGATTCGGGGGAGGATTACTTTACGTAACGGGGGAGAGGAAGTAAATCATATCTTGGAAAAGGAGCTTACGGAGCGTTTGTCGAAAGCAGGCGTCATTGTGGAAGAGGCTAGGATAAGCCACTTGGCCTACGCACCAGAGATTGCAGGGGCCATGTTGCAGAGACAGCAGGCGGCAGCGATCGTGGCTGCTCGTGCCAAAATTGTGGATGGTGCTGTTGGTATGGTGGAAATGGCATTGAAGAAACTTTCGGAAGATAATATCGTAGAACTGGACGATGAACGTAAGGCGGCTATGGTTAGCAACCTTATGGTAGTCCTATGTGGAGAGAAGGCGGCTCAGCCTGTGGTCAATGCTGGTACATTGTATTAATTTGCTTCGGCAACTTCTAAAGCTATGGTATGAAGAAGAAAAGTTTTGTGGTAAGGATTGATGAGGAGACCTATAAGCTGCTCGAAAAATGGGCACAGGATGAATTTCGAAGTGTCAATGGGCAGATTGAATACCTGCTCCATGAGGCTTTGGTCAAGAGTAAGCGCAAGAAACCATCAAAAGAAGAATAAAAAAGAGGTAGATATGCACTGCCCCCAAATAGTGTCTAACTTTTTGGGGGCAGTGCATAATTGGCGCTTTTTTATTAATCATTTCTTAAGAATTCTTTGTCTTCATTCGATAGCTCGTCCATGGCATTATAGGAGGAAGGATTTTCTTCCATCATAACAGGGGGCTGATATACGGGATTGGTAATACCGTATTCTTTCGGGTGTTTGTTTTTACGTCGAAACAGGATTCCGCCGGTTATCACGCCCAAAAGATAGAACACGCCGAGGATGATAAGCTTGGATGTCCGTATTTCGCCAAAGAGCCAGAAGGAGCTTTCTTCTTTATTATTGAAGAAAATGATGGCCGCTACAGCCAATAGGAGGGCAATGATGATATTTTTGGGTTTCATGTAAATGCTATACGGTATTGATTTAGCACAAACATAACAAAAAAGGAAGATAACGTATCGTTATCTCCTTTATATTTTGAATGAATAAATAATTATTCAGCTACAACTTCGAAAGGAACTTGAACTTTCACTTCTTTGTGTAAGTTTAAGTTAGCTACGTATTCACCTAGAGTTTTAGGTTCTTCTTCGAAAGTGATACGACGACGGTCAACCTCAAAACCTTGAGCTTTCAACGCCTCAGCAATTTGGATGCTGTTTACTTTACCGAAGATTTTACCTGTCTCACCTGCTTTAGCGCCGATAGTCAACTTAACGTTTTCTAATTTAGCAGCTAATTCCAACGCATCTTTCTTAATCTTCTCTTGTTTGAACTGAGCTTGTCTGATGTTCTCAGCCAATACTTTTTTAGCTGATGGAGTAGCTAAAATTGCCAATCCTTGAGGAATTAAGTAGTTACGGCCGTAACCAGGTTTTACTACTACGATATCGTCTTTCTCACCAAGGTGCTTAACATCTTGTTTTAATATAATTTCCATTTATCGTATCCTCCTTATTTTAATGAATCAGTTACGTAAGGTAATAAGCCGATGATACGAGCACGTTTCACCGCTTGAGCTACTTTACGTTGGAATTTCAATGATGTACCCGTAATACGACGAGGTAAGATTTTACCTTGCTCGTTTACAAATTTCAACAAGAAGTTAGCATCTTTATAATCGATATATTTGATACCATTCTTTTTGAAACGACAATATTTTTTACGGTTGTCCTCTACTTTAGGAGCAGTCACGTATTGAATGTTTTCGTTTGCCATTAGTTTGCTACCTCCTCATGTTTTAGTTTTCAGCTTTCTTGTTGAATGCACCGCTACGTTTTTTCTCATTGTACGCAACAGCATGTTTAGTCCAGRGAATTAATCAAAAAATTAGAGGTTGAATACAAACGTGATGA
>NZ_JXAC01000220.1 GCF_000814685.1 Sphingobacterium sp. T2
AAAAATACACACCGCCTGTATTTTTGTATATAATCTTCTTTTTTGGCTTTAAAGATATCTATCATTTGATTAGGGTTTCGGTCCACCAATGGGAACCATGTGTGCTGAATTTGGATCATCAGTTTATGTCCTTTCTTGATGGTATGAGCACATCGGGAAGGGTAAGTTTTACGGTAGTTATCTCGTTAGGCACGAAAGGTTTTTCTTTGTCAAAGCCTTCTCTGAATCTGCCTCTGAGTACTTCTCCGCGGATGAGCATCTGGTATCCTTTCATCACTATCTTATCTGACACGGGAGATGTCACTGAAGAAGTGTCCGGATATACATCGATGACTTTAACGATAAAGTCTGCATCTGTTCCAGTCATGGATACTTTAAGATCTGCGGTAATAGGGCCTGCGAGAGTCAGATCTTCCTGAAGCTCCTCTGTTTCGAAAACAAGAACATCGGGGCGGTTAGCTACGAAGCGCTGATCTGCAATCATATATTCGCGTGTGCGGTTGGTGATAATACCTTCTTGGAATGGAACAGGCTTGTTCGGGTCGGAGATATATTCTGTAAAAGCACTTTCTTGAGAAGGTTTGTCCTTACGTAGTGAATAATCCTGATGCAAGAAATAAGTCTGAGGGGTAGCTTCTTTTGGAGGCCATTGATCAAAAGTTTTCCATTGATTCATCCCAGAAAAAAAGATGGTAGCCTCTGCCGGATTGAAGTTGCCTTTTCCTTTGAGGTAGTAATCAAAGAAGGCGAGTTCAAGATTTTGTTGGTAGTAAAGGCTTGTCTTTTCACCGAAGCGGATGTCTCCAAAATAATCTCCTTGAGAGCGTACCCAACCTCCGTGAAACCACGGTCCTATAACCAGAATGTTGTTGTTCTTTTTGTTGCGTTTTTCAATCTGCTTGTAAGTTTCGAAGGCACCGTATGTATCTTCCGCGTCGAAGGTTCCTCCCACAACCATGACTGCAGGCTTCACATCGTTCAAATAATTGGTAATGGTTCTGCGGCTCCAGAAGGTGTCTAAGGTTTGATGTTTGGCAAGATCATCCCAGAATTTGACCGTATGGCTGAGATATTTGTTTTTTAGCTCGGAAAGGGTAGGGTACTGAAGGAAGAACTTGTAGTAATCTTCGGATTGTAGGGTAAAACCTTTGGGAGCATTGGCATTGGTAGTAGGTTTAGGACGAGGAGCATCGAAGGTATACATAAAGCGGAAAGCGTCAAATAAGAACAAAGCACCTCCATGACGGAAGTCATCACCTATAAACCAGTCTGTTACGGGAGCTTGTGGAGACACCGCTTTCAAAGCAGGATGAGAGTTGATCAGGCCTGCCGTAGAGTAAAATCCGGGATAAGAGATGCCATACATCCCCACTTTACCGTTGTTGTTGCTTACATTTTTCACCAACCAGTCTATAGTGTCATAGGTGTCTGTACTTTCATCGATGAGAGCTTTATTTTCTTTGCTCCTTGTGGGTCTAATATTTTCATAAACTCCTTCACTCATCCATTTACCGCGAACATCCTGATAGACGAAGATGTATTTTTCTTTGGCCATCTGAGGAAAATTTCCTAAGGTGTTCTTGTACTTATCCGGGCCGTATGGCGCTACTGTGTAGGGGGTACGGTTGAGCAGGATAGGGTATTTCTGTGACTTGTCTTTAGGAATGTAGATAGACGTAAAAAGCTTTACCCCATCGCGCATAGGGATATACTGCTCGATCTTGTCGTAATGAGCTTTGATGTATTCTTCATTTACTTCTTGCGCATAAACAAAAGGAACAATGAAAAATACAATAAAGACTAATATGATTTTTTTCATGGGTTATAAATTGATTGAGGTTTATGGAGATTAAATATAGAATATTTTGGTTTAAAATTATTTTTTGATAGAAGAAAAAATAAAAAAAAGGAGGCTCAAGAGGCCTCCTTTTTCCTTATATTAGAATTACTGTTCTTAGTTTTTCTTTGACCAATTCTTCGGCGATAGCTTTACCGATTTCAGCAGGAGATTCTACGACACGGATACCACATTCACGCATGATTTTCATTTTAGCGGCAGCGGTATCGTCAGCACCACCTACGATAGCTCCGGCGTGTCCCATACGGCGTCCTGGAGGCGCTGTCTGGCCGGCGATGAAACCTACGACAGGTTTTGTGCCGTGTTCTTTGATCCAGCGTGCTGCTTCAGCTTCCATGCCTCCACCAATCTCACCGATCATGATGATACCTTCAGTTTCCGGATCGTTCATCAACAGTTCTACCGCTTCTTTAGTGGTAGTACCGATGATAGGGTCACCACCGATACCGATAGCTGTTGTGATACCTAGGCCGGCTTTTACTGTTTGATCTACTGCTTCGTAAGTCAATGTTCCGGATTTAGATACAACGCCTACTTTACCTTTTTTGAAGATAAAGCCCGGCATGATACCGATTTTAGCTTCTTCAGCTGTGATGATACCAGGACAGTTAGGACCGATCAAGCGAGATTTTTTGTCACTCAAGTAAGATTTTACTTGAATCATATCTTTGGTAGGGATACCCTCAGTTATACACACGATCAATTCGATGCCTGCAGCTGCAGCTTCCATAATAGCATCCGCAGCGAATGCCGGTGGTACGAAAATAATGGAAACATTAGCACCTGTAGCATCTACTGCATCCTGAACAGTGTTGAATACAGGACGATCCAAGTGTGTTTGTCCACCTTTTCCCGGTGTAACACCACCCACAACTTGTGTTCCGTACTCAATCATTTGAGATGCATGATAAGTACCTTCTGTTCCAGTAAAACCTTGAACGATAACTTTTGAATCTTTATTTACTAATACACTCATTGTTCTTATTTTTAGCAGAGCAAATCTACCATTTTGTATTGACTTCTAAAAATATTGCTTACTCTATTCAGACTTTTTTTTATCAAAACTTAATTTTCTTAAGGATATCCCATACGACTATACCTACGGTTACCGATACGTTGAGGGAATGTTTGGTGCCAAACTGAGGGATTTCTATACAGGTATCTACCATTTCCATCACTTCATCGTCGACACCGTGAACTTCGTTTCCAAAAACAAAAGCATATTTAGAATTCGGCTCTATGGCAAAATTTTCCAGAGACACCGAACCTTCGGCCTGTTCTATAGCGATAACATTATAGCCTTGTGCTTTAAGGTCCTGTACGGCTTGGGTGGTTTCCACATAATGATTCCATTCTACGGACTGAGTAGCTCCAAGGGCTGTTTTTTCGATTTCACGGTGTGGGGGAGTAGCGGTGATACCACAGAGGATAACTCGCTCTACCGCAAAGCCGTCGGCAGTACGGAAGGCTGATCCTACATTATGCATACTGCGCACATTATCCAATACAATGGCTATCGGAGTTTTTTCCTGTTTTTTGAAGGTTTCAATATCAACTCTGTTGAGCTGATCCATCGATAATTTTTGCATAGTGCAAAAGTACATTATTTTAATATAATGTTATGGACAAAGGATTTATACGTATTTTTAAAGGTTAGGGGATATTCGTCGAGAAACTTGAAAATAGATTTTGATTATTGAATAATACTCGTTATTTTTGCAATCCGAATTTAGTATAAAAAGATATTATAAAATATATTATATAGCTAATAGAAATGGCAAATCATAAATCAGCGATTAAAAGAATTAGAGCTAACGCTGCGAAGCGTTTAAGAAACCGTTACCAAGCGAAAACAACTCGTAACGCAATCAAAAAATTACGTAACACGACAGATGCTGCTGAAGCTAAAGCATTGTTCCCGCGTGTTGTTTCTATGCTTGATCGTTTGGCTAAGAAAAACAATCAATTCACAAGAAAAAAGCGAATAATAACAAATCTAAATTGGCTAAATTAGTTAATAAATTAGGTTAATTTTAGACTGGAAGATATATGAGAGGATACACTCGGTGTGTCCTCTTTCTTTTGTTATAAAGCTTGCTTCTTCAGTAAGACATAAAAAAGCATCGGATTATTTCGATGTCTTTTTTATGTAATATCTTTGCTATGGTCTGCTGGAGTCTGGCAGGATTTTTCTTATACTTCTCCAAGTTATATAGTTCTACTTTTCGGAAGTCTATGGGATGACTTTCACTTTGCAGGTAAATAAAACCGGAAGTGAGTGGCTGTCCATCTTTTTTGCTATTGGCAAGAAATCCGTCCACCATTTCGCCTCCGATCTGCGGTTTGGTGTATTCCATGACGACTTCTCCTTCGAGGATATGTTGAATCAGCGAGTCTCCTAATACGACAAAGTCTGCTGTCACCCATTGATCGCCGTGATAAGTTTTGGAAGTAGAGTTTTTACAGTGTGGGGTAAACAGCTCGTTGTTGATGACTACATGTGTGCCCGGCGTGCATAGGTTGGAAGTGGTACGTACCGAGTTTGGATTGGTGTCCCCTCCTAAAAACTGGCCTTCGATAGATATAGGGAAATCTTGGTTTTTACCCATAGTGTGTGGATCTTGACCGTGTAGCATAACACCGCTATTGCGCCATGCCCATCCTTCTCCTCCGGGTGCTTGTTCTCCCACAAAGCGATATTCTATACGTAAATGATAATAGGAAGTAGGTAGTTTATTATGCTAGATGACCATACCTATAATTAAACTGGTCTACTGGTCGTA
>NZ_JXAC01000221.1 GCF_000814685.1 Sphingobacterium sp. T2
TACCGCTTGTACACTGCGGACGGAATACCGCCCACCGTACCGACCTTCAAAAAGGTAAGTTTTGGGCTGGTATGCTTTATTAATATTCCCGCCAGCAAATCCAAGCACTGCAGACGGTAATGGTACATACCGGTCTTTCTTTCCTTTACCCGCTTCGATGAGTACCTGCATCCGTCCACTGTCGATGTCGCTCACTTTCAGATTGACAACCTCACTTACTCGCAGCCCCATTCCGTAGCACAGTTGCAACATCAGCAAATGCTTCTGGTTTCGTACCACGTCGAATATGCGTTTTACTTCCTTTTGGCTCAGCACTTTTGGTAAAGTGGATGGCTTCTTCGGCCGTGGGATTTCGGCAAAGAAGTCCGGTTTATGGAGCACCTGTTCAAAATAGAATTTGATGGCGTTGAGTCTGCTTTGCAGCTGGCTTTCTGAAATTTTCAATGTATTGATGCAATAAAGGATGTAAGCACGGAGACGGTCGTAGCCCAGCGAATCAACGGGCACATCTTTCAAAATATACAGTAGCTGTGCAAATTCGATCATGTATGTCTTTATGGTCAACGGGCTGTAGGCTTTCATCTGCAACACATCTTTCATTCGTTGCAACTCCCGAGCATTTACGGGTGACAATTTGGACAATACCCCTTTGCCAACCGGTGGGATTTCCATCCCAAACAGTGTCCGGAAATGGGTGTTGTCCGGTACATACCAGCGCTTCTTAGACCTGCTCCACCTACCTTTCAGCGATTTGACCAAATCAATCTTTGCCCGGTCGTATTTGAAATCCACCCAAATGACCGCCGAATCATTATGCCTACCTTCCCGGAAAGCAAAACCGGAAAAATCAATAGCTTTCATACTGCGCATTTTGTATTATCTGCCAAAGTAACTTTAAGAAAGTTATACAAAATACGCAATAGATGAAATCGCACAACCATAAAGTTAAGCCCCTTACAAACAAATATTTATGGCAAAACAGAGAATTATTGGTTTTTTTTTGTAAAGAAGATTATTGCGTATATTTGAGAGTTAGTGGCAAGCAAAAATCAAAACTCGTATGAAAAGAACATTTATTTTACTGACTTCAATTTTAGTTTTATCTTGTAATCAAAACACGAAAACTAATCAAAACGAAAATTTAGAAACTGAATCTAACACAAAAAACGAAACAGAAATGACTGGAAATTTAGATTGGCTAACTGGAAATTGGAAAAGGCTGAATGAAGAAGCCGGAAAAGAAACTTTTGAAAACTGGGAAAAAATTAGCCCAAATCAATATTCTGGAATTGGATTTACAATTCAAAAAGGCGACACCATAAGTCAAGAAAAAATGGACATAATCGAAACTAACGGAAAATGGACTTTATTTGTTAAAGCGCCAGACGAAAAGGAAGCAACAACATTCGAAATGGCTGAACTAAAAAATAATGAATTTACTTTCGTTAATGACTCTATTGACTTTCCAAAAAAGATTCGATATTGGATTGAAGGAGACAAAATGCAAGCCACAATTTCTAATGACGAAATGGAAATTCCTTTTGAATTTGAGAAAATTAAGTAAACAAAATATTGCCAGCCACTAACAAGGTTTTTGCAAAATGGCGGGTTAAGTGATAGCTGAAAGTTTTGTCTTTTAAATCCGCAAAAGCCAATTTTATTGGCTTTTTTCTTTAAATTAGCAAATGAAAATTGGCTTTTGCTACGTGTCGTCTAAATCGAAACTTTCGTCTTCGATTTTCCGCCACTTCGCAAAGCCCTGAACCGTTAGAGTGTCTAAACATAAAGACCCCCACGTTTCTCACAGCTCTGAACTGTGCCTACAGAGCAGCCGGTATGAAGGGTTTTCTGCTTTTGAAGTAATAAATCCCATTGTGGTCATCTTTGAAGCTGTAGCTACAAAATCCTATCCAACGGACTTTGATAGAATTCAGTTGCGCATTCGCTGACCTTTGCAT
>NZ_JXAC01000222.1 GCF_000814685.1 Sphingobacterium sp. T2
TCTAGTCAATAAAAATGTTATTGATTATAAGTTTGACATCAAATCCACCGCAAGAGACATGAATCGCGCCATTTCCCTGGCTACTAGCTTACGCAATTAAGCTTTCCTTTCCTATTCCAAAATTAACTGGTTGTAGGGGAKGSCGTCGGACAGCCAAWCTTTCGGAATGTCGCTATAGGGATATACTATTGGGAGGTCAAGGTTTTCTCCTTTCAAGAAGTCATTAGCCCCGCGGATGTTGTTATCAATCTCCACAAGAAGAAACTCTATCTTACCACTGTCCTTAAATTTGTCGTACAACTTTTGGATGGAAGGCATCTCCGCCTTACAAGGCGGACACCATGTTGTCCACGAAGTTTATTAAAACTACCTTACCCTTAAGGTCTCTCACATGGACAGGATTTCCTTTGTCATCCACAAAAGATACTGCAGGACCTCCTGTGACTGATATAGTCTGTTGCTCTTTTTTGGGCTCTTGCTGCGCTGAAGTCTCTAACTTGGGTCTGAACAAACCTAGCTTCATCAGCTGGCGCTGTACGAAAATTCTAGTATCGGGAATCAGAACCACGACTAACAGCACACCCCAGATGAAGTATGACCATATATTCTTTTTGGAGCCCTTAGTATTCATCACTATTATGTATCAAATTTTTCCAATTGCTTCAGTAAGGTAGCAAAATCTTTTGGATATTCTGCCTCAAAGACGTACTGCTTTCCATCGATGTTTATCTCCAGCTTTTTAGAATGCAGAGCGAAACGTTTCATGATAGGCTGCTCTTCTTGATTTTTGGATAAGGTATATCCCCTTTTTTTGATTTGTGACAGGTATACAGGCTTTCCTTTATACATCTCATCCCCTACTATGGCGGCATGTTGTGTAGCCAGATGAATACGTATCTGGTGCATCCTTCCCGTTATGGGCTTACATTCCACCAACGTGAAATGCTTAAAATATTTAATACTGTTGAATATAGTTTCGGCCTGTTTACCTCGAGCACGATCTATCGTTACATTCTTATTACCTTGATTCAATATCGGCAGGTCTACTTTCAGGTCATTGAAAATATGGGTCCCTTGGATGACGGCGTGATAAATCTTATTCACCCGACGGCGTTCGAACTCTATAGACACCAAGCGGTATGTTTCCGGGTTTTTGGCGATTAGCAGCACGCCGGAAGTATCTTTGTCCAGACGGTGACATACTTGAGCGTCAGGACAGTACTTCTTCGCCAACCGCAAGATATTGACCTCACCTCCCTCCCGTTCGTCCAAAGAAGCAATGAACGGCGGTTTGTTGATGGCTATAAGGTTGTCATCTTCATGAACGATAAGTTCGGAGAACTTAGGAAATTTAAATAAACGGTTTTCGTTTTGCGTCATACTGCAAAAATAGCAAAACAATATGAGTATTTGTGACAAATGCGCTTTTTGCAATAAGATGAGGTTATACCTATTTATAATTCCTATTTTTGCAGCAAAACATTCTGAACATGTCTGTACATAAAACCATAAAAAGGGTAACTACTTCCGCTATTCGGGAGATGAAGATGCGCGGAGAAAAGATCAGCATGCTTACAAGCTACGACTTCACCACGGCACGCATCCTCGACGAGGCCGGAGTAGATGTAATCTTGGTGGGAGACTCTGCTGCCAACGTTTTTGCCGGCTATGAAACGACATTGCCTATAACCTTAGATAATATGATATACCATGCAGCCGCCGTGGCACGCGCCGCAAAACGAGCATTGGTATTGGTGGATTTACCTTTCGGTGAATACCAAGGCTCTACCGAGAAGGCTTATGAAGCGGCCGTACGCATGATGAAAGAATCTGGAGCGCACGCCTTAAAATTGGAAGGCGGCATAGAGATTATATAGACAACATTAAAAAAATTGTGAAAGCCGGAATTCCTGTGTGTGGCCATCTGGGACTTACCCCCCAGTCAATATACAAGTTCGGTGACTTCGGCGTACGCGCCAAAGAAGAAGCGGAAGCTGAAAAGCTCAAATCCGATGCCTTAGCCCTACAGGAAGCTGGATGTTTTGCCATCGTATTGGAAAAAATTCCGGCAAAGTTAGCCGAAGAGGTTTCCAACATGTTGCATATCCCTACCATAGGCATAGGTGCCGGCAGCGGTTGCGACGGCCAGGTGTTGGTAGTAAACGACATGTTGGGTATGACCAAAGATTTCAAGCCTAAGTTTTTGCGTCAATACGCCAACCTGTATGAGACTATCTCCGCCGCGGCTACACAATATGTTTCCGACGTCAAAAGCAAAGATTATCCTAACGAGAACGAACAATATTAAGCCATAGCGAGTAGATGACCAAAATCATCATCATAGGAGCCCTTATTGCGATACTTTTCTACTCGATAGTACGAAAGCTCGGCGGTATGAATTCTTCTTATACGCAAAGACTTTCCACCCCGTCAGAAATTATCGTCATAAGTGCTTCGCTCGCCATCTATAAGTCCTTGCTCCGAAAGACGCTACTATCCGTGGGAACAGGAGTTCTTATTCTGTTGGTTTGCATCATCCTAGCAGCAAAATTCAAAATAGCGCTAATCATGCTCCCCTTGAGCTTTTATCTTATAGGGCAGTTCTTCGTATTGAGCAACCATATTAAAGCCGTAAAAAAACAAACGACATATTCTACAACCGCAACACACATGATATGGAGGTAGATTTTGCAGATGGCAAAAAAATAAAGTTCAACCTTCTTACAGACACCATAAAAGTCAAAGAGGTGAAAGCCGTACAGAAAAACAATGGTGTACTCTTAGGCTATTTCAGCCTAAAAACCCAATTCCCACACAGTGAATATCCCCTATCTTATCGCTCTCAATGGCTATACACAACCTTTCTTCAACACCCTTCAATCCTTTGACAGAGAGATTGAAACAAAATTGTTTCCCGTAATTTAATTTGATATATTTGATTTAGAACAATAAATCAAATATCGCTTTTATGCGTTTAATATTTCTCCTATTAACCGGAAGTATGGTTCTGCTTTCATGCGTGAACAACAGTAAACCTTCTACACAAGAAAAGGCTGAACAGCAAAAGCAGGACAGCCTCGAAAAAGTCCGTAAAGAACAAGAAGAAGCCGAAAAGCAAAGACCTCGAACTGTTGCCGACATCAAACTGAAAAAAGAATTAAAGTATGACAGATATACCTTGGATGACACATATAAATACAAGGATACCGTACGGCAGTTTCAATGGGAAAAAATTAAGGAAAAACTAGCACAGATCGAAAATCTACAGCATGGAAATAACTTCTACGCCATAGTTTCCAATTACAAAAATAAAAATGGAGAAGCTCCTACTGTTCCCAACTACAAAAGAAACGCCTACAAAAGGGTTTCCGACACCTTAGGCACAGAGCGCTACCAATCGGCACCGCTCTATGAGGTAGGTAACGACAAGCATCCTGTAATCTACGGCCGCGACGGCTCCCTCGTCAAGCTGCTTAGTAGCGACACCCTAAAGATGGTAAAAGTGCAAGGCTTAACCAATTTCGAAGGGGAATGGGAAATCCCGCGTCGCTACCTAATCCTCATCGGAGATACAGTGACATTCAAACATGTGGTTGTCGTCGACGTCAAAAATCAAAACATATGTACACTAGATCACGTGGAGGATACATGGTATGTCCGCAGTATGAATGCTGCCACGACAGGAAGACATGCACCTCCCTACGCTATGGAAACACCCGTAGGAATTTTTGTTGTACAAGAGCGTAAAGCCAAAATGTTTTATTACAAGGATGGCACAACCTCCATAGAAGGTTTTGCTCCATGGGCTTCCCGGTTCACAAATGGAGCCTATATTCACGGCATTCCCGTGAACAACCCAAAAGGACAGATTATTGAAACCAGTCCTACTTTGGGCACCATTCCGAGGTCACATATGTGTGTTCGCACGGCCTCCTCTCATTCTAAATTTATATACGATTGGGTAAAACCACATTCTTCACTTGTAATTGTCATAGATTAACCATAAGTTAAAAATTAACATTTATTAACACAATTATAAAATACTGATAACGAACTTTGTAAGTCATCAAAAGGATATGTGCGTATGAGAAATTCGATTTTTATATTGTGATGATAGCAGTGTTGGCTGGTGTTGTCACAATTATTAGTCAGTCCGGGGCAACCTATTCCCAAACCGACCACAAAGACAGCCTAGCCGATAACTTCACCCCTCATAAAATTGTGGAAAAACGTTCCTTGGTGGAAAAGCTCTATAAGGAAATAGGGTTGGAAGACAAATTGCAATATGATGCCTTCGAAAAGGCTATGGTCGGCTACGAACAGTTAAATCCGAAAAATAAGAACATCATATCTATCATAGATTTTACGCTTCCTTCTACAGAAAAGAGACTCTATGTCATCGATATCAAAAACAAGAAGTTGCTGTATCATACGATTGTGTCTCATGGGCGCAACAGTGGTGAGAAGTACGCTACTTCTTTTTCGAATAGACATGGCTCGCATCAGAGTTCTTTGGGATTCTATATTACGGAAAACACCTATCAAGGAGGAAACGGCTATTCTTTAGTATTGAACGGTCTTGAAAGGGGCATTAACGACCAGGCTAAACCGAGGGCCGTAGTCATCCATGGTGCAGATTATTGTAGTGAAGCCGTCATAAAATCTACCGGAAGACTGGGTAGAAGCTACGGCTGTCCTGCCCTTCCGCGTGAGCTTGCTAAGCCGATTATCAACACGATAAAAAACGGCACCATGCTCTTTATATATGCACAGGACCAAGACTATATGGCCCAGTCCAAGATTCTTAAACAAAGTCAGTCCTTATTGGCTCAGCATATCGATGATGCTGACTCAAGCAGTTTTACGTATTAATTGCCGCTATTATTGCAAAAAAGCTGACCCTAGAGGTCAGTTTTTTTTTTGCATATTGTTCGCAATCACGCTTATCACCAGAATCATGAAAAGCATGATAAAGACATAATCGGAAGAAAATATAATCCCGCATAAGGATTATTAACGAATAGGAACTTGCCAAACACACTGCCATGGGTAAGCGACTTCTTCGAACCACAGAATAAGGCAGTAATCTCATCTTCTCTACTGAATCCTAATAATTTGGAGACCAGATGCGTCAACCAATAAACCAGTATAAAGAGAACCACCACACCCACTGCCACAAATACCAAATGCTTGTAGCCTACTTCACCGAAGATGCCATCGACAAAGGAATGGGCAAAACTACCATAAACAATCAGCAGGATAACCAAACGATCGAAAGTAGATAAAGCTTTACTATGTTTTCTAGCCCAATTTCCTGCATAACGTTGCAACAAAAGTCCTAACATCACAGGAAGGATGATTTCCGTAAAAAGCCCCACATAAACATCTACAAAGACATTTTCCGTACGAAATACCAGAAAAAAGCTCATCCACAGCGGGGTAATCAATACGCCTATGAGTCCTGAAATGCTGGCATTGAAAATCGCTGCTGGTACGTTTCCTTTGGCAAGGGATACCATGACCACCGACGAAGAAACCGTAGAAGGTAATGCCGCCAAAAAGAAAAAAGAGAGCCAACAGATTTTCAATCTATTCCGCGACCTACTAAAGGTCTTAACAATAGACAACATAGACGGGAAACAAAACGAATAGTGATACACTGTACGACCAGATGCAATCTCCAGTTGCGCAAGCCATTTTTGATATCAGTAAGGCTTAATTTCAAGCCGTAAAAGAAAAAAATAAACGAAACTCCTACTGTGCTTATTGCTTCCAAAGTATTTCCGTCGCCATGAAGTGCCAGCTGAGGAAAAAAATATGCCGCAACAATGCTAAGAAACAGAAATAAAATAAAGCGATCTATTATCATGCCTTTCAAATATAACGCATTCCCACACACTTTGGAATAGTTTAACGACAGGATTATAAATTTGTTAATTTATTAACAAATACCTCATTAATTTGAATCATATATAATTATATTTGTATCACTATGAGTACAGCATCATATTTATCCAATAGAATCAATAGCCTGTCGGAATCGGCGACATTGAAAATGACCAAGCTTGGTCGTGAACTTGCAGCAAAAGGCATCAACGTAATCAGCCTCAGTGTGGGTGAACCGGATTTCAACACCCCAGATAATGTGAAAGAAGCTGCTAAGAAAGCCTTAGACGAAAACTACACACGTTATTCGCCGGTTGCGGGATATCCGGATCTGCGTCAAGCTGTAGTAGACAAACTGAAAAGAGAAAACGGACTAGATTACGATATATCACAGATTGTTATTTCTACAGGAGCAAAACAATCTTTGTCGAATGTGATTCTTACCCTGATAAATCCAGGTGATGAAGTGATCATCCCTACACCTTATTGGGTGTCGTATTCGGAAATGGTAACCCTTGCCGAAGGTAAGTCTGTATTTATCGACACGACTATAGAAAGCAACTTCAAGATTACGCCAGAACAATTGGAAGCGGCTATCACGCCTAAAACAAAGCTGTTCATGTTCTCCTCACCATGTAACCCTACAGGATCGGTATACAGCAAAGAGGAATTGGCAGGTCTAGCAAAAGTATTCGAAAAATATCCAAACATCTTTATCATCTCTGACGAGATCTACGAACATATCAACTTCGTAGACAAACATGAATCTATAGCACAATTCGATAGTATTAAAGACCGTGTAATCATCGTAAACGGCTTCTCAAAAGCTTATGCGATGACAGGCTGGAGATTGGGATATATAGCAGCCAACAAAGAAATCGCTGCCGCTAACGAAAAATTGCAAGGACAAACTACATCGGGAACTTGCTCTATAGCACAGCGTGCCGGCATTGCGGCCTATCAAGATGGATTGGAGTCTGTGCAGAAGATGAAAGAAGCCTTCGCACGCCGCCGCCAGCTTGTATATGATCTGTTAAACGACATTCCAGGAGTAAAAACAAACATGCCGGAAGGTGCTTTCTACTTCTTCCCTGAAATCAGCTCTTTCTTCGGAAAAAAAGATCCGGAAGGAAATGTCATTAAAGATTCTGCAGACTTAGCTTTATATTTGTTGAACTATGGACATATTGCTACCGTAGGTGGAGACTCTTTCGGAAACAACAACTATATACGTCTTTCTTATGCTGCTTCAGACGAAAATCTGAAAGAGGCTCTTCGCAGAATGAAAGAAGCTTTAGCCAAATTAGTATAATATCCATTAAATAATATCCTATTTAAAAGAAAAGGGGCCTAAACAGCCCCTTTCTTTTTATAAGAATCCAAACCCTCTCGAAAACTCTTCGCTTTCAGCCTCTATCTCTTCGGTCTTGTGGACGCGTTGCCATGTCATGTACACATGTACAAACTGCCCACCCGACAGCACAGGATCCACGGACTTCTGATACATGATATCTTTTTCAAAATCCATCTTTCGTACTTGCTTCTCTCCCTCCCAGTTGGGATGTAAAGAGGTTATAATATTATACGTAACCCTCGAATATTCACTATCTATCGTATATGTTCCCGAAAATGCTATATATTGTTTGGCTCTGGCAGCAAGGTCACTATCAGAAACCGAAAAACGGTCTTCATTTTCATATCTGCTTGACGTATTGACGGCAATCTGTACCGACATGAAGCCATCTGGACTTAAAATCAGTATGCCTTTAGGTTTTTGGCCTAACGGAAATTGATAATCGTCTCCCCCTACGGGAATTTCAATATAGGATAACAACTTCCACGAGCCTACAATTTCGTTTTTCAATGAAGTCATAGTTTAGTATTTACGGTGATAACGCTTAAAGAGAACTTTTAGTTTAAAAAATTTTATCAATTTACATTTTTATGAAAATATATGCCCCTAAACCGTAATTTTGGGGAAAGAAAAGCCTGATGATGAACAACAATACCTGTCCTTGTGGAAGTGCCCGAAATTATTCCGACTGTTGTGGAAAAATACATAGCGGCAGGGAGGCTGCTCAGGATGCAGAAGCTTTGATGCGCGCCCGCTACAGTGCTTTTGCCCTGCAAAATATAGATTTCATATATAACACATTCCACCCTACCACCCGAAGATTTCAAAACAAAAAAGAGATTGCCACTTGGGCACAGGCTTGTAAATGGATACATCTAGAAATCATACGCTCCACAGTAAATACTGTAGAGTTTAAAGCCCACTATCTCGACGAGGAAGGACAGCCACATATACACCACGAAAAGTCCACCTTCAAAATGCTTAACAAGCAGTGGTTTTATGTAGACGGAAAAATTTTCGCTTAAAAAAGAAGGGCTAATCGTGTAGATTAGCCCTTTATGATGGATTTTAATAACCGTTTCTAGTTACTGAAATAAGCTCTTACGTTTTTACCTTCCACCCAGTTCATGAAGGCTTTATTCACAACCTTATTTCCTCCTGGCGTTGGATAATCACCGGAGAAGTACCAGTCTCCTCGGTGGTTAGGACATGCTTCATGAAGATTTTCCAAAGTCTGGAAGATAATCTGAAATTCAGCTTTCAGATGGTGAGGTCTTACGATGTTAGCTATCTCTTCCGAAATTTCCTCATAAGTGAAAGGTTCGTAGATAGCCTTCACATAGTTCTCCACCTGATCTTTTGGAAGGGTAATCGACGCCAGACATTTTTGATACACCTCGTCGATGATGCGTGACATACCATTCTGCGCAACAGATTTATCGCCGCTTCGAATGCCACAAACTCACCCATCCTAGACATATCAATACCATAACAGTCCGGATAGCGGATCTGAGGCGCTGAAGAGACAATGATAATCTTCTTAGGATTCAGACGGTCCAAAATGGTAAGGATGGACTGTTTCAGTGTAGTACCACGCACAATAGAGTCGTCAATAGCTACGATGGTATCTTGATGATCGCGTACAATACCGTAAGTAGTATCGTAAACGTGCTGTACCATGTCTTGGCGGTCAGCATCTTGAGTGATAAACGTACGCAATTTGGCGTCTTTAATATTAAGCTTCTCAAAACGAGGGTGCAAGCTCAATATTTCGTTCATCTCCTCATCAGAAACCTTATCACTGCGATTCAGCAACACTTCTTTCTGATAGTCGCGCACATATTTGTTCATCCCTTCCATCATACCGTAGTAGGATACTTCCGCAGTGTTAGGGATGAAAGAGAATACTGTATTTTTGATGTCGTGGTTGATTGCTTTCAACACCTGAGGGCAAAGAAGCATTCCCAGCTTCTTACGCTCTTGATAGATGTCAGCATCCGAGCCTCTGGAAAAATATATTCTTTCGAACGAACAAGATTTTTGTTCTGTAGGTTCTCTGAACATCTCTTCGGTGATGGTGCCGTCTTTTTTCACAATCAGCGCATGGCCCGGCTTGATCTCTTTCACCGCATTCAATGGCACATTAAATGCCGTCTGGATGACAGGGCGTTCGGACGCTACCACCAACACTTCTTCATCTTGATAGTAGAAGGCAGGACGTATACCTGCAGGATCGCGCATCACGAAAGCATCACCATGCCCCATAATTCCGGCAATAGTGTACCCTCCATCCCATGTTTTTGCCGAGCGCGTAAGGATCTTGGCAACGTCTATATGTTTGGCTATAAGAGCCGATTATTTCAACGTTAGAATAACCTTTCTTTTTTAAATTGGTCGAAAAGGTTTTGGTTTTCCACATCCAAGAAGTGACCGATTTTTTCCAACACGGTTACGGTATCGGCCTGCTCTTTAGGGTGCTGTCCCAGATCGTACAGCTGCTGCAGCAACTCATCTACATTTGTCATGTTGAAGTTACCTGCAACAACAAGGTTACGCGTCATCCAGTTGTTTTGTCTCAAGAAGGGGTGGCAGCTTTCTATGCTGTTTTTACCGTGTGTTCCATAGCGCAGGTGCCCTAGAAGTACCTCTCCGGTGAAGCTTACATTTTCTTTCAACCATTGAGGGTCTTTAGATTCTTCCGGATACGCCTTATGTACAGCTTCAAACTTCTTCTGCACATATTCAAAAATATCAGCTACCGCTGATGCCCCCATCGCTCTATATCTGCTTATATAACGATGACCAGGCTTTACATCAAATTTGATAGTAGCAATACCCGCTCCATCCTGACCACGATTGTGCTGTTTCTCCATGAGAAGATACAGTTTGTTAATGCCGTAGTAAGGGGTGCCATATTTTTCCTGGTAATATGAGAGGGGTTTTAATAATCTGATTAGTGCGATACCACATCTCGTGTTTTATAGCGTCACTCATAGTCTGAATTGATGCTGCAAAGTTACAAAAATTACAACGTGTAAAAACACCTCCACTTCTTTTTTACAGAAAAAAAAATACATACCACCTGTTTTACAACAAAGTCTCTAGACTTCAACACATTTCATCCTCACAATTTCAACATTTGCCCTCCACAAAATAAAAAACTCGGCCAGAAGGATAGACCGAGTCATCATAATTTAGATAATATTAAGGAGGGAAATCTTATTACAGTTTTTCGCCGTGCTGCGAAATATCCAGCCCCACTTCTTCGTCCTCTTCTTTCACACGCAACGGAGTGATTACATCTACAGCTTTAAGCACGATGAATGCCATCACCAACGTAAATGCTACCGCACCTACCAGTCCTATAAGATGGGCTACGAACAAACCTGTTTCGCCATAGATAAGTCCATTTGTCGTCACCGCCTCATTAATAGAGCCATGAGCAAACACACCTGTCAGCACCATACCTACCATACCACCCACACCATGACTTGGAAACACATCCAAAGTATCGTCAAGCTGGGACTTCGTTCTCCACTCGATACAGATACGGCTTATCACGGCCGCTACAGCACCTATCACAAAAGAATGTGGAATAGTTACAAATCCCGCAGCAGGCGTGATGGCTACCAAGCCTATCACCACACCTATACATACTCCCATGGCCGAAGGTTTGATACCTCTTGCCGCATCAAAGAAGATATATGTAAGCGCTGCAGCTCCCGACGCAGTGGATGTCGTCGCCAACGCTGTTGCTGCCAGCTGTGACGCTCCAAACGC
>NZ_JXAC01000223.1 GCF_000814685.1 Sphingobacterium sp. T2
GAAGTGCGATACGTTACACCTATGGTTCGCCGGCGGTGAATGCAACTTTGCAGGATGCCTCTTCCTTCAATTTCGACACTTCGGACGATTTTACTATAGTAWTTTTCTTCAAGTCAAATATTACGAGCAGCCACAACTATCCTATCATCTTATCCAAACGTGATGTAGCTTTTCCGAAAACTTGGCTGCTTATATTGCTGTTCCAGCCCACTTTATTATCTCCATCTCGCACTTCGAGGAATAAGTTCCAGCCGTTTCCGGAAAAGCCTACATCACGTTTGGATAAGATGATAGGATAGTTGTGGCTGCTCGTAATATTTGACATTGAAGAAAAATACTATAGTAAAATCGTCCGAAGTGTCGAAATTGAAGGAAGAGGCATCCTGCAAAGTTGCATTCACCGCCGGCGAACCATAGGTGTAACGTATCGCACTTCCATCATACGGAATCTCGGTAGAATTAGGACGTGTCAGCAAGCTACGGGAGAATTTAGGATTATAGAAAAAGGTTATCGTATTTCTCTCATTATCACCATAAGAAGTATTGTCTACCTGCGAATTTTCTGCTGGCCCTCCTATACTGGAAGTGATGACCACCAGCCAATTTTCCTGTCCGTAGGTAGGTCTCTGCTTAATGGTTTCTATAAGCTCCCCCAATGCTGTATCGAAAGCACGTAATGCTTCAAGATATTCTTGATCGTCCGCTTCAAAAGAATGTTGCAACCCTACGATGTAAGGTTCTGAAAAATGGGAAACAATAAGATCGGAGGTTCCTTTGCTGATTTCTTCTTTCGTTTTGGTTAAGATATCTGCATCAGATATAGCTAAACTTCCCATGTCAGCATCTTTCAACACCACATTGTAGAATTCTTCATTAGTAGAAAATGCTGCCGTATGCAGATTTTTTTCGCTTTTTATACGCTTGAGAAGTGAAGGATAGCTTGTTTGGTCGATCTGCGACAGGCTATTATCTACCACTTTGTGTTTAGTGGATGTTACCCCCGTCATCAGGTTAGCCAAGCCGATTTCTTTTGTAAATTGTATATCTTCATAATCTCCCAACGAGCCGTAAGAGTGTAAAGCGTTTCGGCTAATGATTTTCAGATTAGGCAATTCCAGTTGTTGAAGTGCTTTTCCTCTGATGCCGTCAGCAATGACATAAAGCACCTTTGACGAACCTGTAGAATAGTTAGGTTGTTCCGAAAAGCTTTTCAGAATTATTTGGAAACTCTTTATTACACGAACTTAACGCCATACTCAGTACCGCCATAGGCAGAAAAGTTCGGTAAACTATGCTTATGAATGTCTTTATTTTCATACCACTTAGGTTTATCGGTTAGTTCTTGATTTCTATTTTAACAATATGTCCCACATTTTTGCCTCCCACTTCGTATATCGTACCTCCAAGCAGTATGGCAGGATTTCCTAAGGAAGAAGTGGTTTCCACTAGCGTAGTAGGTGTTCCTCTGAAACTACCTAGGTTGTTGTATTCCTGTTTTGCAGTACCATCGGTTTCTAAAATCAATACGCCACCTCGATTTATTCCATTATATTTAGAGAAAGATCCCGTTACAAAGACTTTTCCACTGTTGAGGATATAGGCGTAGTTAGGGAACTCACCATCCATATCGCCTAGCACAAAATTTTGATCTACACTTCCATCTGCATTCAACAACACCACACCATTCGTCGGTACACTGCCAAAGGTTTTGAATGTTCCAGCAATGGCTAACTTATTTAGTGTAGAGTTGTATGTCACAGATTGTATAGGCAGGTTTGTGCCTCCGTGCGAAAGGAAGTCTTCATCGACTTCTCCATTAGGCTTCAAGCATACTATATTATTTACGGCTTTGCCGTTATAGTTGGTGAAGGTCCCCGCAATCACTATACGTCCGTCGTTGAGCTTCACTGCACCATTCACAAATCCGTTAAAGCCGGTATTGTTCACGTTAAAAGTAGAATCCAAAGTGCCGTCCTCCTTAAGTCTAGCTACATTTTTAACTTTCGTATTGATATAATAGCGATTTACTCGGGAAGAATACGCATAGTCTATTTTCCAATAGGAAGTAAAGCTACCCACTACAATCACACCGTTGTCAGGAGTTTCGAAGACATAGCTGACCATCCCTCCTGAAAATCCTGCATTGAAAGAAGATACAGTATCCAGACCGTCCAACGGCTTGGTATCCGCATTAGGTTGATCACTGCTACCACAGTAGTATCCAAACTACCATTGGCATTCAGCCTTGCTATACCTCCCACGGCACGTGCCGAAAATGTGGTAAGCGAACCTCCTACAATAAATTTACCGTTCGGAAGTCGGGCTATGGAACTAATAGGGCCGTTTGCTCTTCGTCTGAAATCCATCGACGTTGATGATTGCCCAAGGCTGGTAATATGATGGATACCTGTTCTATAAGTATTTCCCGACTTCTCGTTTTCAAAATTGGTGAAGCTACCTACCACGATATGTCCGCCGGAATGTGGCATAATCTGACGAAGTCCCATATCAAAACCGTTCACAATTTTATAGTCCGTATCCACAGCCACCTTACCTTCCACGCCTATACGAGGTCCATAAAATATCTGACCATCTAGGATTACGGTGACTATGCCTGAACTTACCTGGGTCGGCATACGGATATCAATAGTAGAGTCCGTAAGTGCCACTACTTCGGTGGAAACATCGTTGAGACGTATATCAAATTTATTTTCGTATTTTTTCAGTCCTTTCACATTTACCCGAACTACCTCTCCCGGGGCTGCAATCTCAGGTCTGTACGATTGGCAGTAAACAGTATGCCGAAAGCTCCTTGCCACCTCATACGGGTTTACGCCCACTTCTTCTTTTTCTGACAGCCTACTACTGAAAGGAAGATTAATAAGGCTGCTATTATWTTATGGTTTTACATACTAACCTGAGAAGAAATTATGTGTGAGATATTCGGTAAAATAATA
>NZ_JXAC01000224.1 GCF_000814685.1 Sphingobacterium sp. T2
CAATATATGGAAGATTGAAGACTTACGTAATCGTATTTTAAATTACCTTACTTATTTCTTCTTATTTATCGTTTTGGATGTCACGTGGTTCTTCCGGGTGTAAATCCTGAAGCTTTGGCAAGTGCCGGAGAGAAAGAAGGGCTTCTGGGCATGATCAACATGTTCTCCGGAGGTTCATTCTCCCGTTCGGCAATCTTTGCTCTTGGTGTAATGCCTTACATCTCGGCTTCTATCGTTGTACAATTATTGGGGATAGCCGTTCCTGCGTTTCAGAAAATGCAAAGAGAAGGAGAATCTGGTCGTAAAAAACTTAATCAGATTACCCGTTATCTTACAGTAGCTATCACATTGGTTCAGGCTATAGCGTACGTGAAAACTCAGATTGATGACAGCGCGAAAACTATATCTGATCCGATGTTCACTATTTTAAGTGCTATTGTGTTGACTGCAGGAACCTTGTTTGTGATGTGGTTGGGTGAAAAAATTACCGATAAAGGTATAGGTAATGGTATCTCTTTGATTATCATGGTGGGTATCATTGCTCAGTTGCCGGGAGGTATTATAGCTGAATGGGGATCGCGTATGAGTCCAAGCGGTGGAGGTATCATTCCTTTCATTGTGGAGTTCATAGCTTTGTTCTTTGTTGTGATTTTTACGATACTAATCGTACAAGGCGTGCGCAAAGTTCCTGTACAATATGCTAAGAAGATTGTTGGTAACAAACAGATTGGAGGTGTGCGTCAGTACATTCCGTTGAAGGTCAATGCAGCAGGTGTAATGCCTATTATTTTTGCTCAGGCTATCATGTTCTTACCAATGTCTTTGGCGCAATTTGTACCTAGCTTTCAAAACTCTGACTTCTTGAGATCGTTGACAGATTTTACTTCGATACCGTATAATTGTCACCTTTGCTATTTTAATCATAGCGTTTACATTCTTCTATACGGCTATCATGGTCAACCCTCAACAGATGGCAGAGGATATGAAGAAAAATGGTGGCTTCATACCAGGTATCAAACCGGGATACGAGACTAACTTATTCATCGATAATGTTATTTCTCGCATTACGTTTCCGGGAGCTATTTTCATAGCTGTGATCGCTATATTGCCTTCAATAGCGAGTGCGCTAGGTGTAAATAATACATTTGCACATTTTTACGGCGGTACTTCGTTGTTGATTTTGGTAGGTGTAGTGTTGGATACGCTTCAGCAGATCGAATCACATTTATTAATGCGTCACTATGACGGTTTGATGAAAACCGGACGTGTTAAAGGCCGTTCGGCTGTTGGGGTAGAAGGGTATGATCAATCAGCAATTTAATTCTTTAGATGTCTAAAGTAATTTTAAAAACAGAAGAACAAATCGAGCAAATTCGAGAGTCAGCAAAAGTACTCTCGAATTTACTCGTTGAAGTTGCCAAGGTAATCAAACCTGGTATTACTACATTGTCGTTGGACAAATTAGCTTATGAATTTATTCACGACCATGGTGGTACACCGGCGTTTCTGAATTACCAAGGTTTTCCATACTCTTTATGTATATCCGTTAATGATCAGGTGGTGCATGGTTTTCCGAGTGAGTATGTGATTAAAGACGGAGACTTGGTGTCGGTAGATGGTGGGGTGAACCTTGATGGCTTTATTTCTGATTCTGCCTATACATTCGGAGTAGGAGAAATTTCTAAAGAGGCGCAATTACTATTAGACGTTACAAAAGCTTCTTTGCAGAAGGGGCTTGAACAAGCTGTAGCTGGAAAGCGAGTGGGAGATATCTCATCTGCAATTCAAGAGTATATCCGCCCGTACAATTTCGGAATCGTACGCGAGCTGGTTGGTCATGGTGTAGGCTTACACCTCCATGAAAAGCCGGAAGTTCCGAATTACGGAAAAAGAGGTTCCGGACCTAAGTTGGAACCGGGCTTGGTAATCTGTATAGAACCTATGATTAATGCCGGCAAGGCCGGGGTTAAATTCTGGGATGACGGCTGGACAGTGAGTACAATAGATGGAAAATTGTCTGCCCATTTTGAGCAAATGGTTGCCATTCGCAAGGGATCTCCGGACGTGCTATTGAATTTTGACGAGATCGAGAAAGTTTTGAATAAAAAGTAGTTGGTTTTCAATATTTTTTGTTTATCTTTGCACTCCTGTTAAGTGCAGGTTGTTAAAACGTTAATAAAGATTGATATATGGCTAAACAGGCTCTATAGAACAAGACGGAGTAATCAAAGAAGCATTGTCTAATGCTATGTTTCGGGTAGAACTGGAGAATGGGCATGAGATTATTGCACATATTTCCGGTAAGATGCGTATGCATTATATCAAAATTTTACCAGGAGACAAAGTGAAATTAGAGATGTCGCCTTATGATTTAACAAAAGGTAGAATAACTTATCGTTATAAATAAGACAATGCTCTAATCAGAGCTTTTAACAATTTATTACAATGAAAGTAAAAGCATCAGTAAAAAAACGTAGTGCGGATTGCAAAGTGATCCGTCGTAAAGGAAAAGTTTTTGTGATCAACAAAAAGAACCCTAAGTTCAAACAACGTCAGGGATAATTAGTTAACAAATCGCTTAAAGAATTATATGGCAAGGATAGACAGGTATAGATTTACCTAAAAACAAAAGAGGTGTTATTGGCCTAACGTACATTTTTGGTATCGGTCGTGCCACAGCTGCTTACATCTTGGATAAAGCAGGAATCAGTCATGACGTTAAAGTTTCAGAATGGAACGATGAGCAATTAACAGCCATTCGTACTATCATCAACGATGAGATCAAAGTAGAAGGTGCTTTACGCTCAGAAATCCAATTGAATATCAAGCGTTTGATGGATATCGGTTGTTACCGTGGATTGCGTCACCGTAAACACTTACCAGTTCGTGGTCAACGTACTAAAAACAACTCTCGTACGCGTAAAGGTAAACGTAAGACAGTTGCAAACAAGAAGAAAGCTACTAAATAACAAGTAAACAATGGCTAAAAGTAAAAAAGTTACTAAAAAACGTATCGTTGTTGTTGAGCCTGTTGGTCAAGCTCATATCAATGCTACTTTTAACAACATTATTATTACTTTAACGAATAACTCAGGTCAGACTATTTCATGGTCTTCAGCTGGTAAAATGGGCTTCAGAGGTTCTAAAAAGAACACTCCATATGCAGCAAGCCAAGCAGCGTCAGACTGTGGTAAAGTTGCTTACGACTTAGGTTTACGTAAAGTTGAAGTATTCGTTAAAGGTCCAGGTGCTGGTCGCGAGATGGCAATCCGTACTTTACAACAAGTAGGTATTGATGTAACAGCTATTAAGGATATTACACCACTTCCTCACAACGGTTGTCGTCCTCCAAAACGTAGAAGAGTTTAATAATAATTATTGTTTAAGATAAGATTCGTCAGTTACAGGCTGATAGATACTTAAAACAGAGAAAGAAATGGCAAGATATACAGGACCAAAGTCCAAAGTTGCACGTAAGTTCAGAGAGCCAATTTTCGGCCCAGATAAAGCGTTAGAGAAAAAGAATTATCCTCCAGGCCAACACGGTCCATCGAAAAGAAGAGGTAAACAGTCTGAATACGCTATTCAGTTGTTAGAAAAGCAAAAAGCGAAATACACTTACGGTGTATTAGAGCGTCAGTTTGCTAACTTGTTTGCTAAAGCTTCAGCAAAAGAAGGTATTACGGGTGAGAACTTCTTAAAATTATTGGAAGCTCGCTTAGATAACGTAGTATTCCGTTTAGGTATTGCACCTACACGTGCTGCAGCTCGTCAATTAGTTTCACATAAGCACATTACTGTTAACGGCGAAGTTGTTAACATTCCATCATATAGTGTTCGTCCAGGTGATGTAATTGCTGTACGTGAGCGTTCACAATCTCTAGAGGTTATCGCTAACTCGGTTGCAGGTAGAGCAATCAACAAATACAGCTGGCTAGAGTGGGACGCTAAAAACCTTACTGGTAAATTCGTAAATTATCCAGAAAGAGCAGAGATCCCTGAGAATATCAAAGAAAACTTAATCGTAGAGTTGTACTCTAAATAATAATTAATAGCGATATGCATAATCTTCAGAAGGTTATGCATATGCTATTAAGATTACATTGTTGAAAAAAATATAAAAGAATATAAATGGCAATTTTAGCATTTCAAAGACCGGATAAAGTTATCATGCAAAAATCTACGGATTTTGATGGTACTTTCGAATTTCGTCCATTAGAGCCAGGTTTTGGTGTAACGATTGGTAATGCTTTGCGCCGTATTTTATTGTCCTCACTTGAAGGATATGCAATTACGTCGGTAAGATTTTCGGGCGTATCTCATGAATTTTCTACCATCAAAGGAGTCGTAGAGGATGTAACTGAAATCATCTTAAATTTGAAACAAGTACGTTTCAAAAAAAACAGGTGAGCAGGGGGATAACGAGAAAATCTTTGTAGTTATCAATGGTCAAGAGCAGTTCAAAGCTGGTGATATCACTAAGTTTTCAAACAACTTTACAGTTTTGAATCCTGACTTGGTAATCTGTAACATGGAACCTACAGTTACACTAGAGGTTGAATTGTCAGTTGCTAAGGGTCGTGGATATGTAAATGCGGAAGAGAACAAAGTAGCTGATGGTCCTGTAGGTTTGATCGCTATAGATTCTATCTACACTCCGATTAAGAATGTAAAATATACCATTGAAAACTATCGTGTAGAGCAAAAAACTGACTATGAAAAGTTAGTATTGGATATCTCTACAGATGGTTCTATTCACCCTGAAGATGCTTTGAAAGAAGCGGCTCGTATCCTGATCCAACACTTCATGTTATTCTCCGATGAAAACATGTTGTTAGAGTCTCAAACTAAAGAAGAGACTAAGGAAGTGGATGAAGAAATCTTACATATGCGTAAGATTTTGAAAACAGAGCTAGTAGATTTGGATTTATCCGTTCGTGCTTTGAACTGTTTAAAAGCTGCTGATATTCGTACTCTTGCTGAGTTAGTAACATATGATGTAGCAGACATGCTGAAATTCCGTAACTTCGGTAAGAAATCGCTTAGCGAGATCCAAGAGTTAGTTAAATCGAAAGGTTTATCATTCGGAATGAACTTGTCTAAATACAGACTTGACGAAGATTAATAAGTAAACTAAAAATTATATTTAGCGACCTGTTGCATAATTCCTCTGAACGCTTAAGGCTAGTAAGAACGGTATGCACAAAAAACAAAAACTAAAATGAGACACGGAAAAAAAGTAAATCACTTAGGCCGCACTGACAGTCACCGTAAGGCGATGTTAGCTAACATGGCGACTTCATTGATCAAACACAAACGTATTACTACTACTTTGGCTAAAGCTAAAGCTTTACGTCAATACGTTGAGCCATTGATTACTAAATCTAAAAACGATACGACTCACTCTCGTCGTACAGTTTTCTCTTACTTAAAAGACAAAGAAGCGGTATCTATTTTGTTCCGCGAAATTTCTGAAAAAGTAGCTAATCGTCCAGGTGGTTACACTCGTATCATCAAATTGGAAAACCGTCTTGGTGACAACGCTGAGATGGCATTCATCGAGTTAGTTGACTACAACGAAGTTTACGGTAAAACTGCTAAAACTGAGAAAAAAGCGACACGTCGTCGTGGTGGTAAGAAAAAAGCAACAGCTGAAGCAGCTACTGAAGAGGTAAAAGCTGAAGCACCTGCAGCTACAGAAGAAGCAGCTCCTGCTACTGAAGAGAAAAAAGAAGATTAAGGATTTTGATTTTCTAAGATAAAAAGCCTATCGAAAGATAGGCTTTTTTGTTTAAAGATTTGCTATATATTTAAAAGGCTAATAGGCTAAGAATAATGATGCCTAAGGCAATGTCATGCTCTTTGACCAGATAAGTGCGTATGGTTTTCATTGCCAATGACATGTGTTCTTTCACCGTGTTGGGTGATATGCCCAGTCTTTCAGCTATTTCCTGATAGCTCAGGCCTTCTTCTCGGGACAGTTTGAAAATCTTTTGGCGCTGTGGCGGTAACTGCATTATCGCCAAGCGGTATATCTTTTCGTATTCGAGGTTGGCCAGACAATCTTCCCCTTCCACCACATAACTTTCTGTTTTGCTCTTTTGTATTTCCTCTTCAATGCTTAATTTCCTGAGGCGCTCCCTATAATATTTGTAGATTTCATTTCTCGTAATCCGAAAGAGGTAATTTTCAACTTTATGGTATACGGAGATGCGTTCTTTAGCGTTCCAGAGATTGAGGAATGAATCATGGATGATATCGTCTATCGTGTTACTATCAGAAACATACTTTCTGATATAGTTGTACATGAGCCTATTATTTTTGTTGTATATTTCCATAAAGGCTTCATGACATCCTTCTCTCAGCTTATGATTGATTGTATAATAGACTTTAGTAGCATCCATAATTTTATCTGGCTATGACTATCAAAATTCTAATTTCAAGATTAACTTAAAATTAAAACATGATTAGGTTTATTCATAGGTCGTTATTCCAAATATACTTTTTATAGTCAATATTTTTCAAGTCCTTTTATATTATATATATGCAAATTAATATTTTATATGATATCGGAAATTTCATTTACAAGGGCTTTCGCTTTGTTTAGATTTTCCAGCCAATGATCGTCTCTAAAGTTTTTACGTAGCGGTACCAGTGCCGCTTCTATTTTACGTGTCAGGTCGTTTCTTCCTTTGTTTTTGAGTTTTTGCTGAAGAATTTTGACCTTTTCGAAACTTTGAATTCCTTCTACCAGTCTTTCGTAACGTACGGAAGTTCGTGCTTGAGGATAGACGATGTAGGTATCTCCTGCGGGCCAGGTGCGGAATCGCGAATCTTCCAGTGGATTTTCTACCCATGAGTTGAAAGCCCAGCGGAGCATACCGTCATATCCGGTTGCTAGAGTATACCATCCCAGATAGGCGGATTCTGCTGGAGAGGAGAATGTAAACTGGTTAGGGAAGCTGTCGCTACAGCAGATATAGAAAGTGGTGTTGAGACCTTTGGAGCGACGTTGCACGATATCTATAGAATCTATAGGATTTCTAATGGCTGTACTCACATCCTTACTATTAGGATACTGTTTGAAGGTCTTGTGGTTATCGGCGTAGGCTACTCCAAGTTTGGGTGCAACTCTAGAGATAAGGTCGAAGGCAGCAGCTAACTCTTCTTTTCGCCGTTCGTCCAGTGCGATATTGGTAATTTCCAGCCAACCTTTCTGTTTGAGGTGTCGGCTGAAATCTTTCAGGAACGGAGTCCACAGCTCTTCGAAGATTGCTGTTCCCGGCTTAGCCACAACATTGATAATACTGTTGGTTGTTTCGTCATGGTAGTGAATTTCGTTGTTCCATGGTACGATGGAATAGCAGTTGATCATCTTTTTCACTCCCAAGTCCATCATTAATGATACCCATTTGTCGAAAGCGGTATAATCGTACTCCCATGAGCCGTCCCTTTTCTTGGTCCAGATAATCATATCGGCATAGGGGTCAAAGGTCTGAACATGCCATGGATCTTTGTTTAATGTGGCAGTGATGACTTTTTGTCCTGCTTTGGCCAATAATTCCATTTGTGGTTTCAGAGCTTCGAAATGTTCGTCGCTCCACATTTTAAGGTTGTTGACCCGTGCGACGGCACTAGGGTGCTGCCATTGGTCTAGGTGAAATGACCATTGGGCTGCTGGGGGCAGCGTATGGTTTTGTACTTTAACAGTCAAGGGGAGGGTACCCACCACCTTGTTGCCGGTTCTAATATTTAACGTTAAGGTATATTTGTCTGCCTTTATTGAGGCCGGGATATCTACAGTAATCCATACGGGTCTTACGGAGTATGCAGGGATATCTATATGCTTCAGGTCGTCCAGCATATCGGCAGAAAGATGTGCTGGATAGTCTGTAGGGGTTCTTTTACCACAGCCTGTACCAAATTCGTCGGTAAGGACATATCTCAGAAATCTAGCCGAGGTATTTGCTGCCAAAAGTTGGTTGGAACTTTTTTCATTGTTGACCTCAATGCTGACACTCTTTATATTTTCTTTGGTCCATAGAAGGATTTGGGCTGACACTTTCTCGCCTTTCCAGCCTGTTACGGTATGTGTTAAGGATTTTTGTAATGCAGGAATGACAGACTTGGGATAACGTTGGTCTATAGAAGCATAGCTGAAATGTAAGCCTGTATTAATTTTTTTCCAGGCGTTGGTGTCTGCCGGTTCCGGATCCGGTCTTTCTTCAAACTGCTGGCCAATGAGCCAAGCTCTGTCTTGGGCTTGTGAGAAAGATTGAGAGGCAAATAAGGTTAAAGCCAGTAAGGAATAACTCAGAAATTTCATTATGATATATGTTGGTTGATTTTAGGTTTATCTAAATGGTTAATAAAAATAACTTTTATTTTTTAAAAGTTCAATTTAAAAGTTGCAATGACCGGAAAATGGTCGGACTCTTTATTTGCCCAAGTATACACCGTATAGTATGTAGGTGTAAAGGCATTTAAAGGAGCGTAAATCAAATAGTCGATAGTACGGTCGGGATTGGTAGTAGAGAAGGTATACTGACTGCAGTTCCCATTGAGACAACCGTAGGTGAAAAAGGTGCGCAGTATGTTCATGGGGTTAGAAGCAGGCAAAGCGTTGAAGTCCGCTCCCACAATCATCGGTTTATTGAACGTTTTAGCCATTGCGACGAAATCATTGGCCTGTTTTATACGGTTACGTTCATCGCTGAGGTGGTCGAAATGGGTGCTTATAAAATAAAACTCTTTGCCTTCCTTTTCGACCAGGATGCGAGCTACTGACCTTCTTTCTCCTCCCAATGTAGGGTCTACCTCCAAGTTGAAAGATTGCTTTTCTTTTATTGGTAGTCGGCTAAGTACGGCATCTCCGTATTCTCCTCCCGAGACGTTGATAGCCTTGACAAAGTGATAGTCCATGCCTGTAAGTTCAGCTAATTTTTTAGCGATGTCTCCGTTTTTACTGTTGCGAGTTGTATTTTTATCTACTTCTTGGAGTGCCACAAGATCTGGCTTTGCGCGGTTAATAACATCAGCTATCATCTGTAAATCCGGAATGCCACCGCTTCTCGCTCCAAAAATATTGTATGTCATCGCGGAAACTGAGAGGGCTTCTGCTGGCGGTGGAACAGGGGATGAATCCGAGTTCTCATCGTTTTTCGAACAACCCATTAAGAAAATCATCAAGCCATAGACTAGTAGTTTTTTCATATCGCATATATTAAAAATTCTTTCTATGGCTAGCCATAGAAAGAATAAGGTTAAGGAATCTAGTAGGAGGTTTTAAAATGGATATAGTTCTGCAATAGCTGTCGTATCACCTGTTGGGCTAGTACTTCCTAATACAGTCACTCTCACATATCTTCCACTTACTGTTTCTTCAAAATACATTGTACCTTCAGGATTAATCTGATCTACCGGTATTAGGGTAAACACTCCTACGGAAGTCCAGTTATTATTGTCGGAACTAACTTCTATGTGCACGGTTTTAGGAAAGAGGTAGGTTTGAGAGCTTCCTCCCGGCAGAGTTTTTCTTCCGAACAGCTGGATACCGTGTAGTTCTTTGTTTTCCTTCATATCTACAGTAACATGGTGAGGATGTGCTGGGCGTACGCCATTTACCCGCGTATATTGAGACAGCCAGCAGGTGTTAACATCATCGTCTATACAAAATCGAGCTCTTCCGCCCACGGCATTGTCATTATTGTCCGAAGAGTAGTCCACGATTTCCCACCCTGTCTTGTCGTAAGGTGTATAAGGGTTAGATTCATAAAAGCCGCTTACCTGAATATAGGCTGTTCCTAAGCCATTAGCGATGGGGATGTTCGGCGTAACATTGGTGATAGAAATAGGTATCAGATATGTTCTTGTTCCACCCAATTTGAGTGGGTTTACTTTGAGCTGTACTGAGTTGCTACCACTAAGGCCGGGAAGGATTTCTACAGTCCCTCCGTCGAAGGTATAGCTTCCAGAAGGAGGCAAAGTGTAGTTAGTATTATTTGCGGTGTTGTATTCTTCCAGTTTAGAAGGATCCACGCTGAGCTGTACGGTGATTTTCTGATCTGGCTTTACAAGGCCTCCGTATCCGGCTCCTAGGGGGATGCTGTGCCATGTGTCTTCTATAGGGAAGCTCTTGCTGAGTGTTCCATTGCTAGCTGCTTGCATAAATATTTTGGAATAGGACTCAGCATCCGGAATATCGTATTTCGGTTCGCTACAAGCTTGTATGATGAGGGTGATTCCGATTATAAAGCTGTATAATCGGGCAAAAGCTATAACTTTATTTATATTGTTAATGATTGTTTTCATGGGTTTTAGTGTTTATTACCAACCAGGATTTTGCACTAGATTCGGGTTTCTCTGCACTTCTGTTTGTGGAATAGGAAAGAAGTAGAAGCTCTTTCTGAATACGCGGGTTTCAAAGCGTGTTCTTTTGAAGAAGTTAGGATCCGTATTTGATGTTCCTGCTTCTACATTCATCCCATAGAAAGGCCCTCCGTCTGTCTGTTCTGCAATTTTCCAACGGCGTGTATCGAAGTAGCGCAAATGTTCAAATGCCAACTCAATACGTCTTTCTGTACGGATAAACTGACGCATCTGTTCTTGGGTATAGCTGCCTGTAAGGGGAGGAATTCCTCCTCTTTCGCGTACTTGGTTCAAGTATTTCAAGATGTCGGGATGTCCTGGAGAAGCTTCGTTCAATGCTTCGACGTAGTTGAGCAAAATTTCTGCATAGCGCATCATGACGTGTGCACGGTTAGCTGTGGTCACATTAGGATGATATGTTGGCGACACGTTTTTGCGGAAGAGATATCCTGTTTCGGAATAGTCGTGAGAACCTGCTTTTCCTGATTCTCCGGTGTAGTAGAGCTGGATTTCGCGTATCCCTAGGGTTGAAGTTTCGTTAATCCAGTCGCTGCCGCTATATGTTACGGTAGCATAAAATCGTGGTTCACGACGAACGTACATATTGAATTGTTGTTTTCTCTCTAGAAGAGCTAACGGCCTTGTATTGGGAGAATCCGGTTTCAGAGTAACCACTTTCTGGATTGATAATAGGGGAACCGTCAGCTAAATAACCAGTAATGGGAACTGAACCATCTTCCATTCGGTACGCGTCTATGAGTTGTTGCGTAGGACCTAAGGAAGC
>NZ_JXAC01000225.1 GCF_000814685.1 Sphingobacterium sp. T2
TCTTGACTTCTTGATTCCGGGACCTGTATAGAAGTCGTACATGTTTTCTACACGTGTACGGTCCGAATGGTTATAATAAGTAAAGTCACCTTTAAGAATCAACTGCCCCGGAATAGCCTCATATGTCAAGGCTGTCGTATTGCGGATATCGAATTTGTTGTTTTTCTGATACGATGTTCCTTCCACAAAGCCGGCCCATCCCATATATACTTGGCAGTCTCAGTCCATGTGCCGTCCAAGTTTTTCTCTAATGTCATAGGATATCCTTGATGCTCCAACATACGTGGCAACAGCTGTCTGTCGTACATCACCATAGGCTGGTGAATATTACGACGAATGAAGTCGGTATTGTTGTTTAAGGTCAGGTTTGGAAGCAATTTGATCTCGCCCTTACCGCGGAAGTTATATTGTTTGTATTCCTCATTTCCGGCATTATAAATTCCGTCTTGTGCAAACATTCTTCCGGACACATAGTACGAAGCATTATCATTGCCGCCCGACACCGAAACATTATGTTCGGTATTCATATTATAGTCTTTGTAGATAATATCGAACCAGTTGGTATTACCAAAATATTCATATTCGCCGATACTGTTAACACGCATTTTTTCGTACGAATCATTCCGAATTGCGCTTCACCAGCTCATTGTACCAATCGGTTGTATATTTAAACACATTGTTGATACCGGCAGGAGGGGTACCATTGTCATTTCCTTCCATGTAAGCCTTGTACCAGGCATCCGTCCATTGAAGACCGTTGGTCACGATGTTATTTTCCATTTTGACAATACGGTCATTCACCGAATATCCTCCGCTGTAGTTCAACTTAGGTTTTCCCTTGGAGGCACGTTTTGTTGTAATCAATATTACACCGAAAGTACCTCTGGCTCCATAGATTGCTGCCGAAGAAGCATCCTTTAATACCGACACACTTTCTACATCCTCTGGATTTACCGTAGTCATATCCCCCTCCACACCATCGATAAGGATAAGGCAGAGCCGCCAGCACCAATACTTCCTGTACCGCGAACATTGAGCGTAGCACCACGAGAAGGTTTACCATCACGCATGCTGATATTCAATCCCGGCATTTGACCTTGCAACGCTCGCGATATGTTCATATTCCCTCTGTTCTGCAACTTATCACCACTGATTTGGTCTACCGCTCCCACCAAGTCTCTACGCTTACTCGTACCATAACCAATCACTACCACTTCATCTAGATTCTTCTCTTGCGCACGCAAGACAAATCGTATGGTAGCCTCATCACGATACACCATGCTTTCAGGATGATAACCCAGCGACTGTGCATTTACGATGTCGCCACGCTTCAACTCGACTTCGAACTTCCCCGATTCCGAAGTCTGTGTTTGCTTACCCGTAGATACAGAAATTGTCACATGAGGAATAGGATTGTTGTCCTCTCCCACTACAATTCCCGTCACCTTCTTCAATTCTTGTGCAAAAGAAAAAATGGTAAGCAACAGAAAAGCACTCAACAGGTTAATTTTTCTTTTCATTTTAGTTTTGATTTCTTTTTTGAAAAACACCAGAAAACAAATTTTAAAAGCATGAAATTCAAGCTCTTATATTGCTAACCGGGATTTTTTGGTTTTAATACTTTTAATTGGCTATCCTTCTATTATTCCAGATATAAAACAAATGTAAATAAGAAAACTAAAAATAACAAAATAAAAATAGAAATTTAGAAAGCGATTTGATTTCGTTTACATTCCTTCAAAAAAGAAAAAGAAAATAAAAAGGGAAAAGTCAAACTTTTCCCTTTAAACAAACACCTTAAATAAAAACTATTTCGCAATAATAACCTGCACGCCGTATTCCTCTAATGTTTTATGCATAGATTCCGAAATGCCCTCATCCGTAACTATCACATCAATCTTGTCTATGCCGCAGATTTTCCCGAATCCTTTTCTGCCAAATTTGGAAGAGTCACACAACACTATGGTACGCAACGAAACGTCCATCATGGCTTTATTTAATTCTGCTTCTTCAATATTAGAGGTCGTCACACCATAGTCCACATCAACACCGTCCACCCCCAAAAACAACTTGGAGCAAGTAATATTATCCAACAGTCCCAACGTATAATTGCCAATTACAGACATAGAGCTTCTTCGTAGCACGCCCCCCAGCTGTATAACAGTAACACCTTCGGATTCAGCTAATTTGGAAGCAGCCTTTATGGAAGAGGTCACCACCTTTAAGTTTCCTTTAGGAACAATTTTTTCTGCAAATGCACATATCGTAGATCCGGAATTGATGATGATAGAATCATCTTCTTCAATCAACTGAGCGGCACATAGGCCTATAGCCTCTTTCTCCTTCGTGCGTATTTTCTCCTTCTCACGCACATTTTTGTCCTTTGCATGTGGGTTCACCGAGCTGGCACTGCCATGCGTACGATATAGTAGACCTTTCTCCTCCAGTACCTTGAAGTCCTTACGGATTGTCACAGTGGTCACATCCAACTGTTTCGCTATATCCACAACTTTCACAAAACCATCTCTGCGTAATGCCTCCAATATATATTTATGTCTTTCAGCTATACTTAATATCATAGCACATAATTTAAGTTTAAAAACCTTTACATACGAAATTAAGGAATTTTAATAAAATTTCGTTTTGTTTTCTATTTTTCGTTTTGTTTTCTATTTTTGTTATATAAGTCCTAATTCGAAAGTATTATCAACAATAAGTATAACCAATTTAAGAATCAACCACGAAAGCTGCCAGAGTTTATTCTCATAAACAGCCTCCAGTGATGATGTTTTTATAAAAATAAAAATTGTAGAAAGTACGTCTATGGCGATAACCTAACATTTTAACACTCAACAACGTAGAAGTCAGCTGCTCTCCCTCAATGACCAATATAATAAATCTTTTCTTACGAGAGAACGGTAGAAGCAGCAAAAACACGCTTCTTATTTATTAGGATTACATCATAAATAGTAAAAACAAAAATTCGAAACAATATGTCAAAAAGAAGTTGAAGAGGCGCTTAAAGCCGCAAGAGAGACGGAAGATTTGATAATAGGAAAAAATGTATTAACTCAAGTTCCGGAATTATTCCAAAAATATTTTAAAGATAAAAAAGCCATTATCGTAGCGGACACAACGACTTATCGCGTTGCAGGACAAGAAGTGTTCAATCATCTACAAAAAGCGGGAATAGAACAAGATGAGCCTTTCATCTTTGATGATCCTAACCTTTATGCCGAATACAGCTTCGTAGAGCAGCTTTCCAATCATCTGAAAAATACGGAAGCAATAGCCTTGGCCGTAGGCTCCGGAACTATCAATGACCTTACAAAGCTCGCCTCCCACGAAAACAACAGACAGTATATGTGTATAGCTACTGCTGCTTCCATGGATGGATATACTGCTTTCGGTGCGTCCATTACCTTTGAAGGAGCTAAACAAACCTTCAACTGTCCTGCTCCAAAAGTTTGTGTAGCAGATATCGATATACTTAAAGACGCTCCTGTAGAAATGACCGCTTCAGGTTATTCAGACCTTTTTGCCAAAGTTACCGCCGGAGCCGACTGGATTTTGGCCGACGAACTCAACGTAGAAAAAATAGATCCGCAGGCTTGGAGTATAGTTCAGGATGGCCTGCACGATGCACTGTCAGCACCTCAACAATTAAAAAACCGCGACGAAGAAGCTACAAGAAAACTGATTGAAGGCTTAATGTTGGGAGGTTTTGCTATGCAGTGGTCTAAGTCCAGCCGTCCCGCTTCAGGGGCAGAACATCAGTTTAGCCATCTGTGGAACATGGAACACCACACCAACAATGGAGAGAATGTATCCCATGGGTTCCAAGTGGCTATAGGCACCTTAGCCATCACCGTCCTTTATGAACACGTCTTGGCACATCCTTTCGATCAATTGGACATAGATAAATGCGTGGAAGCATGGCCTTCAATGGAACAGCTTGAAGCACAAGCAACAGAATTCTTTAAAGATACCGACTTCCCAACAATCGGCGTCCAAGAAACAGCCGCCAAATACGTGGATAAAGACCAGTTGAGAGAACAGCTTTCAATCTTGAAAAACAATTGGCCAAAAATAAAATCAAGATTAGAACAACAACTCATCTCCTTCAAGGAATTACAAGAAAGGTTGAAATTAGTTGGAGCACCTTACGAGCCTGAACATATAGGTGTAAGCAGAGAATACCTGAAAAACACCTTCGTAAGAGCTCAGTTTATCCGCAGAAGATTTACGGTACTGGATCTTATCGTCCGCACGAATACCGTAGATTATTTCCTTAACAAAATTTTCGGGAAAAACCAGATTTGGGATTTAAAACCGCAATTAATTTCATAATCTTTCTTAAATTCATCCTATTATGGCTAATCATACATCTACAAACAACCTATCCGATAAGTTTAAATATTGGCAGAGAAGAACTATTATTGCCACGATGATAGGATACGCACTGTACTATTTCGTGCGTAAAAATCTTAGTATGGCTATCCCGGGCATGCAGGAAGATTTAGGTATCGGGAAAGCTGATTTGGGTATATTTTTAACCTTACATGGACTTATTTACGGTGTATCCAAATTTGTCAACGGAATCATCGGCGACAGAGTCAATGCCCGCCATTTTATGGTACTGGGACTTCTTTTGTCTGCCCTGTGTAACGTTGTCTTCGGATTCAGTTCTGCCGTAATGGTCTTAGGCATTACTTGGGTGTTGAACGGTTGGTTTCAGGGAATGGGTTTCCCTCCTTGTGCACGCCTGATGACACACTGGGTACCGCCGCAAGAGCTGGCTACCAAAATGTCTGTTTGGAATACGTCACACTCTATCGGTGCCGGACTGGTAGTAATCGTATGTGGCTATGTGGTAAGCCATATGACATGGCGATGGGCTTTCTTCATCCCGTCCCTTATCGCTATCCTTGGAGCTATTTACCTTTGGATAATGTTACGTGACACACCATCTTCCGTAGGACTTCCAGAACTGCACGAAGACAAAAGTCAAGAAGAAAAGAAAGAACGAAAAAAAATCAGCCGAATTCAAAGCGTTCCTTCGTAAAAATGTATTCCTTAACCCTTACATCTGGGTAATAAGTATCGCAAACTTCTTCGTTTATGTTGTGCGCTACGGTGTATTAGACTGGGGACCTACGATCCTTAGTGAGTGGAAAGGCGTGACACTTGCCAAGGCCGGATGGATGGTCGCCGGATTCGAAATTGCCGGAATCATAGGAATGCTACTGGCTGGATGGGCTACGGACAAATTCTTCAAAGGAAAAGCTATCCGCGTATGTTTCCTTTGTATGATAGGTGTATCCATATTCGTATTCATCTTCTGGAAGCTGGAGCACCCTCCGGTGTGGTTGGCATCCCTTGTGCTTATGGCGGCCGGATTTTTCATCTATGGTCCTCAGGCGCTGATAGGCATTGCGGCAGCAAACTTGGCTACCAACAAAGCGGCAGCAACAGCAGGAGGTTTCACAGGTTTATTTGGATATGCTAGTACTATCGTTTCAGGATGGTGCTTAGGTTATCTTGCACAGCACTTTGGATGGGACCTTACTTTCGAGATATTATTTTTCACAAGTATTATTGGTGCCGTTACTTTCCTTTTCGGCTGGAAGGCTAAAGCCCATGGTTACGAATCTTAATATTATTACGTCATAGAAAAATGTTTGAATACAATATACACGCACAATTTAGCAAAGAAGAAGATCTATATAATTGCTTACAGAAGATAAAACATGTCGCTTTGGACATGGACGGAACAATCTACAATGGAAGCACCTTATTCCCTTTTACCGTTCCATTTCTGGACCTTCTAAAAGAAAATGGAATAGGTTTTTCGTTTCTGACAAACAATCCTTCCAAAAATAAGGAAGACTATCTGGCTCATCTCCATAAGATGGGCATCAACGTACCTATAGAGGCCATATACACTTCTGCACAGGCAACAATAGCTTACATTAAAACAAATCTTCCGGATGCAAAAAAGCTGTTCCTCTTAGGCACTCCAAGTATGATTAAAGAATTTGAGGAGGCAGGGTTTATCTCTACTGCCGACGATGAAAACGATGTTCCTGACGCCCTTGTTGTAGCTTTCGATATGTCGTTGCAATACGGCAGGCTCTGCAGAGCAGCTTGGTGGGCTACCCAAAATATCCCTTATATAGCCACCAATCCGGATCGTGTTTGCCCTACTGACAAAAAGGTCGTACTTGTGGACTGCGGTGCTATATATACTTGTATCGAACATGCCACAGGACGCAAACCAGATGTAATTATTGGTAAACCCAACCCCGGTATGCTTGATGGTATTCTAAATAATTATTCACTAAGACCTGAAGAGGTGTTGATGGTAGGTGACAGAATATATACCGATGTGCAGATGGCCCACAATGCCGGCGCAATAGGAGTACTAACACTTTCGGGGGAAACAAAAATAGAAACAGCCATAGAGGCACAAACAAAGCCTCATATCATCATTAGAGATCTGGCAGAGTTAGGACAAATGCTAGTTCAGGCTCATCAGAAAGCTTAATCTGCAAAATCCAATAATTTTAATCTAGCTATAAAAAAAGGGACTGAAAATTCAGTCCCTTTCTCGTTTATGGAAAGATTCTTATAGGATATCTTTCAAAGCATCTAAGTATTGTGTAGCTACTTCGTCGTTAGGTGATAAATCGATAGCTTTTTTGAATAACTCAGCTGCCTTCTTATAATCTTCTTTCAAGATATGATAGTAACCGATTACATTGTAAACGTCAGTTAATTTCAATACTTCGTCTTCTGTCAATTGGTTACCTGCCGCTTGCTTGTCTGTAAGAACTTTAGCTAATTGATTAAAATCGTTCAAGTACAGACCTTGGTGCAACTCAGGCTTCTCAGGATCGATAACATCTAAGTTATAGTTGCTATATCCTCTGATATACAATGCCGGAACAATGTATTCAGCAGCAGCGGAATCAGTAGATTGAACGATTACATCCAATGCTTTGATGGCCGCTTGGAAATCAGCAGTAGCATCCTCACCTTTTTCTTTTTTAGCATTAGCTGCACGGAAAGTAGCATCACCTACTAGGTAGTTAGCCTCATAGTACCAAGGCTCTCCTTTTTGTTGTGCAGGCACGTTAAAGATTGCTGCCGCAGCCTCAAATTTTTGAGCATTGAAAGCATTTCTTCCGTAGCCATCTACCTCGTTGATCAACTCTTTATCCAATTCTAATGCTTTACCTAAGTATTGAAGACCTTTTTCTTTGCTTCCGGCTTCAATGTTTGCAAAACCAGCAAACAAGTAGTCGATAGCAATAAGACGGTTTTCATCCGCATTAGCAAATAATTTGTCAAAGTAGCCTACCGCTTTAGCAGCGTCCTTATCTTGGTTGATAGCAATCAAACCTAAGTAACGGTACACCTTAGCATCGATTCCTGGAACATTTTCCAATTCCAATGCTACATTCTTCAATTCTTCGTATTGCTGACCGTAAACCAAGAAGTCTGCATAACGGATTTTTGCGTCCGCAGAGTTATCTCCTGTTACTTGCAAGTATTTTTTGTAAGCATCAACAGCTTTAGCTACTTGTGCTTCATACTTAGCTTTTTCTTCGTCTGTGTTGTCAGGCATTCTCTTCGCTATAGCCAACTCTGTCTCAGCAATCTCACGGTAGACAGGGCCATAGTTAGGATATTCCTGAGCGATAGCATTGTATGACTCTAAAGCTACGTCAAAAGCAAATGCTTTACGTGTAATCAATGCTTGTTGAACTTTAGCTTTTACCAAGTTCGGGTCCAAGTTCAAGGCATCTCTATAGCTTTTGTAAGCTTGGCTGTTTTCTCCTAGACCAAGATAGGCATCACCCAATGCTACCAAGATATTACCATCTTTAGTGTTTTTTGACGCCGCTTGGGTCAAATAATCCACCGCTTTAGCGTAATCTGGCTTTGGAGCTTCTGTATAAGCTTTACCTATATAGTATAAAGGCAAATAATCTTTCTTACCTAAGGAAGCAGTAGCTTGTGCGAACTTTTGTTCTGCAGTAGAAGCACTGTTTTTCTTTAAATCCACAATACCCAAACCTACGTTGTTCAAAACTTCTTTAGGTGCATTTGTCAAACCATTATTGAAAGCCCAAGCAGCGGAATCCAACTTATCGTTCAACAAATATACTTGACCTAAATAGAAATAGTTTTTACCATCTTTAGGTTTCTTTGTTACCAAATTCTGCAAGATGCTTTTCGCCTTGTCGAATTGCTCAGCATCAATTGCTGATTGTGCGTCTTTCAAACTTTGAGCACTAGCAGTACCTACAATAGCTCCTGCAGCTAATAAACTCAAAAACAATTTGCTCTTTGTCATCATTCTATTTATGTTCTTAGTTATTTCTAATTTAAACTATTTATATCTCTAATTATAATTTCTCTTCCCGGCATTTTGTAGGGAAGTAATCCCGATTTCAACACTATACGCTGTCCTCTGTCTCCAGTTAAGAAAGCAGAAAATCCCATCCCCAAGCCCATATTTGGCTGATAATTTAAGATTTTCAACTCGCGTTTCAAAGGATATTCACCCGTCGACAAACTCGCCTGGGATGGTTTTACGTATTTAGGTGTGGCCAACGTATCGTTGAGCACGCTCAATATACGAATTTTCTCTTTTTTTGCATACAATCTAGTAAAACTTAAATACTGATTGTAGCTCAACATCGCAATAATATTACTATTATCTCCCACTGCGTCTAAGAGCGAATCCACTGTTCCTTTGACTACGATATTTGTACTCCCTAACTTACTTAAATTGCCTTTATCCCTCAAATATCGCACAAGACTAGAATTCGGATTATCAATAGCAAGCTTTCTTTCAGTCTTTTTTTCGCCGGACATCATCTCCATCACTTCCGATACTTTGATAAGACTATCCGCAGAAACATGAGCGACGAAAACCACAGCATCATACGCTACGCCATAAATGCGCGGTTGAATCTGCCTCTTTACGAAAGACTGATTTTCTTCTTCGGTCAGCTCCCGCGTCAGAAGAATAATATTAGCTTCGCCCTTCAGTAAGCTGTTTACGGCATTAACTTCAGGCTTTGCCAACAGATTAATCTTCGCCTGCTGATATGAACTTTCAAAGACCTCCTTTTGCTCTTCGATAATAGGTAAAATCGTCTCATCTACTAATACGGCAACTTCACCTGAAAGGATATCCTCTTTCTTATCCTTATTATTCTCACCA
>NZ_JXAC01000226.1 GCF_000814685.1 Sphingobacterium sp. T2
GCACGTGTCCTACTTCGCTCAAAGATGGAGCTTAACASGAGGAACAGAGCTGGACAAAAAGGCTTTCGAAAATCCGAAAACCAAAACGTATTGAACAAGAAATAGAGCTCAAAGCAAATAGTTAAAACAAAATTTAGGTAATTTCCTTGAATGAGGATATGTTGAACTACATCCTTCGTCTTACATTGCTTTAATGATATGCATTTATACCACAAAAAAGGCTCACCATTTTTGGTGAGCCTTTTTTGTGAAAGTCTCTTTCTAAATTATATAAAAAGACTTATTTTTTTGCTGCATTTTTTTATAGCAGTAATTTCATTACGAATTTCTTGTGCTAAGGTTTTAATTTCTTGTAAACCTTTACGAACACGTGTACCCGCAGCTGAGTTACCATTGTTGTAAAATTTTTGCGCATCTGCTTCGATAGAAGCTACTAGTTCTTTTAATTTAGTGTAGTTTTCCATGTTATTAATTATAATTAAGTTATTCTATATAAGTTAATTTCTATGATGTAATAAATATACAAAAACAAAAATCATAAAAACAACAAAATAGCACTTTTTTAAGGAAAAAGTGCTATTTTGTCTTTAATTACTCTATAATTTTGAGCTCTTCTATAATGTTTTGCGCTCCTGCAAATTTGTCAATGATAAATAAGACGTAGCGGATATCCACGTTGATGGTTCGCTGTAATTTCGGATCGAAAATTACATCACCAGCCATTGCTTCTATGTTGCCATCGAAGGCGAGCCCTATAAGTTCACCTTTACCGTTCAACACCGGTGAACCAGAGTTGCCTCCTGTGATGTCTTGGTCGGTTAAGAAGTTGACAGGCATATAGCCGTTTTTGTCGGCATAGCGGCCATGTTAATCTTTGTTTTTGTGTAATTTCCAGCAATTTGGCAGGAAGGTCAAACTCCTCGTCATTAGGCTTATACTTGGCGATGGTTCCATCCAACGTAGTATAGTAATTTACTTTAGCGTCATTGCGTTTGTCTTTTGGAAGTGCGCGTACGGTACCATATGTCAGACGAAGGGTACTGTTGGCATCAGGATAGTATTTTCCTTTAGGGTTCATCGCTAAGAAGCCCGCAATATATTTGCGGTATGCCGCTTGGAATTTATCTTCCGCCTCTTCCTGTTGAGGGGTTCTTTCGCGGTATTTGTTGGCTATAGCTGTCGATATTTTGAACAAAGGATCATTGTCGACTTGTTCTACCGAAGGATTTGCTAAGAAAGCTTCCAGTCTCTTCTTTACTGACTAAAATACTCTTATCGAAGGCCTCTTTGATTGTGCCGGAAAACTGCTTATTGTTTTGCTTAGCAAGATCAGCGATATAAGGTGCTATGTCCTCACCTGCCTTGGCTACATAAAGGTTTAGTTCTTCTGCCAAGACGTCGATTTCCAGTGGAAGGTATAGTTTTTCGTAGTTGTCGGCAATGAAAGCCTCTAGACGAGGTCTTTAACTCTTTTCTGTTGTTTTCGTTGGCGGCATATTGCTTTAATCCGTTACCTAAGGAATAAGGTAAGGTAGCAAAGGTTGAAGAACGTAACATTCCCGTAAGGTAGTTGTCGTGTCTTGCCTTCAGATTTGTGGAAGCATAATAGTCATTGATGATTTGAATGACATCGCCATACTGCTCTTTGTTTGCAGGTTTGGAAGCCCATTTGAGGAATTTTTTCTCTGCTTTACGTTTTGTAGCAGAGGTTTTGTGTTTTGTCAAGGCGTCAATCATTCCTTGGCGGTTTTTCCAGTAGTTTGCCACGCTAGAGTATTTTGAAGCGTAATTGATATTCACTTCTTGGTCTTTGTCCATGTGACGTTTCATGGCGTCCATGCCTACTTTAGAGGCTTCCACCCAAGCAGGGTAGGCGTAGAATACGTTTTGGTCAATACCTGCTGCTGGCATCCAGCGGTTTGTGCGGCCCGGATAACCTAAAATCATCGAGAAGTCTCCTTCTTGGAAACCTTTAAGGCTGATAGGTAAATAATGTTTAGGTTTTAAAGGCACGTTGTCTTTGGAGTAAGGAGCCGGATTACCGTCTTTATCTCCATATACACGGAAGATGGAGAAGTCGCCCGTATGTCTTGGCCATTCCCAGTTGTCGGTGTCGCCTCCGAACTTACCGATGCTACTTGGAGGCGTGCCTACAAGACGTACATCGTGATAATCTTGGTAAACAAAATAGTAGTATTCATTTCCATTGTAGAAAGATTTTACGTTTACTACATATTTGCCGTTTTCCGAATTTTCTTTTTCGATTTTAGCAATCTCCTTTTGGATAATGGCGTTACGTTCTTTTTCGGACATCTTGTCGTTTACCAAGCTTAGGATACGTTTGGTAACGTCGTCCATACGTACAAAAAAGCGTACATATAGGGATTTTGGTTTAAGCTCTTCGTTGTAGTTTTTAGCCCAAAAACCGTTAGTCAGATAGTCATTTTCTTTCGTTGACAGCTCGGCAATAGCACCATAGCCACAGTGGTGGTTGGTAAATACAAGTCCATTAGGAGAGACAATCTCTGCCGTGCATCCACCGTTGAATTGTACGATGGCATCCTTAAGACTTGAATGGTTGATGCTATAGATCTCTTCAGCGGTGAGCTGAAGTCCTTTTTTCTGCATGTCGGCTTCGTTAAGACGCTTTATGTGCATCAGAAACCACATGCCTTCGTCTGCCATCGCAAAGAGGGTGGCAGCACAAAAAACAAATAGTAACGCTACTTTTTTCATCATTATATTTTCTTATTTCTAACAAAAATGGATATTATTCACACAGAAAACAACATTTTGCCCATTTAAGTTTGCTTTTTGTGACATAGCTCAGGCAAGATAAGTCCTTAGTTTTGTCTATCTTTGTCAAATGCAAGCATCATTCGAAGATTTCAAATTCAACAAGCAGATCCTTACTGCGATAGCTGAGGCAGGCTATCAGCATCCTACAGAAATCCAACAGAAGGCCATAACGCCTATTCTGGCGGGACAGGATGTGATGGGTATCGCTCAGACCGGTACGGGGAAAACAGCAGCTTTTGTGCTGCCTATTTTGATGAAGTTGAAATATGCACAGGGCAATGATCCGCGGGCGCTAATCCTAACGCCTACGCGCGAGCTTGCACTACAGATCGAAGAGAATATACGTATGTTCTCTACCTATCTGGATTTACGTACGGTGGTGCTGTATGGCGGCATAGGTCCCAAAACGCAGAAAGAACAGCTGGAAAAGGGCTGCGACATCATCGTCGCTACCCCTGGAAGATTTTTGGATCTTTATCTGGAAGGCTATATCAACACGAAGACCTTGAAATTCTTGGTGATGGACGAGGCCGATAAGATGATGGACATGGGGTTTATCTCTAAGATCCATCGTATTTTAGAAGTGGTGCCACGCAAGCGTCAGAACCTGCTCTTTTCGGCGACGATGAGTGAGCTGGTGCATAAAATTGCAGGAGATTTCTTGGAGTTCCCGACAGTGGTAGAGGTGTCGGAGCAGGCTACGCCGGCAAAGACAGTGACGCAGGTGCTTTACCATGTGCCTAACCTGAAGACCAAGATCAACCTGCTCCAGTATCTTTTTAAGGATGATGAGACCTTCCGAAGAGTCATCATCTTCTGTAAAACCCGTGAGGCAGCAGATAATGTATATAGTTTCTTGGAGCGCAAATATGGTATAGAAAACGTACGGGTGATACATGCCAACAAAGGGCAGAATACTCGGATTAACTCTATCAATGCTTTCAAAGCGGGAGAAATACGCTTCTTGGTGGCTACAGATGTAGCAGCCCGCGGGCTCGACATCTCTAACGTAAGTCATGTCATCAATTTTGATGTGCCTATCGTCATTGAGGACTATGTACACCGCATAGGACGTACCGGAAGGGCTTTCAACAAGGGGGATGCCATAACCTTTGCCAATCCGGCAGAGATGTATTATATTGAAAAAATAGAAAAGCTGATCCGTCAGCAGATTCCCGTGGCACCGGTACCCGATGAGGTGCTCGTAGAAGAAACTTCCTTCCACGAAAGACAGGAAATGGCACGGGAAATTGACAATCAGAAGAGAAAAGAAAATCCGGACTTTAAAGGGGCATTCCATGAGAAGAAGCACGTGCTGAAAGAGAAAGAGCGAAAAAAGTCTGGAGGTTTTGCATATAATAGAAAGTCTAACGCTAAAAAGTCTTCAGCAAAGCCGAAGATGAAAGCCAAATCCGGTAAACGCAGATAATATGAAGCTTACACCGCTAAATATTACATTGGCAGTAGTGTTGTTATGGGTGATTTCCGAGTGGCAATCCGGGCAGGAAATGTTAGTGTCATGGGGATGGCTCGTGGTGTGGATTATTGTTATCAGCCTCATAGATTTGGGATTTCGCTTGGTATTTGAAGACTTAAGCAGATTGTGGATTATGCAGGTGGCATTTATGCTACTTGTGGGTATATTGATTATATTATTGAAATTACAGTAAATGAAAACAGCAGAGATAAAATTAAAAGTAAGCTTAGACGCGAAAAACATTCCTGAGGCTATTGAATGGTCTTCAACAGATGGTCAGAATGAGGAACCTCTCCCTGCCAAAGCTATGTTCCTGGCGTTATGGGATGGACAGTATAAAAACTCGTTGCGCATAGACCTTTGGACTAAGGACATGCCATATGACGAGATGAAGCGTTTTTTCTATGAGACTTTGCAGACATTGGGTGACTCTTTCATAAGAGCGGCCGGAGGAGATCCTATGGCTGATAAAGTCATTGGCGATCTGCGAGACTACTGTGCACATTTTGCCGAAAAAATGGAAGTTGTCCAGCCAAAAAGCTAAATTGGTAGTACAATAAAAGATTAAGCGTATGAACTATTTTTTGGTTAAGTCCGAACCTTTCAAATATAGTTGGGAACAGTTCAACAAAGATGGGCAAACCTTTTGGGATGGCGTTCGCAACTATCAGGCACGCAACAACCTCAAAGCCATGAAGAAAGGCGATCTTGTTCTCTTTTACCATAGTAATGAAGGAAAAGAAGGTAGTAGGTATCGCTAAAGTCGTCAAAGAATATTATCAGGATCCAACAACGGATGACCCTAAATGGGTGGTGGTGGATCTGGCTCCTGTGGAGACGCTGAAGAAGCCAGTAACCTTGGAGATGATCAAACAAGATCCGCTGTTGCAAAATATAGCGTTGGTACGACAGGGGCGCCTATCTGTGATGCCTCTACCAAAGAAGAATGAACTTTGACCGAATAAGTAGAATTGGGAAACTCGTAAACGTCCTTTAGTCAATCCGCTAAGGAGTTTTTTGTTTATTCTTTTCTTAACCGTTTTACTCGTTTTGAATATATGCTGCTTACGTTGACCACAAAAGGGGACAACCCTATTGCCCTTTGTAGGCTCCTAAAATGAAAGATATCCATTATCTTTTGCAGAAAATCTGATATGAAAGGTAAAGGAGAAACTTAAAGCTTCTCCCTTATCCTTTGTGTATAAAAAGATTTACGAAGTTTTTAATTTCGGTAGCATCTTCAGGTTTTAGCTTGCCGGCAAGAATAAGCCTTAGTTCTCTACGTTTCAGTGCTTCATTATACAACTTCTTCTCTTCTTCTGTTTCAGGAATAAGCTGAGGTACGGTTTTTGGCTTGCCATCAGGATCTATGGCAACAAAAGTGTAATAAGCTTCGTTACTTTTTACTTTCGTGCCTTGAGGTAAATGTTGAGCAAAAATTTCCATTCGGACTTCCACAGAAGAGTTGAAGGCTCTAGTCACTTTTGCTTGTATGGTCACTACTTCTCCTAGCTTGATGGATCTTTTGAAAGATACATTGTCCACGGAGGCGGTTACGACGACGTTGCTGCAATGTTTTTGTGCAGCCATAGCGGCACAGATATCCATCCAGTAGAGTAGTCTGCCTCCCATAAGGTTTCCAAAAGTATTGGTGTCGTTGGGTAACACCAACTCATTCATTTCCGTGTAAGAATCGCTTGCCTTTTTTGCTTCCATCTACCTTAATTTTAAATATGTATATATGTTAGAGCTACAAAGATACAATAAAAGATAGTGCAATTTACTTTTAGGAAATAAAATAAGGAGAGGGTTATACTTATAGGGGGTGTTTGATGATTTATCACTATTTCAAAAGTAGAGATATCACACTATTTTTACATACCTATTCATCAAAGTATCCATCTTGTTTAGTTGTGTAAATTAAGCTGTTCCTATTTGTCGCCCCATAACAGATAAGGAACAGCTTTTTACTTAATGTTTGTATTCTTCCAGTTGTTTCTTGATGGCATGTAGAGAAGCAACAAAAGGAGTGGGTTGGTATTTCAAAAAGCTCTTGGCTTTGTCTAGGACAAAACCTGTTGTGCGAGGTCTGTTACGATGTTGACCTATAGCTTCAGCAGTGATAGGATGTATTTTAGATGTGTCGAGGTTCCACGTATCCGCAACCAGTTTAACGGCCTCCATTATAGACATCATCTCCTCTCCAGAGATATGAAATATGCCGCTTGCACGTTGCTGCATCGCTAAGTAGCAGGCATCTGCTAGGTCGTCCACCCAGGTACATACGCCATTGATCTACCACGACTGTTATTTCCTTGCCCTGCTCAAGTTGATTTTTTGCCCATAATACTAGGTTGCTGCGCCCCTTGTCTGGAATGGCTCCGTATACTAGTATAGTTCGTAAGATGGCGGCGTCGGCTGCAGATTGTACTATGGCTTCTTCCGCTTCGATTTTGGTCTGGCCATAAAAGTTTACGGCCTTTGTTGGATCACTTTCCCTATAAGGCCCATTTTTTCCGTCAAATACGAAGTCCGTAGAAAGGAAGGTAAGATGTATACCCTTCCGCTTGCAATAGGCTGCTAATGCTTTAGTGACACCGACATTAATCCTGTATGCCGCCTCTTTGTCCTGTTCACAGGCTTCCACACTGGTCATTGCTGCGGTATGTAGGATATGGGTAGGCTTAAACGCTTCCAGCGTAGCGACCATTTCTTCGGTATTTTCGAGGTCCACCTGACAGAATTGATCTGGACTAAGGTAGGGGTTTCGGTTTGCTGATTTTGAAATCCCTAAGAGATTTTCTACCAATGAATAATGGGATAATTTTTCCGAAAATTTCTGTCCTAGAAAACCGTTAGAACCAGTCAGTAATACACGCATATTAATTTGTCCAGATGAAATCCATTTTTTCTTGCATCATGGAATTGTCCAATACTTTAATTTCCAATTCCAAGATAGCTTTTAACGCTTTATAATTGATTTTGTCCGCATCGTCGGTAGCCTTGTGGTAGTCATCATGTCCTCCGGTATGGAAGAAGAGAACAGGGATATGTTTACGGTAGAAGGAGGTTTGATCTGATCCACCGTTGCCGTCGCGGCTTTTATTGATTTTGATAGGAGTGGAGATATTCTCAAATATAGTAGGGAATTTGGAACTTGTACCGTATCCTATGACAGCCAATCCGTTTTCCGGATTGTAGCGTCCAATCATATCCATGTTGAGCATCCAATGTATATTGTCAAGCGGAAGAGTAGGATGTTCGGTCCAGTATTTGGAACCTATCAGCCCCAACTCTTCAGCCGAAAAGGCAATAAAAAGTAGATTGTACTTTTCTTTTACCTTGTTAGAGCTGTAATATCTTGCTAGTTCCAGCAATCCCGCCACTCCTGAAGCATTGTCGTCCGCACCATTGTGAATTTGTCCTATGTGGGCGGGCTCGCGCGTACCACCAAAGTTACCCAATCCTAGATGGTCGTAGTGGGCCCCAATGACGATAGTGTATGGTGCACCGTTGTCCAGAAAGCCGATAATGTTTTCAGCCTTTCGGATGCTGTCTGCGACTGTCACTCGGCGCACCTTAGCCTCAAACGGCTGCCGGAAGCTTGGGTACCTAGAGGCTTCAGCTTATATTTTTTAAATTCCTTTTCTATGTATTTGGCAGCTTTCTCCAACTCTGCAGAACCTGTAGCTCTTCCTTGGAGCTTGTCATCCGCAAGGAAGTAGATATGTTTTTTTAATTTTTTTATTTCTATGTTTTGTGCGGACAGCGGAAACCCAGCACAACAGAAAAGTAGTGTTATTATTAAGGTTAAACGATTTTTCATAATATGGTTTTGTTTTATAGTAAAGATAAAAATAAAGGCCGGATTTTGATTCCAGCCTTTTTATTTTTAGTCTTCTATGATCTCGCTGTGTGGCGTTATCTTTTTCTTTATGTTCTTCTTTGAAATATCTTTTTTGGAATATGAGAATTAAAAATACTCCTACAGTGATAGCGGAGTCCGCAATGTTGAATACAGGGCGGAAAAACAGAAATTCTTCTCCTCCCCATACGGGAAACCAAGAAGGGAAGTTCCCTTCAATAAGAGGGAAGTATAGCATGTCTACCACCTTTCCGTGTAGAAAAGGAGCGTAGCCACCACCTTCAGGGAAAAGCTTCGCCGTTTCAAACATGGTACTTTCGGTGAAGATAACTCCATAAAATACAGAGTCTAGGATATTGCCCAATGCGCCAGCAAATATTAAGGCTACGTTAAGAATAAAACCTCGATTATATTTGTTTTGGATCATATAATGGAGGCCATAACCTATCCCGCATACGGCAATAATACGGAAGAGGTCAGTATGAGCTTTCCATATTCGCCGCCGAATTCCATGCCATAAGCCATGCCGGGATTTTCGATAAAGTGGATTTGAAATTTTTCACCCAGCACATGGAAACTCTGACCTATGGTCATATTCAGTTTTACCCAAAACTTCGATAGTTGATCTATGAGAAGAATAATGACGATTAATATAATGGGTTTCGTATAGCCTTTCATAAGTGTTTTATAAAATAGCCTTTACAACAGAAAATTGCAAAGGCTATTTTCTTAGAGTTTAGTTCTTTTAGTACTGTTTGTTTTTCGCTTCTATACTTAGAGTTGTGTGAGGAACGGCTTTCAGACGTTCTTTCTGGATAAGCTTGCCGGTTTCTCTGCAGATGCCGTACGTTTTGTTTTCGATACGCACCAAAGCTGCTTCAAGATTCTCGATAAACTTCTTCTGACGTGCAGCAAGTTGGTTGATTTGCTCTTTTTCCAAAGTTGCAGAACCGTCTTCCAAAGTTTTATATGTTCCGGCAGTATCGTCTGTGCCGTTGGCATTGTCTCCACTTAAAGTTTTTGTAAGCTCTTCCAGCTCCTGCCTTGCAATCCTCAACTTCTCCAGTATGATAGCTTTGAACTCTTGCAACTCAGCGTCGCTGTAGCGTGTTTTTTCCTTTTGTTCTCCCATAACCTTAGTTTTTTTCGATTAATATTTCTAGTTTACTATCGTTGATTTCTACGTATGTCTCCGTGAGGGACAACATCCACAAAATCAATAGAATCAGCTAGTATTTCGGTGCAAATATACGACAAATTATCTTTGGCTGCTTCTTCGATAGCTTTATTTTGGCTTATTGTAACTTTTATTCTATCTGTAACTTCGAAATCTTTGTCTTTACGCAGATTTTGGATACGGTTGATAAGCTCTCTGGCGATACCTTCCTTTTTCAGCTCTTCCGTAATATGGATGTCTAAGGCTACGGTAAGGTTGCCTAAGTTGGCCACTTGCCATCCGGCCACATCTTCAGCGATGATTTCCACATCTTCCAAGCCAATAGTATATCCGGTATTAGCCAAAGCGATAGTACCGTTCTTTTCTAAGGTGTCAATATCTTCCGCACCCAAAGCTTGGATAGCTGCTGTCACGATCTTCATGTCCTTACCGACTTTGGCTCCCAAGGATTTGAAGTTTGGTTTTATTTTCTTCTTAATAATTCCTGTCGTGTCAGTGATAAATTCTATGGTTTTGATGTTTGTTTCCGACAAGATCAAATCCTTAACACGTTCTACCTTCTCTTGGAAGGTGGAATCCAATACAGGAACCAATATCTTGCTCAATGGTTGACGAACATTGATACCTACTTTTTTACGTAGCGATAAGGTTAATGAAGAGATGTCTTGAGCTAAGGCCATTCTTTCTTCCAACGCTTTGTCTACCAATGCCGTATTATAGGCAGGGTAGTCTGCAAGATGCACGGATTCGAAATTTTCTTTCTTCGTTCCGCTGTTTAGGTCTGTGTATAGCTGGTCGGCGAAGAATGGTGCGATAGGTGACATCAGCTTCGCTACAGTGATAAGACAGGTGTACAAAGTTTGGTATGCTGAAATCTTGTCTTCGGTGTATTCACCCTTCCAGAAACGACGACGACATAGACGTACATACCAGTTACTTAAGTGCTCATCGACAAAGTTTTGGATAGCGCGGGCAGCTTTCGTAGGCTCGTAGTCTTCATAGTAGGAGTCTACCTCTTTGGTTAAGCTGTTCAACAACGAGATAATCCATCTGTCGATCTCAGGGCGTTTCTCGATAGCGATTTCAGGCTCGGCATACGAGAATTTGTCGATATTGGCATATAATGCAAAGAAAGCATAAGTATTATATAAGGTACCGAAGAATTTACGTCGTACCTCATCTAAGCCTTCTTCATTGAATTTAAGGTTATCCCAAGGCGAAGCATTGCTGATCATGTACCAGCGTGTAGCATCTGCCGAATATTTTTCTATGGTATCGAATGGATCTACGGCATTGCCCAAACGTTTGGACATCTTGTTTCCATTTTTGTCGAGAACAAGACCATTAGATACGACATTTTTAAACGCTACAGAACCACGAACCATCGTAGAGATAGCGTGAAGTGTGAAGAACCATCCGCGTGTTTGATCTACCCCTTCAGCGATGAAGTCTGCCGGGAACGCTGAATTGTACTCATCTTTGAAAGGAAGAGGGTCGCCGGCAGCAAGCTTATCGTAATCCAATCCCCATTGTGCGTAAGGCATAGCACCCGAGTCAAACCATACATCTATTAAGTCCGGTTCGCGGTACATCTTTTTGCCTGAATTAGACACAAGAACGATATGGTCTACGTACGGACGGTGAAGGTCTAGCCTTTCTGTGCCGAATTTTTCTAAAAAGGCTCTGTTGGTAGCTTTTTCTTCTTCGCTGAGCACATCAGCGGCTAAAGAAGCTTCCAGATAGCTCTTCAACTCAGGCAATGAGCCGATACAAATCTCTTCGGACTCATCTTCTGTGCGCCAGATTGGTAGAGGTCGTCCCCCAATATCTTGAACGGGAAAGGTTCCAGTCCACAAGGTTTTCCAACCAGTTACCGAAACGACCCGATCCGGTAGTTTCCGGCTTCCAGTTGATGGTTTTATTTAACTCTACCAACTGTTCCTTAACGGCTGTGGTACGGATAAACCAGCTGTCTAATGGGTAATATAATACAGGTTTGTCTGTACGCCAGCAGTGTGGATAGGAGTGCTCGTATTTTTTGACCTCAAAGGCTTTGTTTTCTTCTTTCAGCTTAATGGCGATAAGAACGTCGGTAGGTCGGAAATCTTTATCGGCACGTTCTTCAGCAGAATAATATTCTTCTTTCACAAAACGTCCAGCAAAATCAGTGATTTCCTTCACAAAACGCCCTGTACGATCTACGGTAGGCACTTCCTTTCCGTTTTCATCCTTCACCAAAATTGCCGGAACACCAGCCTCTTTGGCTACACGGAAGTCGTCTGCTCCGTAAGTAGGAGCGATGTGCACAATACCCGTACCGTCTTCTGTACTTACGAAGTCGCCCGGAATTACGCGGAATGCCTTTTCCAACAGTTCTTCTGAGGTTACATACGGCATCAGCTGATGGTAGCGAAGACCTATCATTTCTTCTCCCTTGAATTCAGCTACACACTGCCAAGGAATCAGCTTGTCGCCTAACTTATAATCTTGGAAAGAAGCATTTTCCGCTTCCGCTTTGAAATATTTATTAACAAGATTTTTGGCTAAGATTGCTGAAACAGGTAATCCTGTATATTGGTTGAAGGTCTTTATTTTAACATATTCAATCTTAGGTCCTACAGCCAAGGCTGAGTTTCCTGGTAAGGTCCAAGGGGTTGTCGTCCATGCCAAAAAGGCTACATCTTCTTCGGAAGATTCTACCAATACATTCATCAAAGGATGGAGCTGACCTTTGTCCAGACGAAACTGTGCTACGATTGTCGTATCCTTAACATTTTTGTATGTTCCCGGTTGGTTAAGCTCGTGAGAGCTCAATCCTGTACCTGCAGCAGGAGAATATGGCTGAATCGTATATCCTTTATATAGTAGTCCTTTATTATATAAATCTTTAAGCAAAAACCATAAGGTCTCTATGTATTCGTTTTGATAGGTGATGTACGGATTTTCAAGGTCAACCCAGTAACCCATCTTTTCAGTAAGGTCGTTCCATACATCGGTATATTTCATTACCTCTCTGCGGCAGGCATTGTTATATTCTTCCACAGAGATTTTTACGCCAATATCTTCTTTTGTGATACCCAAAGATTTTTCTACAGCCAATTCTATAGGAAGTCCGTGAGTGTCCCAGCCTCCTTTACGTTTTACCTGATAACCTTTTAAGGTTTTGTAGCGGCAGAAAATATCTTTGATGGTACGTGCCATAACGTGGTGGATACCCGGCATACCGTTTGCCGATGGTGGCCCCTCATAAAAAGTATATGGTTTACTTGCAGGACGGTTCGAAATGCTCTTTGCGAAGATGTTTTCTGCTTTCCAACGTTTTAAAACTTCCTTGCCGATCTCCGGTAAATTTAACTGCTTATATTCCTTGTACATCACGTATTTTATATCAAAATTTCAAAGGTCGCTAATTTAACGAAATAACTTTAAAAATGGAAAGGTGAAAAAATAAGGATAATAGAAGAGGGGCAAATTTCTTCTTTTTGTWWTTTAATTGTTTAATAAAATAATGCTGACCCAAA
>NZ_JXAC01000227.1 GCF_000814685.1 Sphingobacterium sp. T2
TCTATATGGGTAGTCGGTGATGAAGGTAGGCTGGATAAAGTTGCCTTCACATTTTTCGCCGAAGATGGCGTCGATAAGTTTACCTTTACCCATGGTGTCGTCCACTTCGATGCCCATACTTTTTGCGGCTTCACGGATTTCATCTTCCGACTTGCCAGTGATTTCGAAGCCTGTATATTTTTTGATGGCTTCGGTCATCGTGATGCGCGGATAAGGCGCCTTAAAGTCAATTTCATGTTCACCGAAGGTAGCTTTTGTCGTGCCATTTACGGCGATGGCGCAGTGCTCCAACAGACGTTCGGTGAAATCCATCATCCAGTTGTAGTCTTTGTAAGCTACGTAGATCTCCATGCCGGTGAACTCCGGGTTGTGCGTACGGTCCATACCTTCGTTGCGGAAGTTTTTCGCAAACTCATACACACCGTCAAAGCCTCCAACGATAAGGCGTTTCAGATACAGCTCGTTTGCAATACGTAAGTATAGCGGAATGTCCAAGGCATTGTGATGCGTAATGAAAGGACGTGCTGCAGCACCACCCGGTATGGATTGCAAGATAGGTGTTTCTACTTCCATATAGCCTGCGTCATTGAAGAATTGACGCATGGCGTTGTAGAGCTTCGTGCGCTTGATGAAGATTTCTTTGTTCTGTGGGTTTACAATCAAATCCACATAACGCATTCTATAGCGCTGCTCAGGGTCGGTGAAGGCGTCGAACGTTTTGCCGTCGGCCTCTTTCACTACCGGAAGTGGACGCAACGACTTGGTAAGAAGAGTTAACTTCTGCGTATGTATAGAAATCTCACCCGTATTAGTGGTGAACACATAACCTTCGATACCTACTATGTCGCCGATATCCAACAATTTTTTGAATACCGTATTATAAAAGGTCTTGTCTTCGTCCGGACATAGGTCGTCACGCTTTACGTAGGCTTGTATACGTCCTGTAGAATCCTGAATCTCTATAAAAGAAGCGTTACCCATGATTCTACGGCTCATGATACGTCCGGCGATACGGATATTTTTATAGTTTATTTTATCTCTTTCGTAGTTTTCCAGTATATCTGCCGCAGTAACGTTTACCTCGTATTCATCGGCAGGGAAAGGGTTGATCCCCAAGTCAATGATACTTTGTAAATTTTTTCTACGTTGAATTTCCTGTTCGGATAGTGAAATACTCATTGTCTATATATTTTAAATAATGTGCAAAAGTAAGAAATTATGTTTTTGGGTGGATGGAATATATAAAAAATATATACTTTTTGTGTTCTGAATATTTCGTGGTAAAAGTGTTGATAATTTTTTGTAGGTGTAGATAAATATTATTTTGGGATTTAAAATAAAATAAATTATCTTTGCACCTCAAATATTAGCATATATTGTAATCATAAGATAAAATGAAAAAAGACTTACATCCATCAAACTACAGATTAGTTGTATTCAAAGATATGTCGAATGACTATGCTTTCTTGACTAGATCATGTGTAGAAACTAAAGAGACTATTACTTGGGAAGATGGTAATGAATATCCATTAGTAAAATTAGAGATTTCTCATACTTCACACCCATTCTATACTGGTAAGATGAAATTAGTTGATACTGACCTGTCGTATCGAACAAATTCCGTAGCCGTTACAACAAGAAGTAATTATAATTTAACGATTATATATGGAAATCCCGATAGCTTTATCGGGATTTTTGTATTTTAGGACAATGAGTTTCTCCATTGTATTGTATGACAGGTCTTCTGAAAGGAATAAACTGTTGCCTTTGGTGGCGACACGGCCTGTTGGAAACCTTAGAGTAGGAGCTTACACACTCAACGATAAGTGGGCCAAGCTCTTCCATACGGACGTTTCTTACCTTACCGAGGACCATCTGGCAGGTAAGTATCCGTATACACCTACCCAAGATCTTGTTCTACTTGTCAATGCCCATATCTTACCGGAAGTTTCTCTGTTGGAAAAGCTTAAAACGCTGCAGGTAGGACAACGCCTTATAGGTGCTGAAGGGCAATGGATTGCTTTGTTGACTACCAAACAGGCTGCCGAAGACCTTGAGCAATGTATTACTGACCTCAACTACGATATCGTCCTTTACGAGCAAAAAACTATCGTCCTGCAGGAATTAGAAGATATATTTGTTACCAATGGCGCACAAATTTCCTTTGACGCTGCCCTGTTTTATATGGATAGGTTGAATAAGTTGCAAAGCCATGATTATGTAGTGGAAGGGGAAAAGCTTTATATCTCTTCATCTGCCGCTATAGCCAAAGGAACTTATCTGAATGCTCTCCAAGGTCCGATAATCATAGAAGATAATGCGGTGATTGAGCCGGGGTGTGTGATCCATGGTCCTTGTGTGATTGGTAATAATGTGCGTGTCAAGTCAGGAACAATACTCTATCCAAATGTGACTGTGGGAGATCATTCTACGGTTTGTGGCGAGCTCAACAATACCGTCATCTGGGGCAACAGCGCCAAAGGGCATTATGGCTATCTGGGCTGTGCCGTGTTGGGTGAAGGTTGTAACTTGGGAGCAGGCACAACAAATTCCAATCTGCAGAACAATTGGGGCGAGATAAAGGTTTATTCGTATGCAGCCCATGACTTTAGGAATACGGGACTGAAGAAGTGCGGAGTCTTTATTGGTGATTACAGCATGTTGGCTATCCAGTCTAAGATCACTACCGGCACAGTCTTGGGCGTGGGAGTGCAGGTTGCAATATCGAATTTTATTCCCAAATTTGTACCAGACTTTACTTGGATGTCTGAACATAGGACGACAAGTTATATCTTGGAAAAGTTTATGGACATGCTCGAACGGAAAAGCTCGATGAAAGGAGAGATGTTGACGAAGGAAGATAAGGCTATCCTTAGTGCTGTCTACGAAAAGACTGAATATTTAAGAAATTATTAATCAATCTAAATACAAAAGAAGATGCGATAAAAAAATCGTAGCAGGAAACTGGAAAATGAACAAAACTTACGAAGAAGGGTTAAGCCTTTTTTCGGAGGTGGTGAATATGGTTAAAGATGAAGTTCGTGGTAACCAAGAAGTAATTGTTTGTACACCGTTCATTCATCTCTCCTCAGTGGCAAAGTTGTCGCAAGGTGTTTCCAACGTGAAAATCGGCTCTCAAAATATTCACCAGGCGGAGTCCGGCGCTTATACGGGAGAGATCTCGGCATCACAGGTGAAGTCGGTAGGTGCAGAATATACTATCCTTGGCCACTCGGAGCGTAGAGCTTATTTCGGTGAGACAGATGAGCTGCTGGCAGAAAAAGTTAATGCAGCATTAAAATATGATTTAAAACCTATTTTCTGTATCGGCGAGACCAAAGAAGAGCGTGAGTCCGGAAAATTCTTCGACATTATCAAAAACCAATTGGACAGAGGAGTGTTTCACTTAAGTAAGGAAGCCTTCGCAAATATAGTGTTGGCGTATGAACCGGTGTGGGCTATAGGAACAGGTCTCACGGCAAGTCCTGAGCAAGCGCAAGAAGTGCACGCTTTCATTCGTCAGGCTATCGCAGACAAATATGACGCAGAGACGGCTGAGAGTACTACAATACTATATGGGGGTAGCTGTAACCCTTCCAACGCCGCTACTTTGTTTGCTCAACAAGATATTGACGGAGGTTTAATCGGAGGAGCTTCTTTGAAATCCAGAGATTTCTTGGAAATTGTTAAAGTTTTTAATGCATAATAATATATCATGAAATATACTGCGGTTCACTTTGTGAGTTCGGATATTCAAGATTGGCAGAAGGATTTGTTGATCGCTGAGCTGGGAGAGATAGGTTTTGATTCTTTTGAGGATTCGGAAAAAGGATTTTCAGCCTATGTTCCCAGTGCTAACTTTGACGTTCAGGCATTGGAAACCCTGCTCTTAAGAGAGGTAGATGGCTATCATCTGGATTATGAAATCCAGGATGTCGAAGAGCAAAACTGGAACGCTCTATGGGAAAGCAACTTCAATCCTATAGTAGTGGACGACTGTTGCTATGTCCGAGCTACCTTCCACGAAGCAAAACCGGAGTATACTTATGAAATAGTCATTGACCCTAAGATGTCGTTTGGTACAGGACATCACCAGACGACATCTATGATGCTTTCTTATATTTTGGAAAATGATTTTGAAGGTAAGAAAGTGTTGGATATGGGCTGTGGTACGGGGATTTTGGCTATTTTGGCTTCTCAAAAAGGAGCTTCATCCGTCCTTGCGGTAGACTACGATTCTGTATGCATAGACAGTGTCAAAGAAAACTGTGAGTTAAACAATATTTCGAATATAGAATCCCGTTTGGGGTCCAAAGAAGCTATTGCCGGTATGGCGTTTGACACTATCCTGGCAAATATCAACAGAAATATTTTGTTGGACCAGATGGCAACTTATGCTGCTGACCTCAAGAAAGGCGGAGAGCTCTATATTTCCGGCTTTTATGTCGAAGAGGACTTGCCAATCTTGAAGCAATGTTGTGAAGAGCATGCCTTAGCCTATGAAAGCCATAAAGTGCTGGACAACTGGTGTGCGGCGAAGTTTATTAAACAATAATCTCTTGCTATGCGTGTACATTTTATAGCAATAGGTGGTAGTGTGATGCACAATTTGGCTATAAGTTTGGCTAAGTTGGGACATCAGGTGACCGGGTCGGACGACCAGATCGTCGAGCCATCGAAATCCAAGCTTATCGAAGCAGGTCTGTATCCTGAAGAGATAGGGTGGAATGCCGATAAAATTACAGAAGATATAGACGCTATCATCCTTGGAAAACATGCCGCAGCAGACAATCCCGAGTTGCTGAAAGCACAGGAACTCAATATCAAGATTTATTCTTTTCCGGAATTTATCTACGAGCAATCCAAAGAAAAGATTCGTGTGGTCATCGCCGGGACTTTTGGGAAGACTACCATTACCAGTATGATCATGCATGTGCTGAAAAAAATGGAAAAGGATTTCGATTACGTCATTGGCGCTAAAATCGAAGGTTTTGAGTCCCTGATTCGCCTGACTTCCACAGCACGCATCATCCTTATCGAAGGCGATGAATATTATGCTTCTTCCATCGACGCCCATTCCAAATTCCATTATTATCACCCTAACATAGCTTTATTAAGTAATATTTCCTGGGATTCTTTTAACATGGAAATCTCAGAGGAAGATTATTATAGGCAGTTTAGAGATTTTATATATACTATAGTGCCGAAAGGAACGTTGGTATATAATAAAGAAGATGCCAATGTGGTGAAGGTGGTGAATGAAACCAAAGAGCTTAAGATAAACCGTCATGGCTATAAGCTTCCCGCCTATACGATAAATAAAGGCGTGACATATCTTCATAATGATGGCCAAGACATTCCTCTTCTTGTCATAGGACGACAGAACCTGTCGAATATAGCAGGAGCATATACGGTATGTGAGTGGCTGGGAATCCGCCGCACCGACTTTTATGAAGCAATAAAAGATTTTAAAAGCTCTATTCGTTATTTAGAGTTTGTTAAGAGTGAGGGAGGGTCGGTAGTGTATCAGGATTTTGCTCATACCCCCGCCAAGCTTCGCTCAAGTATTCATGCTGTGAAGGAGCAGTTTCCTTTGCAAAAGTTGTTGACTGTTATCGAGTTAAATCCTTACGATGTATTTGAAGGAGAGAAGCTTTCCTTATATTGTCGCTCGATGAATGAGTCAGATTATGCTGTATGTTTTTGTAAATAAAAATAGCATCAAAGAAAAAAATATTATCCTTAACGAAATTGTTGCAAAGATTAAGGATACTTTTCAGCATCCAAAACTAGACATATTCTTAGATATTACAGAGCTTAAAGATTTTTTAGAGAGTTTTGATTCTCAAGGGGTTAACTCCCTTTTTATGACCTCCAATAATTATGCTGGTGTCAAATGTTTTAACGTTTGCGGACAAATTTTTGTCTCGAAGGGACAAAAAGTCTGAATAAATGACTTTATTATTTAATAATTTTTTTTTAACTTGCGCGCTAAATAATAAAAACATTTACCAAATGAATACTTTAGGGAAAAAAATTAGATTATTAAGACACCAGAAAGGGTGGAGTCAAGAAGATGTCGCAAAGCGATTGGACATTTCCATTCCAGCATTTTCAAAAATCGAGACAGGAATTACAGATGTAAATTTGTCGAGATTAAATCAAATTGCAAAGTTGTTTAACTTATCGTTAGTGGAATTACTATCCACTTCCGATGCAAATTTCTCTTTTTCTTCATTTGCATCAATCAACGAGAGTTACAACAAAGATTGACAAGCAAGAGAA
>NZ_JXAC01000228.1 GCF_000814685.1 Sphingobacterium sp. T2
AATTAAGACTGCGTAATTTTACAAAATTCTCTTCAAATTAACCTAAACCTAAATACCCTAACACGCCTGTCTATCGCCTTCAAAAGCGGATAAAGCGGCATATTCGGTTGGAGGCATATTGCCAAGACTGTCGTGCGGTCTGTGATTGTTATAATCATCCATCCATTGCCAGGTAACTTCCCTTACCTCATCAAGGGTGTCAAACAGGTAGCAGTCCAATACATTATCACGGTAAGTCCCGTTCAATCTTTCCACAAAACTATTCTGCGTGGGCTTTCCGGGCTGGATATATAAAAACTCGATGCCGTTGACCACACTCCATTCCCTTAAAAGCTGGGATATAAACTCCGGGCCGTTGTCCATTCTGATTTTCCCGGGCTTGCCTCTACGTTTAATCAGATGGTTCAGCACCCAAACCACCCGCGAACTGCGCAGGGAATAATCCACTTCGATATGCAGTGCTTCCCTGTTGAAATCGTCCATCACGTTGAAAGAACGGAATCTGCGGCCATTGCTCAGTGCGTCGCTCATAAAGTCCACCGACCAGGTATCATTGGGCAACATGGGCTTGGTCAGGGGCTGTTTTACCCTTTGCGGCAATCGCCGCTTTGCTTTCCTTCTGATGTTCAGTCCAATGAGCTTGTATACCCGGTGGACGCGCTTGTGGTTCCAGCAATGGCCTTCCCGGCGCAATCTCCTGAACGCTTTCCAGAAACCCTCACGTGGAAAATCTTCTGCCTTCTTTCTTAAAGCGGACTCCACCTGGCTATCATCGCGTATGCCAACATAATAGTAACAGGTCTTGCTCAATCCCAACACCCGGCACGCCCTGCTGATGCCTTTCCCTGACTCCATCAATTCCTGGGCAATCTGTTTCTTCTGGCAGGGCTTCAAAGCTTTTTTGCTATCACCTCCCTGGCCGCCTCTAAGTCCAGGGCAAGCTCCACGTACATCCGCTTAAGCTTGCGGTTCTCTTCTTCCAGTTCCTTAACCCGCTTTAGCTCACTACCGTCAAGGCCGCCGTATCGCTGGCGCCATTTGTAAAAGGAGGCAGGACTGACCCCGTGTTCACGTGTGATTTCCTGAACGCTTTTACCAGCCTCGAATTCCTTAAGGATCTTACTGATCTGCTCCGGTTTGAATCGTTTCCCTTTCATAATACACTGTTAAAGTTATCAATCATTTTCTATTCTCTAACAGTCTTTTTTTCGGGGAAGCTTACAACCGTGCAAAGTACCCACTTTTGGAATAACGACGGAATAGATATTGTGGACTGCAAACATTTCAAGCTGCTAAACTCCTACATCGACGCTGCAGATGATGCTATCTGCCTGAAGTCGCACGACCGCACCAAACGCTGTGAAGACGTGGAAGTAAGAAACTGCATCGCACGCTCTAGCGCCAACGGTATCAAGTTCGGCACCGTGTCAGCAGGTGGATACAAAAATATCAAAATTGTAAACAACAAGGTTTATAATACTTTCCGCTCGGCATTTACCATCGCCGTGCCCGACGGAGGCATAGCAGAAGATATCTTAGTGGATAGCCTATACGCCTATCATACCGGAAACCCTATTTATTTACGTATAGGATCTCGCTGGAATAACAAGCGTATCGGTGTTTTGAAAAATGTGACCATACAAAATTTCTATGCCGAGATTACGGAGGAAAAGCCTGATGCTGGCTATGTGTACGAAGGGCCTATTGAGGATAATCCACGCAATGTGTCTCCTTCCAGCATAGTAGGTCTGGAAAATATGAAAATTGAAAATATCATTCTAAGAAATATAGAAATTTCCTATCCGGGGAAAGGAAATCCTAATTATGCTTTTAGAGGGGTGTCGCCAAAAGATTTAGAATCTATTCCCGAAATGGCGGAGGCCTATCCGGAATTTTCTCAATTTAAAGAACTTCCTGCCTGGGGTGTTTTTGTGAAAAACGCGAATAACATTACCTTTGATAATGTGAAGCTTATTGCCCGCGACCAAGATTATAGACCTGCCATAGTATTGGACAAAGTAAACGGGCATACGCTAAAGGGTAGTGAGGGTGATAGAAAAAGGCGTTAAATCCAAAAAACAAATTATAAAGCATAACACGAAATAGTATGATGAACCTCAAAAACATTTGCAGTATTATGGTCTTAACCGCTACGGTATTCTCCAATGCCGTCGCACAGAAAAGACCGGTAGACTATGTAAACCCGATGATAGGAACTGCCCGTATGGGACACACTTTTCCTGGAGCTACAGTACCTTTCGGCTCCGTACAGCTGAGCCCCGAAACGGATACCTTGTCTTATGAACATGAAGGAAAGTATAACAAAGACGTATATAAATATTGTGCCGGCTATCAGTATGAGGATAACTCCATTGTAGGGTTTAGCCATACCCACTTTAGTGGGACCGGTCATTCAGACTTGGGGGATTTCCTTATCATGCCGACAGTAGGAAAGTTGCAGCTTAACCCCGGCGTGGCACAGGATACGCGTACAGGATACCGCAGTAAGTTTAGACATCAGAATGAGGTGGCGGAAGCCAACTACTATAAAGTGCTGTTAGAAGATTACAATGTGCAGGCTGAGCTGACCACAACCGAGCGTGTAGGCTTCCACCGCTATACTTTTCCTGACTCCAAAGAGGCACATATCATCCTCGATTTAAAGTCCGGAATTTATAATTATGACGGCAAGAATGTATGGACGGTGGTGCGTGTAGTAAACGACACCTTAGTAACAGGCTATCGCCAAACACACGGTTGGGCGCGCACACGTACCGTATATTTCGCCATGACATTTTCCAAGCCTTTCAAGAGTTATGGACGTAAAAGCTTTGACAAGAACCAGGTGTATAGAGGCTTCTGGCGTAAGTTCAATCAAGATGAAAACTTTGCTGACCTCGCCGGAAAAGATATGGTCATGTATTTTGACTTCGATACCAACAAGGATGAACCTGTTCAGATCAAATTTGCTATCTCACCTGTAAGTCAAAGCAACGCACTACAAAACCTTCGTGCGGAAGTGCCACATTGGGATTTCGACCGTGTCAAAGAAGCCGGCAAAAGCAAGTGGAACGAAGAGCTTTCCAAAATCGCAATAGAGACTATCACCGAAGATGATAAGGTCAATTTCTATACAGCCATGTACCACGCCTATTTAGGCCCTACCATCTATATGGATGTAAACGGTCAGTATAAAGGATTGGATCAGGAGGTACACACAGCTCAAGGGTTTACCAACTATACTACCTTTTCATTGTGGGATACGTTCAGAGCTCTCCATCCTTTCTTTAACATCCTCCAGCCGTCGCGTAATGCCGATATGGTGGAGTCTATGTTGGCACATTACGACCAAAGCGTGCTCAACATGCTTCCTATCTGGTCGCACTATGCCAACGACAATTGGTGTATGAGCGGTTATCATGCCGTTTCTGTCATAGCAGATGCCATCCTTAAGGGGGTCTATAAAGGAGACCCTCACCGCGCTTTGGAAGCTTGTATTGCCACCTCAAACAGAAGAGACTATGAAGGTATCGGTGAATATATAGATTACGGCTATATTCCGCATGAAGTAAATAGCAATTCGGTGTCTACAACCTTGGAATATGCATATAACGACTGGTGTATCGCCCAGTTAGCGCTTAAGTTGGGCAGAAAAGATGTGTACGACACCTACATGAAACGTGCTCAAAACTGGAAGAATGTCTTTGACCCTTCTATAGGCTTTATGCGCCCTAAGGATGCCAAAGGTAATTTTGTCAAAGATTTCGATGTATTGGATACACATGGACAAGGTTTTATCGAAGGTAACTCGTGGAACTATAGCCTGTTCGTACCGCAGGACCCTAATGCCTTGGTAGCCTTGCATGGCAACAAGAAAAGGTTTGTCAACTACCTTGACTCTCTGTTTACGATGGAACTTCCGGATAAGTATTTCGAAAATACAGAAGATATCACCCGTGACGGAATCATAGGAAACTATGTCCATGGCAACGAACCTTCACATCATGTGGTGTATTTATACAATTATGCCGGCACACCTTGGAAAACACAAGCCCGCGTGCGTCAAATCTTGAGAGCCATGTATCAGGCCCGTCACGATGGCTTGGGAGGTAATGACGACTGCGGACAGATGAGCGCTTGGTATCTTTTCGGCGCCATGGGATTTTATCCTATAGCACCGGGCTCGCTGCACTATGACTTAGGTAGCCCTCTCGTAAAACAAGCAGTCATCAATCTCGATAACGGAAAACAATTTGTCATCAGAACCAAAAACCAGTCCGAAAAGAACGTTTACGTATCTAAGGTTTTGTTGAACAATAAAGAGTTGGACAGAACATATATCACTCATGAGGAAATCATGGCTGGCGGAGAATTGTTATTTGTGATGAGTAGTAAACCGGTGAAGTAGGAAATGCGTGTTTTTTCAATTCTGTTCTTAATTCATTTTATAGGAATATCTTGGGGTGTAGCCCAAACTAATGATACTCTTTTTGTAAAGAAAAATTATACCAAACGCGAGGTATATATCCCTATGCGTGATGGTGTCAAACTCTATACGGCTATTTACGAACCGCAGGATAAAAGCAAAGATTATCCTATCCTTATGATTCGTACGCCATATAGTATAGCACCTTATGGAGACAGCAACTATAAGGTACCTTTAGGTCCCAATAGGGACTATATGTATGATGGCTATATTTTTGTATATCAGGATGTTCGCGGTAAATATATGTCTGAAGGTCATTTTATCGCGAACAGACCGGTAGCCACGGACGGTAGTGTTGATGAAGCTACGGACACCTATGACACTATAGACTGGTTGGTGAAAAATGTTAAATCCAACAAGAAAGTAGGCATATGGGGAGTTTCGTCTCCCGGCTTATACGCTTCCATGTCTTTGATAAATGCGCATCCCTGTCTAAAGGCAGTATCGCCGCAGGCCCCCGTAACGGATTGGTTTCTAGGAGATGATCGTCACCATAATGGTGCTTTCATGTTGATGGGGACCTTTTCTTTTTTGAGTTCTTTTCGGACGTGAACGCGATTCTATTTCCACACGTCATCCAGGAGGATTCGGGGCTTACAACACTTCGGATACTTACAACTTCTACTTAAAGACAGGTGCGCTCAAAAATTTCAACGAGAAGCACCTCCATTATAAAAGCGTTCTGTGGAATGAGATGATGGCTCATCCCAACTACGATCAGTATTGGCAGGATCGCAATTATCTGAAGCATATCAATAAGTTTCATCCGCAGGTGTTGGTCGTAGGAGGTTGGTTTGACCAAGAAGATCTGTATGGTCCTCTGAAGACCTATGCTCATCTAAAAAAGATGAACCCTTCTCATACGCATTTTGTCATGGGACCGTGGTATCACGGCTCTTGGCTACGTGGCAAAGGGGATAGCCTTTTCAACTTGAATTTTGAAAGCAACACTTCGGAATATTACCGTAAGCATATAGAGATGCCTTTCTTCAGGAAATATTTGAAGGATGAAAGCGAAAGAGAAATTCCTAAGGTGCAGGTGTTCTTCACCGGTGCCAATTATTGGAAGACTATGGATAGCTGGCCTTCTCATAAAGTATCCGAAACACGTCTTTACTTACATGCCGACCGCACTGTTAGTTTTGTAGCACCACGAGCTGCTGAAGGTAAGCTTAACTATGACAGTGACCCTAACCATCCTGTGCCTTACACCAACGAAAGAACAGTATTTCGTGGGCATAAGTATATGGTTGAAGATCAGTTTTTTGCTGCTAAGCGCCCCGACGTGCTGGTCTTTGAAAGTGATGTGCTTGAAGAAGATGTGACAATAGCCGGCAATATAATGGCAGATTTATATGTTTCGACGACAGGAACGGATGCCGACTTTATTGTCAAGCTTATAGATGTCTATCCTTATAATTCTAAATCCGCAATGTCAGACTATCAGCTGATGGTAAGAGGGGAAGTCATGCGTGCCAAATACCGCAATAGTTTCTCTGAGCCGGAGCCTATGCTGCCGAATAAGCCTTATCGCGTCAAATTTGATATGCAGGATGCTGCCCATGTGTTTAAGAAAGGACATCGCATCATGGTGCAGATACAAAGTACTTGGTTCCCGCTAGTGGACCGAAACCCTCAGAAGTTTGTAGATATCTACAAAGCGGAGGATAGCGATTTTAGCAAACAGACACACACTATTTATCTTAATAAAGAATACCCTTCAAGTTTAATTTTACCTGTTTTATATGAAAAGTAGACTGTTAGTTTTATTCTTGTTGCTTGCGACGGTGGTGTCGGCACAAGAGGAGTATGGAAGACGTATTGTCAAGGAGATTGCGTCGGCAAAGTATTATGGTCGTGGATTTGTGTTTGACGGTGACCGCAAAGCAGCAAATTACATTGCCAAAGAATTTAACAACAATGGAATTGTACCTTTGTCAGGAACCGATAAAGGCTACTTCCAATATTTTACCCTTTCACCGAATACTTTTCCCAAGGAAACTACTGTTGCTATTGATGGGAAAAAGCTTAAAGTAGGACGCGACTTCCTTATCGATGCGGCTAGCAAAAGCATCAAAGGCTCTTTCGCGTGGATCAGATTGACAACAGATGATTTCACGAAAGACCTAGAGAAGGACATTCTTTCCAACGTCGCGTACCAAGGTCGATTCCTTTATATTGAAGAAAAGGAAGCTATCACCCAATTGGGTAATGACACTTTTAGAAAATGGATAGAAGTCTTGAAAAATAAAGGTGTTCATGCCGGCGTAATTATAAATTCTTCCAATAAACTGTTGTGGAGAACGCTATTATACCAAATTGAAAAGCCTGTATTATATCTTAAAGATTTCGAAACATCAAAGAGAGAAGGTCTGTTGACACTTCAAGTAGTGGCAGAACATAAGAAAGATTACCAAACCCAAAACGTATGTGGCTTCCTTAAAGGAACTGGCGATACGGATTCGACTATCGTTATCACCGCCCATTACGATCACATAGGGGCTATAGGTAAAAATGTCATCTTCAAAGGTGCAAACGACAATGCCAGCGGTACGGCTCTGATGTTGTATTTGAGCAACTATTACGCTAAGCATCCTAGTAAATACGATATGGTGTTCTTGGCTTTCTCGGCTGAAGAGAGTGGTCTTTTGGGTTCTAAGTTCTTCGCTGAAAATCCCCTTATCGACCTGTCGAAGGTAAAATTTTTGTTAAACCTGGATATGGCAGGAACAGGAGATGACGGTATACAGGTGGTAAATGGTTCTATATTCCGTAAAGAATTTGACAGTATGGTGGAACTGAATAAGGAGAACAACTTCCTTCCCGAGGTGCGTATCCGAGGAGAGATGAACCGCAGTGATCACCAGCCTTTCTACGAACGAGGCGTACCTTGTTTCTTTATCTATACTTTGGGTGGAATCAGTGCTTATCATGATATTTATGATGTTTATGAAACACTGCCTTTTACCAACTTTACGAATTACGCTAAGCTATTGATAAAGTATATAGACACGTTCAAATAGATTCAGTTGCTAGTAAGAATATAAATTCCTCTAATTATTTTATTAGAGGAATTTTTTTTATTAGTAATTTGGATAAGATGTGTGAGTTAAAATGGAAATTCAAATTGTCATCGAGTTGCAAAAAAGTAATATCTTTAGTGACATGTTGAGGGTCAAAAGCATTGTATCATGACAGTATCCATTACCGAATTCTTTGATTCAATAGAAATTAGTGACTTATCTGCTACGCCAAAGTATAAGCAACTTGCCGATTCTATCATCAATGGAATTCATCATAAAATTTTCAAGAAGGGAGATGTCCTTCCTTCTATCAACGAAATTTCTAGCTTTTTGGAGGTGTCGCGCGACACCACGGAGAAGGCATACAAATATCTAAAGAATAAAGGGGTGATCTATTCTGCTCCAGGCAAAGGTTTCTTTATCGCCGTGAATGAGCTCAAACAGGGACCACGCATTGCCGTCTTACTCAACAAGCTTAGTGAGCAACAAAAAAATATGTTTACGATGCTTTCGCCAGCGAGATGGGAGAATGGTCCGCCTTGGATCTTTTCGTGTATAATAGCGATATCTCTTATTTGAAATCTCTACTCCTGAATTTTACTAAGACTTACGACCATTACGTTATCTTTCCACACTTTAAGGAAGGAGCAGATCAGGCAGCAGAAATCATTAGCCGATATATCCCTTCGGAGAAGCTACTGCTGTTGAGTAAACTTATTCCTGACTTGGAAGGAGAATTCCCCGCAGTCTTTGAGAATCATGAGAACGATATCTATACGGCGCTCAATAAGGCGATAGAGCATCTGAAAAAGTATGAGACCATAAAGCTGGTGTTCCCTGATCATAGTGATTATCCGAAAGCCATAATCAAAGGATTCTATAAGTTCTGTCAAGAACATGGGATAGACCATACCCTTGTGTCCAATTTGAAGCAGGAGAAAATAAAATCTGGTACCTGTTATATCAATATCGTTGAACGGGACTTGGCACTTCTGCTGGAAAAAATCCTTGCTCAAAAACTAGAGGTTGGAAAAGATGTAGGTATCATCTCCTATAACGAAACGCCGCTGAAAAAATTTATTCTGAACGGCATTACAACCATTTCCACAAATTTTGAATATATGGGTAAGGCGGCCGCACAGTTGATTAAAAACAAAGTCGAAAGAGCATGTGGAAGTGCCATTCGACATTATCATAAGAGCATCTATCTAGTGAATGCATCTCAAATAAAAGAGCTTTCCTTTGAAGTGCACCCTAAAAGTTGGACACTATTTGGGGGCATTTTTATGGTTAAGTACAAAAAACACAAATCCGATTTTAAGCTTCGTCTGGTTAAAGATTACCAACGAGGGGCATCGATACACGGATTATCGAATCAATGGGGCGTATCATCGTCACAAATCAGAAAGAGGATTGATCAATATAATTCATTAGGTCCGCAAGGACTATCGCGAAAGCCTTATCGAAAATATACAAAGGAATTTAA
>NZ_JXAC01000229.1 GCF_000814685.1 Sphingobacterium sp. T2
TAAAGTTCCTCTTTAAATCCTCAATTAGCCAAATTTAAAGCTAAATCTCAAATTTTACATACTTCCTTGTTAAAAGTTATTTAGTTTTWCCACAATCATAAAAATTATTATTTACGTATTTTTGTAATTTGGATATGCTATGTCAGATACAAAATATACGGCTTTAATTCTAGGAGCAACAGGTCTTGTCGGCAGTAATGTTTTGGATTTATTATTGAAAGATAATAAATACGGGCGCATATATACTGTATCCAGACGAAAGATAGCTATAGAACACGACAAGCTTATACAGATTATTTCTGAGATAGACGACATTGAAAAACATATAAAAAATATTAACATCACCCATATCTTCAGCTGTGTTGGAAGTACGGCAGCAAAAACGCCAAATCAGACGGACTATTACAAAATTGACTTGGAATATCCTTTGAAGGTAGCTACAACATTGAAAGATACGTGTAAGGTTTTTAGTCTAGTCAGCAGTATTGGAGCAAATCCTTCTTCCAAAAACTTTTATTTAAAACTTAAAGGAGAAGTAGAAGAAGCTATTCAATCTGTGGGAATAGAAACCGTTCATATCTTCCGTCCTTCACTCCTATTGGGAGATAGAAAAGAATTTAGATTAGCTGAAAAAATAGCCCAGATCTTATCTCCGATAATAAATTTATTGTTATTCGGTAAATACAAAGATTATAGAAGCATACGTGCACGTGATGTAGCTTCAGCAATGGTAAATATGGCCGCAGGCGATAAGAAAGGGATACACATTTACCAAACATCACACATAAAAGAAGTAGCGTGAGTATAATTAGTACAGAACAATTAGGTCATTCTTTCAATGACCGCTGGTTATTTAAAGACCTACATTTCGGCCTTCAAAAAGGCGACAGGGTTGCTCTTGTCGGTATCAACGGAACCGGAAAGTCTACTCTACTCAAATTATTGGCTGAAGAATTTCCTCCACAAGAAGGTAGGGTAGTAAAAGAAAGAGGGATACGTATAGGCTATTTACCTCAAGAGCCAGACTTCACAGGGATAAGTACTATCAATGATTTTATCTACTCCAGCGAAAATGAGCAACAACAGCTAATAAAAGAGTACGAACAATTACTGGAATCCAAAAATATTGACACAAAAAAGCTGGAACAGCTTACCGATAAAATAACAGCTTTAGACGCTTGGGAATATGAACAAAATATAAAAACTATCCTAAGCCGTCTTCAGATTACAAATTTTGATCAACAGATAAGCACGCTTTCCGGTGGTCAAAAGAAAAGGTTAGCGCTAGCGAAGCTGCTTATTGACGAACCGGACGTTTATATTCTCGATGAGCCTACCAACCATCTCGATATAGAAACTATTGAATGGTTAGAAAAGCTGTTGACTACAGGTAGCAAGACAGTCCTACTCGTTTCTCACGACCGCTATTTCTTGGACAACATATGCACGCAAATCCGGGAGCTAGACAAAGGCAAGCTTTATACCTATAATGGTAACTATGCCTATTTTCTGGAGAAAAAAGCCGAGCGTGAGTATAATGACATTCTTGCTGCAGAGAAAGCACGCAACCTCTTACGAAAAGAATTGGAATGGATGCGTCGTCAACCTCAGGCGCGCGGCACAAAGGCTAAAGCCAGAATAGATGCCTTTTACGATCTGGAAGAAAAGTCTAAAGGTCCCCGAGCGCAAGACAAGGTTCAGCTGAGTGTAAAAGTATCACGCCAGGGATCAAAAATTCTTGAAGTACACAATATAACCAAAAGATTTAACGAAAAAACGGTTATAGAAAACTTTTCCTATGTTTTCAAAAAAGGTGATCGCATAGGATTATCGGGAAGAAATGGTTCTGGAAAAAGTACTTTTCTAAACCTCATAACAAACACCCTTGCTCCTGATGAAGGGTCTGTCGTAATTGGCGAAACCACAAAATTCGGGTATTATAAACAAGGAGGACTAGACTTCAAAGATGATGAAAAGGTGATCGATATTGTAAAATCCGTAGCCGACTATATCCAGATGGCAAACGGAGACATTATTACAGCATCACAGCTCCTCACCTTATTTCTCTTTCCTCCCGAAAAGCAACACGGTCTGGTTAAAAAACTAAGTGGTGGAGAAAAGAAAAGACTTCAGCTTATGCGCGTGCTGATGGCAAATCCAAATTTCCTTATACTGGATGAGCCGTCAAACGACTTGGATATAGATACACTAAATGTGTTAGAAGACTTCCTTCTATCCTATTCTGGGGTTTTGATTTTAGTCTCACACGACAGATATCTTATAGACAAACTCACCGACCAACTTTTCATTTTTGATGATCAAGAAAGTAATCATCTATAATGGAAATTATGCAGACTATAAATTTGAGGTCGAGCAAAAAAATAAAAAGAACAAAAAAGAAGACTGAAAAGAAAAACAAAAAGAAATCCAAAAACAAAACAAGAGACAACAATCAAGCAACAAAAAAGAAAACTCATCCTACAAAGAACAAAGGGAGTTTAATGAGTTGGAAAATAGAATTAGTGAATTAAGAAAATTTAATAAAAGAAAAAACTAAAGAATTAAACTCAACAACAGATCATATCCTTCTAGCAAATCTAGCAAAAGACATCGAAGCATTGCAGGAGGAGTTAGAAGAAAAATCAGAACGTTGGTTAGAATTAGCAGAGTATATTTAAAAAAGTTCCACGTGAAACCCGATTAAAAAAAATAAAGTTTCACGTGGAACAGCAGATAAGGATATGTTTGAAAAATATAATATTATTGTAGTAGGTGCGGGACATGCAGGCTGTGAAGCTGCAGCTGCCGCTGCGAACTTAGGGTCTTCTGTGCTACTCATAACTATGAATATGGGTGTGATTGCACAGATGAGCTGCAACCCTGCTATCGGTGGTGTAGCCAAAGGACAGATAGTTCGCGAAATAGATGCTATGGGTGGATATACCGGAATTATAGCCGACAAATCCACTTTACAATTCCGTATGCTGAACCGTTCTAAAGGTCCAGCGATGTGGAGCCCACGTACACAAAATGATAGAATGCGTTTTGCAGAAGAGTGGAGACTTCAACTAGAAGCCATACCTAATCTGGATATCTGGCAAGATACGGTAAAGGAAGTAATCGTAGAAGGTAATACGGCTAGAGGTGTAGTGACATCTTTAGGAATACGTATAGAGTCAGATGCTGTAGTATTAACGAACGGAACTTTCCTCAACGGCATTATACATATAGGGGAAAAAAGATTTGGTGGCGGACGTACCGGCGAGAAAGCAGCTACAGGTTTAACTGAACAACTCGTATCCTTAGGCTTTGAATCCGGAAGAATGAAAACAGGAACTCCTCCACGCGTAGACGGCAGAAGCCTCAACTATGCTGTGATGGAAGAGCAATGGGGAGACGAAGAGCGTGGAAAATTTTCCTATACGAATGTCGAAAGTCCGAAAGAACAGCGTTGTTGTTGGATTACCTACACCAATAATGAAGTTCATGATGTATTAAAGACGGGCTTTGACAAATCTCCCATGTTCACCGGACGTATAAAAGGATTAGGTCCTCGTTATTGTCCTTCCATAGAAGATAAAATCAATCGTTTTGCAGAAAGAGACAGACATCAAATCTTTGTAGAACCAGAAGGTTTCAAAACGGTAGAAATATATGTTAACGGATTTTCTACTTCACTGCCGGAGGATGTACAACTAAAAGCATTGCGTTTAATACCAGGATTTGAGAATGCAAAAATGTACAGACCTGGATATGCTATAGAATACGACTACTTCCCTCCTGTCCAGCTGGACCTAACCTTAGAAACTTTCCGTGTAAAAAATCTATTCTTCGCAGGACAGATTAACGGAACTACTGGTTATGAAGAAGCCGCTGCACAAGGATTCATTGCCGGGGTAAATGCACATCAGAAAATAAACGATCAACACGAACTAATACTCAAACGTTCGGAATCTTATATAGGCGTCCTTATCGATGATTTGGTGACCAAAGGTACCGAAGAACCTTATCGTATGTTTACCTCCCGTGCAGAACATAGATTACTTCTACGTCAGGACAATGCTGACGTACGCCTCACTCCTATTGCTCATAAACTAGGATTGGTTTCCGATGAACGATTAGAAAAAGTAAATAAAAAAGTAAAAGATTCCGAAGAGTTAGTTCAATATCTCAAAGAACGTTCTATTGAACCAAATAGCATGAACCCTATCCTAAGCGAAGTGGGATCAAGTGAGCTATCGCAAAAAACAAGAATGTACAATATCCTCACAAGACCACATATCAATATAGAACACCTAGCTAAAGCAGATCAAGAGTTCAAAGCATATATCTCAAAATATGATAAAGAAACATTAGAGCAAGCTGAAATAAAAGTGAAGTACGATAGCTATTTCGAAAAAGAAATGGAAATCGTCAATAAAATGAAGAAGATGGAAGAAAAAGAAATCAATCCTGACTTCGATTATACCAAACTTACTTCACTCTCTATAGAGGCTAGGGAAAAATTAATGAAAATAAAACCAAGAACCTTAGGACAAGCATCCAGAATCTCAGGTGTGTCACCAGCCGATATAAGCGTTCTTATGGTTCATATGAGTTAAAACACATATATTAGCGATATAAGAAATTGTTATGATGAAATACTGGAAACAATCGAAAACATCCTTTAGTTTAACAAACAACTTAATAGCTATATTACTCTTTCTTATATCGCTATTTTGCATTCGCTGTGCCAATATGCAAGCTCCTACAGGAGGACCAAAAGATAGTATTCCTCCCAAATTATTAAATGTTTCTGTACCAAACCTAACGCGAAATTTTGATCATAAAGAAGTAGTATTCGAATTTGATGAATATATTAAGCTAAACAACCATTATAAGGAATTCAGTATTTCTCCAGATGTAGAGAAACAACCGGATTATAAAATCAAAAAGAAAAAACTCATTATTACGACTTCCAGATTCCTTAGAAAAAAAATCTACTTATACCATTAACTTTGGTAATGGTTTGGTTGATTCAACGAAAAGTAATCCCTTWWAATTATACATATG
>NZ_JXAC01000023.1 GCF_000814685.1 Sphingobacterium sp. T2
TCACGTTCTATGTTGTCCATCCACACTAAGGCATCCATCCAGTTAGCCTCCACCGAAAGTGGATATTCCTCGAATCCAGAATTCAGATATGTTTTTTCCTGGTTGTTCCGGACACTGCATAGCCATCACTCCCGGAACATTTCCTGCTAGGGCGTTGGTAATACTGGAAGTAGGGTTGGATTTAAGGTCATTGACATTTACGGAGCTTACGGCCCCTGTAGTTACCAATTTCTTTTGTGTTCCTGTTCCTGTTACGACTACTTCTTCGAGCACACTAGCTTCAGCTTCTTCTAATACTATGTTCAGCGTTTTTTGATTCACAAGAAGCACCTCTTGCCTCTTGTATCCAATAAAATTGAAGACTACTAGTTTTATATTGTTCGACCTTAATCTTGAATTGTCCTTTGGCATCAGATACAGTTCCTAAGCCGGGCGCATCTTTGATAAAGATGCTGACGCCTTGCAAAGGTTTCTGGTTTTGGTCTGTCACCACACCGGTCAATTCAAACTTCTCTTGCGCGTAAAGTTGAAAAGTGCAGAGCAACAGTAATATATAGAGTACAAAAGTGCTTTTCATATGATTCTTAGGTTAAAGAATTATTAATCGATTTCTTCCAACGCTATTTTTCGGATACGGTGATTCATATAATCTCCAATATAGAAGGCGCCTTCTTCTTCGTTGTATGCTATTCCTGTAGGTCTGTCGAAGCGGGCTTCCTGTCTGAGGTCTCCATCCACATAGCCGTAAGGGTTATTGTTGAGACTGGAGCTTCCTCGTCCAGCAAAGGTGGTTACGTTGCCTTCAGGGGTTAGTATACGCACGCAGTGGTTGAGCTGGTCGGTGAAATAGAAATCATATTGATCGGGTTTCCCTGCAGCTACATAGTCCGGATTCTTGACGAATACTCCTTGATAGGGTTGGTTAAGTCGTGCGGAAGAGCCTACACCGTCCGCATAGCCGGGGCCTCTTACCTGTCCACAGACCAAATAGGGTTGGTTGAATCTTTTTTTCTCCCAATTATAATCTACACGAAGGATGTAGGATTGGTTGATAACTACTATATAAGCATAATTACCTGTAGGATGAATGATGATTTTGTATTCCCATTGTGGGTCGTGGACAACGAAAAGTTGCTCAAAATCTTTTACTCCCAGTCCCGACTCAAAGTATTTGTTGAGGTCAAAGCGGAAAAACTGTCCTTTTTCATAGCTGTTGAAATATAGCTCACCGTTGACAGGGTGTACGGAAGCACCATTACACTGCTTATAGGTGGTTAATACCTCTCGATCTTGCCAGTTTCTGTCACGCGATAGTCTATAGGTCGCACGGTCATTTTCGCCACCACGGTCTTCGGCCACAATCATATACTTGTGATCTAGGGTGGAAGTCTACACTGCGAGGTCTATCTAGATCGGATCGTACCTTAGTCACGGTGCTGTCTTCAAAGTTGAAGAGATACAATCCATTATTAAAGTCAAACACAGCCCAAAGATGTTTGGGATTGGCTGGGTCGAATTTGAAAAAGGATTGATTCCAAAAACCGCTAGCCATCTTGTTTGGATCAGAATCTTTGAACTTACCATCTTTCCAAGGTTCATCACCGCGTTCGTTGCGGTAACCTATAACTGTGGAAACGACCATTTTGCGTTCATATTGAAAGCGTGTTGTAGCTTTTCCTACTACCTTGTTGTCTTTAGGCCCCACACGCACCTCAATATCACCGCTGAAGGCTTTGCGTGGTACAAGACAATACAAAGCATCACCAGTGGAACTAATTACTTTTGCTTCCTTACCTCCAATCAGCACCGTTATCATAGACGGGTCCGTTCCAAAATTTTTACCGTAGATGATTAAGCGCTGTCCCATTCCTCCCGATTTAGGTTGAAAGTCTTCGACAACAACGGGCTGCATGGGGTCGAAAGGTACAGAGGAAGAAGTCGTGTTCTGTTCTTCCGATTTACATGACCATAGTCCTAAAATCCATATGAATAATACTATGTATTTACGAGAACTATGAGTTACATTGAACATATCATTGTTTCTCATATATCTTATAATTGGTTATCACTAGTCATTCAATAGATAGGATATCGAATGTGCGTTCTGTAATGTTTACAATTGGTTACCGACAGATTATATCGGGATATAATTATTTCTTTTGCGTTACAGTTTATTTAAAATACTTATAGCTAAAATGTCTTTGTGCTAGGATTTATAATTGATTACTCAAATTTAAAGTTAATAATGAAAGAGAGATGAGAGGCAAATTTTCTCATTAGAGAGTTATTTTGTTTCAAATATCTTAGCAAAATAATGCTTATTTTTATATTCCACATTCGGTTAACCAAATACGATTTAGCAGGATAGTAAACCTTAAATATATTTTATTATGAAATTGAGCGTTCGTATCGCCCGCAGGTGGTTGTATGGTCTCCTTTGCTTAGCAACAATTGGATTATCTTCTTTTAATTTAAGTGATAAAAAATTAAATAGTAGTATATCAGTTGATGATTTCTATCGAGGCGCAAATCTTTATGATAAGGCTTGAAGCACTTTTTTGTCTCAGAACAATTTATAATGTATAGATACTATAATCCATTTGAACAGGTACGGGGAGGAGAGAAGGCGAGTGTATGGATGTACACCTCTGCCATAGAAGCCACAAACTCTTTATTAAGGGCTTTATATAAGCATAAAGATTCTATCTCTATTCGTAAAGTTGCTTATTATGAAGGCCTTTTAGAAAAGCTGTATGACAATGCTGCTTATTATCTGGGGACTTTCACATATACTTCTTTTACACAGACCAAAGAATGGACGGTTTATGCGGTCAATAGGGCAGAAGAAAAAGGAAAAGCCAATGTGACGGGTATATTGAATGTATACGACGATCAAATGTGGTTGGTACGTGAACTCCTTGAGTCATATGATTTGACACAGAATAGCAAATATCTAGAGCAGGCCGAATATCTTACAGCATATGTTTTAGACGGTTGGGATGCTACTCGCGATGAAGAAGGAAACGAACATGGAGGAATATCATGGGGGCCGGGCTATGTGACAAAACATGCATGCAGCAATGGGCCTATGATCAGTGCTCTGGTCTGGCTACATGAACTATATAAGAAAAAGAACGATAAGGATAGTCTATAGATATATCGATTCGAGAGACAGAAAGACTCGGAAAGTAAAGAAGCTTCTTAAGAGAGACTATTATTTAATGTTTGCTAAGAAAATTTATCATTGGCAGAAAGGACATTTATTGAATGACCAAGGTGTTTATTGGGATATGATGGGGCAATGTTCGCCGGATTGTCAGATTCGTTATGAAGAGGTAGGAGGACAGAGATATAGGGGGCACACACAATTGTTGAAGGCAACAGGAAAGCCATACTCTTACAATTCAGGGACCATGCTTTCCGGAGCCGTCGATCTTTATCGGGCGACTAAGCAAAAAGATTATCTAGACGATGCTAAGGCTCTGGCAAAAGCTAGTTTCCTTTATTTTGACAAAGGCAGACAAGCAGCTCAAAGGGTACTATTCTTTTCCTACGGATGGTTTTAACAATTGGTTTCATACCGTACTGCTAAAAGGCTATACAGCTTTGCTGCCCTACGATCCTTCGGTATTAACATATGTGCAGGCTTTTCGGGTAAACCTCAACTATGCTTATTCTAATTATTATAAGGATGGGATACTGCCTAGGGATTTATTAGGCGGCTGGGATAAGGATTCCCGGAAGAACAATGTAGAAGGCATGTTTATGTTTTCGTATGTAACCCAATATGCGTTGTTTGCCACTTATCTTTAGTCAGGTATAGCCTGTTATGATTTTTTGTTTTGAAATTCACTAGGCGTAATACCAAACTGTTTTTGAAAGTTTCGCGAAAAATGCTGTGCCGAGCTATAACCGAGCATATTGGATATTTCGTATATCTTAAGGTTACCTTGGGCAAGTAATTCGGCGGCTCTGCGCAGTCTTGTGAGATTAATCAACTCATTGGGTGAAAGGCTGGACACTACATTTATCTTTCTGTAGAGGGTAGGACGGCTCATACAAAGGATATCAGCCATTTTATCCACGTTGAATTGGGGATTGTCTAAGTTTTGGAGTATGATTTCTTCGATTTTTTTGAGAAACTCCTTGTCATTTTGATTTTGGCCAATCTGTTGTATTTGCGAAGTAGGATTTTTAATGAAGAATTCTTTGATGCGGGTTCTGTTTTTCAGAAGACTGGCCAGCTGTGCTCTTAGAAAGGCTAATGAAAATGGCTTTTCAATATAGCGTCCGCGCCCTGTTCAAGACCTTTGATTTTGGATTCCAGTGTGTTTTTTGCTGTAAGCAGGACGATAGGTATATGTGCTAAGCTCATGTTGGATTTTACCTTTTCGCAAAACTCAAAGCCATCCATCTCGGGCATCATCACATCGCTGATTACGAGGTCGAAGTTTTCCTGTTCCATCAAGGTGTATGCATCTACCGCACTTGTACATTTGGTGATATTATAATCTTCTGCCAAGTCGTCGGCAATAAATTCCAATAATTCGACATGGTCGTCTATCAACAAGAGATTAGCTTTCGTATTCATAGATATGAGTTTGGTTTAGTGGTAGTACTAAAGTAAAGGTATTCAAATTTTTATTATCTACTTCATATTTTAACGTTCCGTGGAGTTTAAGTGCCAAGGATTGGCTTAATGCTAAGCCCAAGCCGCTTCCCGGAATGCTTTTGCTTCGTTGCAATCTGCTGAAGGGTTCAAAAATATAGGCTCTATCATCTGGAGGAATGACCTTTCCGTCGTTTTTTATCGTGAGAATCAATGACTCTCGCTTGTCATCTTGCTGCAGTACTACTTCAATATACGCATGTGAATATTTCAGAGCGTTGTTCAATAGATTTGTGCAAATTTTTTCATAAGCTTCTACATCTATATAGCATTCCAGATGTTGAGGAATGGAAGAGCGCAGGGTTTTATTTTGAGATTCCAACGTTACCTTAAAATCGGTTATTATATCTTGGGTAAGCAGACCTATATTTTTTTTCTCAAATTTGAATTTGAATGCCTTATTGTCTACCTTTCTGAAGTCCAACAATTGGTTGCTCAATTCTATTAGCCTCTCTGTGTTGTTTTGAATTGTTTGGAGTAATTTGTCCGTCACGGGATTAGCAGGAATTTTCAGGATTAACTTCTCCAAAGGTGCTTTTATCAGGGTTAACGGCGTTCTGATTTCATGTACCACATCGGTATAGAAGTCCATTTTAGCTTGATAGAGTTGCTGTTCACGAAGGTTTTGGATTTTCAGCAGGTGTTGCTGGTTTCTTTGTTTGACTTTCTCTTTGAAGTGATAAGCTATAAATGCTATCAGCCCGATGAACAGAAGAGCATATATGATAAAGGCAGGTATACTAGCCCAGAAAGGAGGTAAAATTTTTATTTTCAGTGTTCGTATAGAAGAGATGGGGTTGCCGTTAGGGTCTTCTGCTTTCACGACAAACTCATAAGTTCCGGGCAATACTTTGGTAAAATGTGCTCTGTTGGCTTGCGTCACTGTCACCCAATCCGTATTGACGCCTACAAGTTTGTAGCTATAACGTATGGACTTAGGAGCATCATACTGTAAGGCCGTAAAATCCAAACTAAAGGATGATTGATCGTATTTCAATACCACTTCATCCGTAAAGAGAATGGATTGTGTGAGAACAGTGTTTTCTGTTCTGAGGTCTATTTCTTTGTTATTTACCAATAGTTTGGTAATGAAAATCGGCGTGTTTGGGTTGTAATTGATTTTGTTAAGCTTTTCGGGAGAGAAGCGTATTAACCCGTTTATGGTGCCAAAATAAAAGGTACCTTCTCCATCATCGAATGCTGAATTATAGTTGAACTGTATAGCAGGTAGCCCGGATTCTAAGTTAAACAGGCGATGATGTTGTGTTGAAGGGTTATAGCGTATTAATCCTTTGGAAGTACTAATCCAAAGGTTGCCTTGTCGATCCTCTAGGATAGCCAGTACAATTTTGCTGGGAAGATGGAGGCTCACCGCTTTCAGCTGATGCTTCCCACTTTTATCTTTGATGATTCTTGCCACTCCTCCCTCTGTGGCTACCCATATCGTGCCTTTACGATCTTGAAATAGGCAGTTAATCTTATTGTTAGGTAAAGAATTATCTTGCTGTGGGTCATGCACAAAATGTATGTGCCCCGGACTGTCGGGATTATACATGTAAATACCGTCTCTCCAGGTGCCAAGCCATATGTTTCCTTCCCAATCTTCCGTAATAGTGGTATAGGAATTATTCAAGGGAACGTTGGTAATCTCTTGGAAGGTGTTGGATTTATGATCGAACTTATAGTGTCCTTGCGTAGAAGCAACCAACACTTCTCCCTTACGGTTTGTGTAGAAATAGTATAAAAAGTTGCTTTTCAGGCCGGAATTGTTCTTACCATCGGGTTCGATGTGGGTGACAACCCTTTTCTTATTGGTATCGAAGATGTCCATGCCATATACAAAGGTGCCTAGCAATATTTTTTCGTCCAGTGGAAGTAACCCATGAATATTATTGTTGGTGAGAGCAGCATTGTGTTCGCTATAGTTTTCAATTTCTCCTGTCGAGGGATTTAATTTGCTAAGCCCTCCGTTTTCAGTTCCTAGCCATATATTGCCTTGCTTGTCTTTCGCTATGATACGTACTACAGTACCTAAAAGCTGCCCCCCTTGTTTGGAAGACATGAATTTCTCGATGAGGTTGTTGTTTTCATTATAATAATTGACGCCACCAAAGTAGGTTGTTAGCCAGATGCCGCCATCCCTGTCTTTAACGATACTGTAGAGCGCGTTGTCCGAAATTCCCCAAGGGTTGTCTTCCGACTTGCGGATATTGGTAATTTTTTTTGTATCCGTATGATAAATAAACAATCCCGATTCGGTGGCAAACCAGTATTCGTGGTCGTTCTTTATAAGGATATCACGCACATATAAGAATTGATTCAGCTGCTGTAATCCTAAAAACCAATCGACTTTTTTGTCATATAAGGTTAATCGGGCAACCCCGGCCTTTGCCGTGCCGATGATAAGGTTACCGTCCTTATCTTCCGTTATTTTTTGGATGCTGTACCAATCTGAGTTGCCGTAAAGTTTTGAAAAGTCAATGATTTCGGTATAGCAACCTTTATCGCTGACGGCGAAAATCTGTCCACTTATGGTTCCTAAAAATATTTGTCCATTTTTCCCGCAGTGAAGAGCCGTGGCCGAAATACGGTTATGGATTCTTTCGGTAGCGTTTTTTTGTGGTATATGATGATGAACTATACCATCAGCAATAAACCAAATAGTATTATGGTTATCAATGACGATGACAGGCACATCCGCATTTGCAAATTCTTTGTTTAGCAACCGGAAAGATTCTTTGAATGGATTGTAGATGTATATACCTTGGTCCGTGCCTATCCAGATATTTTTATGCTCATCTTCAACCAAAGAAATGATGTTGTTGGCTATGGTGTTTCTTACCTCATTGAGAATGTCAAAATGTTTGAAATTGTTGCCATCGAAACGGTCCAGACCATCCTTTGTTCCAAACCATAGAAAACCAAAGCTGTCTTGCATACTGCAGATAACCGTATTGTTGGATAGCCCGTCGTTTATCTGATAACGGTTGAAATAATAGGGCTGGGCTTTACCGTGCGGTAAACATCCCAAGAATATGACCCAACAAAACCATATCTTTAGTCTGTACATCTATCTGGCTGTTGATTTATAATTGGTGATAAACTTTTTCTTCGTGATGTCTATTATTTCAAAAATAGATAATCCTTTTAATTAAAAAAGGAATTGCAAGGATAAAAACGTATTGATACAAAAAGATATTTTTTTGAGATAAAATGCTATTTTTCCTTGCTAATGGCTGATTATCTTTGATAAACAATAGAGATACTAATTATAAACCTTTCTATCCATGCTAAGACTTACATTTTTAAGTGTATTTATGGTCCTTGTTTGTGCTGTAAGCCGGGGTCAGCAGGAAAGTGCTGAGTCGGTTTATGCGTTGCCTATTACCCCTACAAATGTCAATTATGTCAACAACAAGGCTCCATTACGTAAAAATGTTTTGATTAAACTTCCGGTAGGAAGTATACGTCCGGCAGGATGGTTAGGAAGATACCTAGAATTACAGCGGGATGGCTTGACAGGAAAGCTTGGAGAGATTAGTGCTTGGCTTAATAAGAAAAATAACGCTTGGCTCAGCAAGGACGGCACGGGCGATTACGGCTGGGAGGAAGTACCTTATTGGTTAAAAGGATATGCCCATTTAGGCTATATCCTGAGAGATGAGCAGATACTAAAGGAGGCGCAAATATGGATAGAAGGTGCTTTGAACAGCCAGCGACCAGATGGTTATTTCGGACCTCTAATTTTAAAACATAACAAGCCGGACCTCTGGGGCAACATGATCATGCTATGGTGCCTGCAATCGTATTATGAATATAGCGGAGACCAACGTGTGATAACGCTGATGACCAGATATTTTAAATGGCAGCATAGTCTTCCGGATAGTTTTTTCTTGAAAGATTATTGGGAAAATAGTCGAGGAGGAGACAATCTTCTTTCGGTATATTGGCTTTACAACAGAACGGAAGGTAATGAGTGGCTGCTAGAACTGGCAGATAAGATTCATCGCAATACGGCCAATTGGAGAAAGCATAACGATCTTCCCAATTGGCATAATGTCAACATAGCTCAAGGCTTTCGTGAGCCGGCGACTTATTTTCTGAAAAGTCATGCCCAAGAAGACCTGTTGGCGACCTATCGTAACTTTAATTTTGTCAGGGAGATTTTCGGACAGGTGCCGGGAGGTATGTTTGGCGCCGATGAGAATGCCCGTCCGGGATACACGGATCCACGTCAAGGCGTAGAAACCTGTGGAATGGTAGAACAGATGGCTTCCGACGAAATTTTGTTGGGAATAACGGGAGATCCGTTTTGGGCAGACCATGCGGAGGAGGTGGCCTTCAACACCTATCCTGCTGCGGTAACAGCAGACTTTAAAGCCCTAAGGTATATCACTAGTCCTAATATGACTATCAGCGACAGCCGCAATCACGCTCCAGGTATAGAAAATAGTGGCCCTTTCCTGATGATGAATCCTTTCAGTTCGAGGTGTTGCCAACATAATCACAGTCAAGGATGGCCCTATTATGCCGAACATCTTTATATGGCGACGAATGATAATGGCATCGCAGTGGTGCTGTATGCGGCTTCGACAGTTAATGTCAAAGTAGCTCGACAAGAGGAAATTCAGATAAAGCAAATATCCAACTATCCTTTTGAGGAAAGCATCCGCTTTGAAGTGATAACCAAAGGAAAGAGAGTAAATTTTCCTCTTTACCTTCGCATCCCCCAATGGGCTCAAAATCCTCAGGTGTCGGTCAATGGTAAAGTCTATAGTGTGAGAGAGGGAGCCAAATATTTTAAGGTTGATCGTGCATGGCAGGATGGCGATAAAGTGATAGTTCATTTGCCAATGCATATCACCTTCAACAGGTGGGAAAAGAATAAAAAATCGGTAAGTATAAGCCGTGGCCCTTTAACCTATTCACTCAAGATCAAAGAAGAGTATGTACCCAAAGACAGTAAATCTTCGGCCATAGGGGACTCGCGATGGCAGGAAGATGCCGACGCCAGTAAATGGCCTTCCTACGAAATCCTACCCGGCAGCGAATGGAACTTCGGTATTGTGGAAAGTGAGCTGCAAAATGTCCATAAGCTCAAAGTCGTAACACGCGAATGGCCAAAAGATTCCTTTCCTTTTGAGGCGGATGCTGTACCTATATCCATCTTTGTGAAGGCCAAGCAACTAAAGGAATGGGGTATAGACCGTTATGGTCTTACGGCAGAACTGCCGGAAAGTCCTATCGTTACAGAAACCAAAGAACAACTTATAGAACTCATACCTATGGGAGCAGCACGCCTCAGAGTATCTGCATTCCCGGTAGTCAACTAACATTATTACAATTAAAGTATTCAGATGAAAAAGAAGATTTTATTAGCATGTTTATTGCTGGCTTCGCAGTTCTCTTTTGCCCAGGATTGGAAGCCTGCAGGATCCAAAATTATGACCTCTTGGGGGGAAAAGGTGAACCCCGAAAATCCTCATCCGGAATATCCAAGACCTATGTTGGTCAGAGAAAACAATTGGCAAAACCTTAATGGATTGTGGAATTACGCCATCACTGATGCCGACAGAACAGCATTTCCGGAACAGTGGGAGGGTAAAATCCTAGTGCCTTTTGCCGTAGAATCGGCCTGTCAGGGGTAGGTAAAATTGTAGGGAAAGACAAAGCTTTATGGTACCACCGTACAATAACCTTGAACAAGAATGTCAATAAAGATAATATACTCTTACATTTTGGTGCTGTAGACTGGCGCTGTGACGTCTATGTCAACGGCAAGCATGTAGGAACGCATGAGGGCGGCTTTGATCCTTTTACCATGGATATTACTTCCTTTGTGAAGAAGGGTGCTAAACAGGATATAATATTAAAAGTATGGGATCCAACCGACGATGGTCCTCAACCTCGTGGTAAGCAGATAAAAAATCCGCATGGTATATGGTATACCCCAGTTACTGGAATATGGCAAACGGTATGGGTCGAGAGTGTGCCTAAATCCTATATTGTTAAGACCAAGCATACTCCGCAATTTGATGCAAAGAAACTGACTGTAGAGTCTTTCGTCACCAATGAAAATGCAGGTGACCAGATAAAGGTAGTGGTGCTCGACGGACAACAAGAGATTACGCAAAAGACAGGTACTGTCAATACCGCTTTGGAAATCGATGTGCCTAATCTTCAGGCTTGGTCTCCTTCTAATCCTAAGCTGTATGATTTGGAAATACTACTGCTTCGAAAAGGTAAGGTTATAGACAAAGCCAAAAGCTATTTCGCGATGCGCAAAATTTCGATGCAGAAAGATGCAAACGGCATTCAACGTATGATGCTTAACAATGAATTTGTCTTTCAGTTTGGACCTTTAGACCAAGGATGGTGGCCGGATGGTTTGCATACAGCACCATCGGACGAGGCATTGAAATTCGATGTTATCAAAACTAAAGAAATGGGATTCAACATGATCCGCAAGCATATAAAGGTGGAACCTGCACGCTGGTATCGTCATTGCGACAGCGTAGGAATATTGGTATGGCAGGATATGCCAAGTGGAGATTTAGGAGGTAATGCTTGGGATATGCAGCCGGGAAAAATTTCTGGAAATAACAGAGATAAGCAACGTTCGCCGGAATCTGAAAGCTACTATCGTAAGGAATGGAAAAATATTATGGAGTCCTTACACAATTATCCGTCAATTGTCGTGTGGGTGCCTTTCAATGAAGCTTGGGGACAATTCAAAACCAAAGAGATTACGGAGTGGACCATGAACTTCGATACATCACGTCTGGTAAACAGTGCCAGCGGCGGAAACTTTATGTATACAGGACATATCCTTGACATTCACAATTATCCTGATGCGGCTATGCCTGACCCACACGTCTTTGGCGATAAGCAGATCTTGGCTCTTGGAGAGTTTGGTGGATTAGGACTGCCTGTGGAAGGTCATACATGGCAACAAAAAGACAATTGGGGTTACCAGACCTTCAAAAATAAAGAAGAATTATTTAATCGCTATAAACAGCTGATCGATAAGCTGGATAAATTAATTCCTATGGGGCTTTCTGCGGCCGTGTATACGCAGACTACGGACGTAGAGGTAGAAACCAATGGCTTGATGACATACGACAGAAAGGTAGTTAAAATTCCTGAAAGTGAGCTATTTAAAGTGCATAGTAAATTATACAAACATTAAAACCTAAACCGGTCTCAAGATTAAATGATATCATGAATTTTAAATTGAAAATTACACTTGTAGCTATCTTTTTGTGTGCTTTTTTAGGGGTATCAGCACAAAGGCAGGCAAACAGAAATGAGCTTCGTGCTCCTGCCTTTCCGCTGATAACCATTGATCCTAATACCAGTGCTTGGTCCTATAGTGATAACCTATACGATGATGCAGTGCGTCATTGGACAGGTAAGCCTTTTCCGCTCTTGGGAGTACTGAAAGTCGACGGCGTAGCATATAGATTTATGGGAAAGGAAGATATTGAGCTGGAAGCCATCGCCAAAATGGCGGAACAGGCTGGGTGGTCCGCAAAATTTACGATGCAAGAACCTTCCGCCGACTGGATGAATGTTGACTTTTCGGATGAAGGATGGAAAAGAGGAGAAGCTCCTTTCGGAACAAAGGATAAAGAGCCTGCAGCCAAAACAGATTGGCGGGAACCAAAAATATGGGTACGTAGGGAGTTTTACCTGAATGAGGATTTGCAGGGGAAACCTGTCTACGTGGAGTTTACCCACGATGATGATGCCATTATCTATGTAAATGGAATAGAAGTGGCCAACACCGGACAAGCGACAGGAAAAAATAGAAGGGTAAAACTGCCAGAAGCTGCAGTAAAAACTCTTAAAAAGGGCAAAAATGTGCTAGCCGGATACTGTTATAACCGCGTAGCTAATGGTTATTTCGATTTCGGACTATATACAGAAAAGAAGAATAGTGTGATATTTCCTCAGGCAGCCAAACAGTTGTCAGTAAATGTGCAGGCCACACAAACGCACTACGAGTTCGATTGTGGCCCCGTACGCCTTGAGGTTTCTTTTATAGCACCTCTATTGCTGGAAAATCTGGATTTGGTGTCTCGTCCTGTAAACTATTTGGCCTACACAGTGAAATCCTTAGACGGGAAAAAACACCAGGTACAGCTGTATGTGGAAGCCTCTACTAACTGGGCGCTAAACCATCCTCTGCAAGAGTCCACGTTGGCACAATATAAGTCTGGAGGATTGGCATATGTTAAGACTGGTAGCAAAAGTCAGGAAATCCTCGGCAAGAAGGGGGATGATCTCCGTATAGATTGGGGATATTTTTATATGGCTGCCGATGCTTCCAAGACAAGAACCGCCACAGGAGATGGACTAACCTTACGCTCGGCATTTATGAATGACAACAAACTGGACTCTTCAGATAAAGGAAGACAGCTGGTCTTAACGCAAAACTTTGCGGTGAGTAAAAGCTATTCCGACAAGATCCTGTTGGGATATGATGATATATATTCTATTCAGTACTTCGGACAGAATTTAAGGCCCTATTGGAATAGAAATGAAGATAGCTCTATAGAGAAACAATTCGAAGCTGCCCATAAAGAATTTGCAACATTAAAGACCGCTTGTGAAAAGTTTGATGTGGAGTTGTGGAACACGGCCATGCGTGTAGGCGGCAAAGAATATGCATCGTTGACAGCGCTCGCCTACCGTCAGTCTATTGCTGCCCATAAACTTGTAAAAGCTCCTAATGGTGATTTGCTGTGGCTTTCCAAAGAGAATGACAGCAATGGCTCTATAGGTACTGTGGATGTGACATATCCTTCAGCTCCTCTATATTTATATTATAATCCTGAGCTGGCTAAAGGCTTACTCAACCACATATTTTACTATAGTGAAAGCAAGCGGTGGAAAAAGCCTTTTGCGGCGCATGATGTCGGCACTTATCCGCTTGCCAATGGACAGACCTATGGGGGTGATATGCCTGTGGAAGAGTCCGGAAATATGGTTATCCTGACCTATGCGATAGCGCGCATGGAGCAGAATGCCGAATATGCCAGAAAACATTGGGAAGTATTGACCACCTGGACAGACTATCTTGTCGAACATGGACAGGATCCCGACAACCAGCTGTGTACGGATGACTTCGCAGGCCATTTTGCCCATAATGCCAACCTTTCTGTAAAAGCTATTGTAGCCATAGCTGCTTACGGTCATCTTGCCAAAATGTTGGGAATGAATGATGTGGCGAAAAAATATATAGCTAAAGCCAAAGAGATGGCTTCAATATGGAAAGTGATGGCGGCAGATGGCGACCACTATAAGCTTACCTTCGATAAGTCCGGGACCTGGAGCCAAAAGTATAATCTGGTCTGGGATAAGATTTTAGGGATGCATATTTTTGATGAAGACATCATTCAGACGGAAATCCAATATTATCTTACCAAACAAAATAAGTATGGTCTGCCTTTGGATAACAGACGTACTTACACGAAGACAGATTGGATTATGTGGACCGCTACCATGGCTGAAGACATAGATACTTTCCGGAAGTTTATCACTCCAGTATATAACTTTATGCATGAGACCACAGACCGTCTGCCCATGTCGGATTGGATTTATACGGATAAGCCAGTTCGTGCCGGCTTTAAAGCCCGTTCGGTAGTGGGGGGCTATTTCATCAAAATGCTAGAAGAAAAAATCAATAAACAATAATAAATTTAACTAGCTTTGGGTAGGTAACCTCATCAATTGGATGAGGTTACTTTTTTTATTGTTTTATAACAAACAATTTGAGAGTTCGAATTGTTATACCAAAAATATTATTCAATTTATGGATATTCATGTTCGATTGCTTTCGAAAAAGGATTATGCTGATTTGCGGAAATCCATGTCGAAGGCATATCATGGTATTGGAGGGATATGGTCTAAGGAAAATATTGTAGACCTTATAGATATCTTTCCTGAAGGTCAGTTTTGTGTGGAGGCCAATGGCCATGTCGTAGCTTGTGCGCTCTCCATAATAATAGATTCCAAAAAAACGTCTATTGAAGATTCTTATTTGGAAATCACGGATGATGGAAAGTTTACCAAGCACGACTACAACGGTGATACGCTGTACGGCATAGAGGTGTTCGTACATCCGGATTATCGTTCCCTACGACTCGGTAGAAGATTGTACGATAGCCGCAAGGAGCTTTGTGAGCAGATGAACCTCAAAGGCATAGTTGCCGGAGGACGTATTCCAAACTACTATAATTATGCGGATGAGATGAGTCCGCGCGTATATATCGAAAAGGTAAAACGTAAGGAAATATATGACCCTACACTTACCTTTCAGCTGTCTAATGATTTCCATGTGAAGAAAATCCTTAAGAATTATCTTCCCGGAGATTCGGAATCCAAAGAATTTGCCACCCTCCTGGAGTGGAACAACATTTATTACGACCCTAATGCCAGGGCTAGTTCAGCTACGAAACAAACCATTCGTTTGGGGTTAGTGCAGTGGCAGATGCGTCTTTTCGAAGATTTGGAAGATTTCTACGACCAAGTGGAGTTCTTTGTGGATGCGGTGAGTGATTATGGTGCCGACTTTATTATGTTTCCGGAATTTTTTAATACTCCGCTGATGCGCCCTTATAACGACCTTCCGGAGAGGATGGCCATGGAAAAGCTTGCCGGCTTCACTAAAGAAATTTCGGAGCGTATTTCTAAGTTTGCCGTCTCTTATAACGTAAATATCATTGCAGGCTCTATGCCCCTTTACGAACGCGGAAAACTATATAATGCCAGCTACTTGTGTCATCGTAATGGGCATGTAGACCAGTACCGTAAGATACATATTACGCCAAATGAACTCAAATATTATGGAATGGTGGGAGGTAACGAAGTCAATGTGTTCGATACTGACTGTGGCAAGATCGGTTTATTGATTTGTTATGATGTAGAATTTCCGGAGTTAGGACGTATCTTGGCAGAACAGGGGATGAAAATACTTTTTGTTCCTTATATGACCGATACGCAGAATGGATATATGCGTGTACGGCATTGTGCACAGGCCAGAGCCATTGAAAATGAATGCTATGTGGCTATTGCCGGTTCTGTGGGCAACCTGCCGCATGTCAACAATATGGATATTCAATATTCACAGTCAGCGGTGTTTACGCCTTCGGATTTTGCCTTTCCGAATAATGCGGTGAAGGCGGAGGCTACCCCTAATGCCGAAATGGTGTTGATCGCTGACGTAGATTTATATGCTTTGCGCGACCTGCATGAATATGGGACGGTACAAAATCTCAAAGACCGCCGTAAGGATTTATATTCTGTAAAACTGTTGAAATAGAATGAGCTGCCATAGGCAGCTCTTCTTATAATAGGTATATATTTTCTTCCGTCAATTTTTTCTTTTTATGTTCGTCCCAAATGCTTACCTGCACTTCCCCGATGTGGGATAGTTTCAACATAAACATGCATACGCGCGATTGGCCAATCCCTCCACCTACAGATTCTGTGAGTTGATCAGTCAATAGCATCTGATGAAAGGCTAATGAGGCTCTTTCCGGACAGTTACGTATTTCAAGTTGTCGCTGAAGGGCTTTCTTATCCACTCGTATTCCCATAGAAGACAGTTCGAATGCACTTTGGATCACGGGGTTCCATACCAATATGTCCCCATTAAGTCCTTCGTAGCCCTCTTCGTTCGGTGTACTCCAGTCGTCGTAGTCGGCAGCACGCCCGTCGTGGGCAAAACCATTGGAGAGCACTCCTCCAATACCATAGATGAATACCGCGCCATAAGCTTTTGCAATCTCATTTTCGCGCTCTTTAGGTGTCAGATCGGGATAACGTTGCAACAGCTCCTCGGAGGAGATAAAAGTAATGTCTTCCGGTAGTAACGGCTTTCAGATGTGGGTATTGGGCTTCTACATCTTTTTCTGTCTGCACCAGACATTGATAGATGGCTTTGACTGTCTGCTTCAGATAGCTTAGGTTTCTATTTTCCGGCAAGATTACTTTCTCCCAGTCCCATTGGTCTACATATATGGAATGTATAGGAGAGTAATCCTCGTCAGGACGCAAAGCACGCATGTCGGTGATAATACCTTCACCCGGTTCTAATTCCAGTTCTTTTAGACGAATGCGCTTCCATTTGGCTAATGAATGGACCACTACGGCACGCTGCTCGTTCAATGCTTTGATAGGGAATGATACCGGTCTTTCAATGCCATTAAGGTCATCGTTGATACCCGTGCCATCTAAGACAATTAAGGGTGATGAAATAGGAATTAGGTTTAGTGCTTTTTTTAGATATGTCGAAAAAGTATCCTTTACAAATGTTATAGCCTGCTCTCTTTTTAATAAATCTCTGCTCATTCAGTTATTAAATCTAATTGGTTATCTTTTGTGATAAATTGTAATAAAATTAATACAATATCAATCAAAATAATAATTGTAAAAAGTTTTTGTTGTGAATATAAAAAACAAGGAGCTGCATATATGCAGCTCCTTGTTTTTTATATTTTGTTGCTGCTTAAACGGAAAAACTTTCACCACATGCACATGTTCTTGTAGCATTTGGGTTGTGGAATTCAAATCCTTTTCCATTTAAGCCGTCAGAATAATCTAATTCTGTTCCTGCCAGATAGAGATATGATTTTATGTCGAGGCATATTTTTATGCCTTTGTCTTCAAAGATCTGATCGCCTTGTTTTTGTTCGTTGTCAAATTTAAGGTCGTAAGAAAGTCCGGAACATCCGCCACTCACCACGGCAACACGCACGAAATAGTTATCGTCGTACTGCTCGTCCTTCATAATCTGGAGGATTCTTTCTTTCGCTTTTTCTGTTACGGTAACCATAATTGTTAATCTTTTAAGATTGAAACAAAGTTCGTAAATAATTTGCAACGGACAATAGCAAAAGGTATTAATTTTGTCATTTTTATAAGAGGTTGGCCTTATACATCTGCCAGATTGGAGAGCTGTTTCGGATAGATTGTACTGCCATTTTTATCTTTTCAATGGCGCTGTCGAGCTCCTCTTTTGTGGTATATTTGGAAAGACTGAAGCGTATACTGCACAGCGCGTCTTCGGCATCTACGCCCATAGCTGTAAGTACATGGGAAGGGTCTCTATCTCCCGACACACATGCCGAACCCGATGATATAGCTATGTCAGGCAATTTGCTCATCAACTCCACACTCCGTACATATTTGAAAAGAATGTTGCTGGTGTTGCAAAGTCTTGGTACATGCGCTGCATGTATAGTCGTCTCCTCAATCTCGTCAGTAAGTCTGTTTTCGAAATACTTTCTTTTCGCTTCGATATCACCGGGGGTGGCCTCACTGAGCATTTCAAAAGCTTTGCCCATACCCGCTATTGCAGCAGTGTTGTATGTTCCGCCACGCAGACTATTTTCCTGTTTACCACCTGTGATGAGAGGTTCAATCTGTATGGGACGGGACTTGCGTCGAATGTAAACACCACCGATACCTTTGGGACCGTGTAGTTTATGAGCACTAAAGCAACATACATCTATGCCCGAATCACCATAGGTGAAGGGTAGTTTGCCTATAGCCTGCGTCGTGTCGCTAAAAAAGATAACCTTCCGCTGGGTGGCTATCTTGGCGATTTCCTCAACGGGATGTATTACACCGGTTTCATTATTGGCATGCATGAAGCACATCAATATGGTGTCTGAGGTTATGGAACGTTCCAATCTTCGAGAGAAATATTCCCATCTTTATCTAAGGAAAGATAAGATATCCGGGCTCCTTTTTTCTGTAAAGCTTCCAAGGTGGATAGTACCGCTTTGTGTTCCGCTTTGGTAGTAATGATATGTTTTCCTAGATGTTGATATCTCTCCCAGATTCCCCGTAATACCATATTAATGGACTCTGTCGCGCCACTGGTAAAGAAAATTTCCTTTGTCGATACTCCAAAATATGTGGCAATCTGTTTTCTGGCGGTTTCCACAGCATGGTTGGCCGCACGTCCTAGTCTGTGCTGCAAGCTGGAAGCATTGCCATAGTCCTCCTTCAGGTAGGGAAGCATAGTGTCCAATACAGCATCATCCACCCGTGTGGTAGCATTATTGTCCAGATAAATCATACGATAAAGTTATCTAAAAACTAGGTATTATTCATTTGAAAGTTGTATATTCTTCGGATACAGAAAATTAATAGCAAGACTTTATGGAAAATTATGAAGGAAGAATTGAAAAATTAATAGACCTCTTAGTATTAAAAGTGCCGGAGATAATTGCGGGTCTATTAATTCTAATTATTGGCCGATACGTTATTAGCTTGATTTTAAAGATTGTAAAATCCAGGTTTGAGAAAAGGAATATCGATATTTCTATTCGAGGGTTTATTCTCAGTTTGTTAAAGTTTGTATGTTATACGCTTTTAATTCTAACCGTTGCTAGTACAGTAGGTATACAGACGACATCCTTTATAGCGGTATTGTCTGCTTTTGGCTTAGCGGTAGGGCTGGCATTGCAAGGAAGTCTATCCAATTTCGCGGGAGGGGTTTTGATACTTTTATTCCGCCCCTTTGAAATTGGTGATTATATCGATAGTGAAAACGGCGCTAGTGGGACGGTGGAAAAGATTGATTTGTTATACACCATTCTTAGGGACGCCAATGGCATAAGTGTATTCAGTCCGAACGGCACATTGGCCAATTCTGTAATCAAGAATTATACAAAAATTACTTCAAGAAGATTTGAAATTGTTATAAGGATAGGATACGATGATAATATTAAAGTCGCTCGAGAAGCGATTCTCCAAATTCTTCATGCAGAAAAATCAATTTTGAAAAAACCGGCTCCAATAGTATTTGTGGGTTCTCTAGGGGACAGCTCAGTAAACTTGACGGTACGGGGTTGGATAAGCCGTGATGAATATTGGGATATATACAATCATCTTCAGGAGAAAATTAAAATGGCTCTTGATGAAAGAGGCATCACAATTCCTTATCCGCAAACGGAAATGCATATCAAAAATCTGCCAAAAGATATAGCCGGTTAATCCAAGGAACGGGTAAGTACATAGTAACGGTATGCTACTATCGCTAGTTGAAACTTAGATAATTTGGAAGGGTCTTTTTTGCTGTATTTAGGTAAGACCGCCTTATTGAAAGCATTTAGGATTTTGAAAAGTTTCTTCTTCATAAGTTCTGACTTGTGATATCTAATTTAACAAAAAAGTCTTGTGATATGTTCACAAGACTTTTTTTGGAATATTAAGGAATATATATTTTGGTTAAACCTTATGCATTAAGGATTTCTTTTTCTTTTTTCCATGTAAAGGCGGTGAATACAATCGCTAGGATAGAGGAAGCTAAAATCACTTCGAAGGAAATATCCCAACCTTTGTTGTCTACCAACCTCCAAGGGCCGCATTGGCCAACATATCTCCGATGAAATAGCCGAAGAGGCCTGTAAGCCCAGCAGCGGTACCTGCAGCTTTCTTAGGAACGAGATCTAGGGCCTGCACGCCGATAAGCATCACCGGACCGTAGATCAAGAAGCCTATAGCCCAAAGAGCAATATTGATAATCCATGGTGAAGAGCCTGGCGTAACCCAATAAAAGAATACGGCGATGAAGGTGGCTGCCATGAAGATAATGGTAACAGGAGCACGACGACCCTGAAACAGCTTATCACTCATGATACCACAAAGGATAGTGCCAGGAATTGCGGCAAGCTCATAGATAGAGGCTGCCCATGCGGCCTCCGATGACGAATAGCCTTTGGCCTCCTGCAAAAAGGTAGGAGCCCAGTTGACAATACCGTTTCTTACCAGGTAAACAAATGCATTGGCTATAGCGATAAACCAAAGCATCTTATTGTTGAAAACATATTTGAAGAAAATTTCTTTGGCAGTAAGCTCCTGTTCTTGGGACTCTTCATAGCTCTTCGGATAGTCGTTTTTGTATTTCTCGATAGGAGGTAAGCCACAAGACTGTGGGGTGTCTCTTACCGTTAGTACCGCAATAATGGCGAAAAGGATAGCCACTAAGCCCGGAAAATACAGTCTAGCTTGCCAATCAACAAATAATTCTACCCCGAGGATGGCTAAGGGGCCTACCAAGAAACCTCCTACGTTGTGCGCTAGGTTCCATATAGACATAGTCGTACCGCGTTCCTTGATCGAAAACCAGTGTACTACCACACGACCACATGGAGGCCAGCCCATCCCTTGGAACCATCCGTTAAGGAATAGAAGGATGAACATGACTAGTACGGAAGAGGTGGCGAAGGATGAAAATCCCATGAAAATCATCGTCAGCGATGATAATACAAGACCCAGAGCCAAGAAATAACGGGCATTGCTTCGGTCAGAAACATTTCCCATCACAAATTTACTTATCCCATATGCAATGGATATGGCTGACATGGCTAAGCCCAGCTCCGCCTTGGAATAGCCTAAAGAATCTTGTAAATCTTTGACAGCAAAAGAGAAGTTCTTACGAACAAAATAATAAGCCGCATATCCTAAGAAAATGCCTATGAAAACTTGAATTCTCAGCTTTCTGTATTCTGGATCTATACGGTGTTCTGGTAATAATTCTTTGTGTTTTGGTGGTTTTAAAAATCCTAACATGTTATCTTCTGTTCTTAAAATAAATTAGGGTAATCACTAATAATTCCGTCTACGTTCAATGCTTTTAGCTTCTCTATTTCTTCTTTAGTATTTACGGTCCAAGGAAGAACTTTTATACCCATGGCATGGGCATCTTTTACGAATTGCTCGGTTACGATTTTGTAATTAGGGCTGATAATGAAAGGTTTGAAACCTAACTCCTCTACCAACTCTTTAACTGTCTTGGTGTTTTTGGCGTCGATAAGATAGGATGTACGAACTGTTGGATATTGTTTGTTTATATATTGGATAGTACGTTTATCAAAAGACTGTATAACTGTTCTCTTGTCTATTGCCTTTATCCAAAATGATTTTTAATATCAGGTCCGAAAATTCTTTTGGCTCAGGATGTGCCACATTGTCCTTCTTCTCATTACTTTTAGTCTCGATATTGTAAAACATCTTCTTGCCTTTGGAAGCAGCATATTTTTCTGCTTCGTCAATAAGATCTGATAGAAGAGCAATCTTTGTCGAAATTTTTCGCTGTTGAGGGAAATCCACATTGCCTTTTAACCCCAAGTCGAACTGCTGAAGTTGCTCGTAGGTGTAATTATAGATCAATCCTTTATTGTCTTTTCCCTTTAATTCTGATCCATCACTGTAGGTCACGAATTTAGGATTGAGGAAATCATCGTGGTAAACTACTACTTTTTTGTCCTTTGTGATGTTGGTCGAATCCATCTCCAAGGTGGTGACGATAGGGAAGTCTATAGACATTTTCATACCGCCGATGGAGTTTTCAGGATATAAGCCTCTACCACCACGGTGAGCTTCGTAAGAAAATTTAGGGAAGTCCACATAAGTATTACGCTCTTTTTTTACTGCACACGATGTGGAGGCAAGTATCAAAGAAACAATTGCTAATGATATTTTTAAAGGTTTACGCATAGATACAGATTTAAGTGTTCTAATATACATCAATAAAAAAGAATAAACATACGATGAAAGTATGTTTATTCTTTTTCGTTATTTCATTGCCGTATTAAACGTCTTTGGTCGGGTCATCGTCTCCTGATATTTATTGCCGTATTCATCTTCCACCGTAATTTCTATGGTCGATGTAGGCTGGATGCCGTAACCAAAAATAAGTGTGACGTGTTGTTCGTAACAAAATCCGATGTAGGGGCCGCATTGGCATTCAAACGCTTCAGCTCATAAGAGATAATATGAAGTGGGTCTTTCTTATTCACGCGGCTAACGGTAAGGTTGTTGCCGTTTTCTTTCACGGTAATTTTCCAGTTTGGCTGATAACCCCATACATTGATTAGGATTTGGTTTTTGTCATTTACGACAGCATATTCTCCTGCATATTCGGCAACTTGCGACTTATAAGTGGCATTGGCATTAGGAGCGAAGGCGTCCGCTGTGATATGAACTTTGTTAAGATCGTATGCTCTGAACTGATAGTTCTTATCGAAGCCTATGCTCTTGTAGTAGAATCTAAGGTCTTTGCCGCTATTTTCCATGACGCCATATCCTCCGGGACTGCCATCCTTGCTGATATGGTTGTCGGCATAGCCGGAGCGACCTGTCCACCACCATGTAGCACATATCGCTGCGATATTGTATTCTGTCACGTTGGTGTTAGTACTGTTATTAGGCAGAATTCTGTAATTGTAGTGGGTATGACCACTAACTACTTTCACGTTTTCGAAGCCCGAAAGTGCGGACATGAAAGCATTGTAATTGGTAAGTCGGCTTGAATATACGTTGTTCACATTAGGGACGTTGTGCAGCGGAATGTGCATCACCACCACTATTGGCGTGGACTTATCGGTGATAGTGGCAAGGTCTGCTTTTAACCAGTCTATCTGATTTTGGGTTAATGTGGCATTATAGTTTCTGCTGCCTATAATTCCTAGACCACCGCCAGTGTTGATGTATATGATATTATCCAATACGATATAGTGTACCTTACCTAGATTGAAAGAATAGTAGGTAGGGCCGAAATTTTCACGGAAAGGTTTTTCAGAAAGGAAATCGTTTGCCACATAGGGGTCATTGTCGTGATTTCCCATAGCATGGAATATCGGAAAGTTAAAATCCTTGATAAGGTTCTTAAACTCCCTTAATCCAAAATTGTTGGAGTACCAATACAGATCCCATGTCTGGTCACCTACAGTAATGGCATAGAATTTTTTGTTTTGTCCCTTTACTTGATTAGCTAGCGTGTTTATATCGTTTACAAAACCGTTTCTGAATTGTGCAATGTCGTCGTTTCTGTTGGCGATATGCATGTCTGCCAAGAACGCTACGACATGATTTTCATTGTTGGCAGGGATAAGTTCGAAATCTACAAGATCTATTTTCTCCTTGCTAGAAGAGATAGGCTTGTAGAATTGAGGAATGGAATTTGTCACGGCAACTTCGTAATTGGAAGGTATAGATACGAAGACAAATCCATTAGTTTTGTTGGATGAAAGGTAATAGATACCATTTTCGTCCGTGGTGGTCACCGTCTCTCCGTCCGACACGACTACGTTTGGCACTCCTTTGCCTTGGCTATATACCGATCCTTTTATGTTCATTCCTTGCTTATCCGGAATATTGGCGTTAAAAACAATAGTAATGGTTGTTTCGCCGAGAAGTTTACTCTTATTGTCGCGTTGTATATATATTTCGTATGTATCAGCAGGAATGTTGTCTTTGGTTTCGACTACAATCTCATTGTCCTTGAGCTGTTTTATGGTGAATATATATTGTTGAGAAGAATTCCTTTTTTTTCAGCAATATGACGTCGTTTTTTTCAAATCCTTTTCCTCCAATGGTGAATGTTTTGCTGTTGTCAATAAGGTAGGAAGAAGCTAAGGACAACTCGGTAATGGTTATAGGCTTTCCTGTTTCATCTGTAGGAGGGGTAGTAGTGGATGAACCGCCGTCTTTGCTACAGGAGAGAAATAAGGTTCCGAAAGTCAGCAGGAAGATGCTTAAAACGTGTATGAAAAAACGTGTCTTCATAATTGGTGTTAGTTAGGGTTAAAAATAGCTATCAGCCAGCTTGCGCTGACTGATAGCTTGATATAGGTTGCAAGTTTAGTTGTTCTCGAAGTATTGATAGATTGCAAAATCATCAACTCCCAAACGTCCGTTGGAAACGGTGTTGTTACTTGTTCCTAAGCCCAACTTGTTGATTCGGAAACGAACAGGCTGTTTGATATTCATCATGAATACGGCTTGTTTAGGCGTCTGACTTTGCGAGGTGGGGTGTGCGTCGCTGATAGGATCTCCTATACGATGCCATGTCTGTCCTTGATCTACCGAATACTCCAATTGGAATGTACAAGATTGATCCGTATAGTAGGAACCATACCAGAAGGTAACTTTCGAGGCACCATTAGGCACGTCGAAGTTCATCTGTGCCAACGCACTATACGAAAGGTTTTGCTGGAACCGTAAGGCCTGTTTTCCTGACACTATACGATCACGACCTGCAGTCTCTCCTTGAATAACATAATATAAGTACCAAGTTCCTGTAGACATGGTCAACAAATTTTGCGTAGCACTTACGTTATAACTTGTTTTACCTTGATATGGCTCCTCGAAAGTTTCTGGCCATCCTGGATACAGCTTACCCGAAGGATACAGCATGTCTTCAAATTTTTGTAGACGTAATTCAGGTCCTTCTTGAGACGCAATTACTACCCCTTGGAACGTAGGTCTAATTGTTTATTTTTGTGCGAAAGTGCAAAGCCAATATTAGCATAATGTTATGCTAATATTAAGCTATAATATTTGGTTATCCTTTTGGTTTTAGTTATCTGTTTGTTTTAAATGTCTTTTATTCCCTCCTTTATTTAATTATTGCCGAGTATAGAAGTGTTGCTAGAGCTGCTCCCAACATAGGACCTATTACCGGTACCCAAGCATATTCCGCATTGAAAGAAGCCTTGTTTTTTATAGGCAGCAAGGCGTGAATAATGCGAGGTCCTAAATCCCTTGCCGGATTTATAGCATAACCGGTAGTTCCGCCTAAAGATAAGCCTATGGCCCACACCAAGAATGCTACAGGCAGCGCTCCTATAGAGCCTAAACCTATAGTTGTTGGGGTGTCTTGATTAAGCGTAGCGTCCTGGAAATTTAGAATCGTGAAAATTAGTACAAAAGTACCTAACGTTTCACTCAACAAATTTCTAGGAAGATTTTTTATAGCTGGAGCAGTACAGAAGACAGCTTGTTTGGCATGCATATTCTCTGTCTGATCGAAATGGTCTTTGTACATAGCCCATACGAAAAACGCTCCTGTCATGGCACCAGCAAATTGAGCTGCCATATACTGAAGAGCTGTGCTGAAATCCATCTCTCCCCTCATGAGCACAGAAAGGGTTACTGCACAGTTAAGGTGAGCTCCACTATATGGAGCGGCTATGTTTACGCCCACAAACACGGCGAGAGCCCATGCTGTGGAGATAACTATCCAGCCGGAATCGTTTCCCTTGGTCTTGTTGAGTACTACGTTGGCCACAACACCTCCTCCCAAAAGAATCATTACGGCTGTACCAAGATATTCTGCTAATATTGGTGTCATAATTTCGTGGTTTTAAAATTATTACTTGTAATTAGCCCAAAACTTTACAGTCTCGGTCGCTCGTTTCCATTCTTTCAATGCAGCAGCATATTGTCCTTCGTCTTTGCGGAAATCAAAAACTTTGTCCTCTTTCCATAAAGTTTTCAATTCCTCGATATCCTTCCAAAAGCCTACTGCCAAGCCGGCCAAAAAGGCTGCTCCCATAGCTGTAGTTTCTGTCACGGCAGGACGTATAACTTTTGTCTGGACAATATCAGTTTGATATTGCATGAGGAAGTTGTTGTTGGTAGCACCTCCGTCGACCCGCAATTCCTGAATCTTACTTCCGGCATCATTTTCCATGGCTTTGAGGATGTCATAGGTCTGATAAGCAATGCTTTCCAGAGCCGCACGAGCGATATGAGCATCGTTGGAACCTCGCGATAGCCCTACGATGATGCCTCTGGCATTAGCATTCCAATGCGGAGCACCTAAACCTGAAAAAGCCGGCACAAGGTACACACCGTTGGTGTCCGATACACTTGTTGCCAGCTTTTCTACTTCAGCAGATGTTTTAATTATTCCCAGTTCATCTCTAAGCCATTGTACTACAGCACCACCAATGAAGATACTTCCCTCCAAAGCATAGTTTACCTGATCTCCTATTTTCCAGGCGACGGTAGTTACCAGCTTGTTTTTCGAGATGACCGGCCTATTTCCTACGTTCATCAACATGAAGCAGCCGGTACCATATGTGTTTTTCGCCATGCCTTGTTCGGTACAAAGCTGTCCGAATAAGGCGGCCTGCTGGTCTCCGGCAATGCCTGCAATAGGTATGTTGACGTTTCCTATTTCTAATGAGGTATGCCCGTAAAGTTCGGAACTGCTACACACTTGTGGCAGCATAGATTTTGGAACTTCAAAAAGTTCCAGCAACTCGTCATCCCATTCCAATGTGTGGATATTGAGTAGGAGGGAGCGAGAGGCGTTGGTCACGTCAGTGACATGCTTTTCTCCCTTGGTAAGGTTGTATACCAACCATGAATCTACGGTACCGAATGCCAGTTCTCCTCGGTCAGCCATTGCTTTGGCCCCTTCCACATTATTCAGTATCCAATGGATTTTGGATGCCGAGAAATAAGAGTCTATCAGCAATCCGGTCTTTTCCTGAATAAGTTTATCAAGGCCTCGATCTGCTATAACTTTACAGTAGTCTGCGGTACGTCGGTCCTGCCAAACTATAGCATTGTATATCGGCTTTCCGGTTTTACGGTTCCATACAATAGTGGTCTCACGTTGATTGGTGATACCTATTCCTTTGATAGCTTCAAGCTTGACGTTAGCTTTCGCTATAACTTCGGTCATCACTGCTAGCTGCGTGGACCATATCTCTTGCGGATCATGTTCTACCCACCCCGATTTAGGATAAATCTGAGTGAACTCCTTCTGCGCTATCTCTACAATTTCTCCCCTATGATTGAAGAGTATAGCTCGGGAGCTTGTGGTACCTTGATCTAAGGAAAGAATAAATTCTTTCTTCATATCGTAATTTAGTTTATTGGTTATCTTTAATGTAATTGAACACTAGAGCGTGTAATTTGCTACTAGATTTTTATAGCTTTCAAGCTGTGCATCAATCCAAGCCTGATCTTTGCCCAACTCTTGAGCCATAAGCTGTGCCACACGTGGTGCAGCCTGCAATGATGCCTTAGCATCTAACAGTAAGAAGCGCACCCGTCTAGCCAAGAAGTCTTCCACATTGTAGATCATTTCGTTGCGGCAAGACCATATTACTTCTGCCTCAATAAATTCAAAGTCCGGATGTAATTTGTTGCCTAAGCTTGGATTTTCTTTTACCAATGCTTGGATCTTTTCTGCATCGCTGCCGTATACCTGCCAGTGTCCTGCTCTCTTTTCTGTAGAATAGCCGTGAATAGGCAGGTGGGTTGTCTTACAATCTTTAGGAATTAATTTTCCTACAGCAATAGCCATGTCTACTGTTTCTTCGGCCATCTTGCGGTATGTTGTCCACTTACCTCCGGTGATGGTGATAAGATCTGAGTCGCTCTTTATTAGTTTGTGGTCGCGAGAGATCTCTTTTGTGCTGTTACCATCGTTATCCTTAGGTGCGGCCAAAGGTCTTAAACCCGCAAATACACTTAACACATCCTTACGTGTAGGAGGGTTTTCCAAATAGTCAGCAGCTGTATTAAGGATAAATTCAATTTCTTCTTCCAGAGGTCTTGGTTCTATTTTGTGTTCATTCAGCGGAGTGTCGGTAGTTCCCAACAATACTTTGTCATGCCATGGCACACCGAACAATACGCGGCCATCGCTGGTTTCGGGAATCATCAGTGCATCTTCCTTACCCAAGAATTTTTTATCAATTACGATGTGTGTACCTTGTGAAGGTCGAACCAAGTTTTTATGTGTAGCAGTGTCCAGCTTTAAGATATCATCCACGAAAATACCTGTCGCGTTGATGACAGCTTTTGCTTTTACAGTATATTTTTTGTTTGTATCTCTGTCAACGAATTCGATGCCTTCCACTTTACCTTCTCCGTTTTTGAGTATGCCTGTAACTTCAGCATAGTTTAATATGGTAGCGCCATGTTCACACGCTGTTTGGCCCAAGTTTAATGCCAAGCGAGCATCGTCAAACTGACCATCAAAATATTGAATACCACCGATCAGATTCTTTTGGTTTACTTTCGGAAGCTTATTAATTACTTCTTTTTTGCTTAATAAAGTTGATTTCCCAATACGAAGTCTTCCGGCCAACCAATCATAAAGTTTCAGACCTATAAGGAATTTATATTTGCTGAATATATTATATGATGGAATGACAAAACCTTGTACAAATGAGACGTGAGGCGCATTTTTGAATATCAAACCACGTTCTTTCAACGCTGAAATCACTAATTTCACGTCTCCATTAGCCAAATAGCGGACCCCACCGTGTACTAGCTTTGTACTCTTACTTGATGTTCCTTTCGCAAAATCGTGTTTTTCAATAAGTAGTGTTTTATATCCACGCGAGGCAGCGTCTACGGCTATACCTAAGCCTGTAGCCCCACCACCTATAATCGCTATATCCCATTCTTTGGTGTTTTCAATTGTAGATAAAGAATCGTTTCTGGTAAATTTCATAGCAAAATGATTGTATTGTCTTTCGATTTTAAAGTAAAATTAGAAAAAAATGAAAATAAACGAAAGAAAATGAAGATAATATTTTTTATTTTGGTTTGCTAGTCTATTTTATATTATATTAGACTATATGAATAATGTCGAACGTCACCAGCATATTATAAGGTTAGTAAACAAAAAAGGCCATGTTTCCGTAGTGGAACTGTGCGATATCTTGGGAGTTTCTTCTGTAACAATCCGTAAGGATTTGCAGTTTTTGGAAGACTCAGGTCTGGTGTACCGCACACACGGTGGAGTCACCAAGCAAAATCCCTATCAGACCGATAGGCCGGTAATAGAGAAAGAAGAAAATCCATGAGAAAGAGAAGCAGGCTATAGCCAGGGCGGCATCCAAATTTGTAACTGCAAACGATTCAATCATCATAGGGTCGGGAACTACCACGCAGTTCTTGGCTAGGGAAATAGTGCCGCAGGGCCATCTTACCGTCGTGACGTCGGCATTGAATGTGACTTTTGAATTGCTTAAGCATGCCAATGTGGAAGTGATACAGCTCGGGGGCTCTGTACGACACACTTCTTCTTCGGTGACGGGACTTTATGCGATGCAGATTCTGGACCAGTTTTACTGCTCCAAGCTGTTTCTTGGTGTAGACGGTATCGATTTGGAATATGGTATATCGACCACCAGCGCTCAGGAAGCCCTACTCAACCAAAAGATGATTTCTGTAGCCCATCAAGTTATTGTCCTTGCTGACTCTAGTAAATTTGGGCGTAAAAGTTTCGGAAAGATAACGGATTATTCGCAGATAGATGTCATCATCAGCGACGACATACCGAAGCCTTATTTGGACCGATTTGATTCTTTAGGGATTCAGACTATCATTTGTGGAAAAGGATAATGCGGCACTTCATAAACACAAAAAGCGAAGGAATTTCCTTCGCTTTTTGTGTTTATATCTTTATGGATATTAGAATTTTGTTCCTATGGTAATTAAAGCGTTTGTTTTATTGTGCTTTAAGTTGGCGATAGGCTCATAAATTCCTCTGTCTATCCAGAAATTACTTAAAGTATAAGGAGCCACACTATAAGAATTATAGTTGTGAACCACTGCGAAATCCAGATAAGCCGAATTACTCAACTTAATTCCTAGTCCCAAGCTTGCATTAAGGTTGGTCTCTTCGGAGCCTTTGAATGCGTTGCCGAAGTAGTTGAATCCGGCGCGGCCACTAAGAATATTATTAAATAGATATTCTCCTCCGAGTCTAAGATTCCAAGTACCTTTCAACGATTCTTTAATGCCATTATTAATTTCTCCATACACATCCGCTCCATATTTTACAGAATAAGTGGTGGTATTATATGCCACGTATTCTATTTCTGCAGTCAAAAGGCCTCTGCTGTGAAATTTGGTAGCTCCCACAGAAAATTTCCACGGAGTATTCATGTAATATTCGCTTTGGCTTGAATACAGGTTGGATTCATAAGAACTTAAAGGTGTGGAAGAGGTGGCATCTTCGTAAAAATCCACATCAGTAAAAGCTTCAGTTGACTCATTAATGGTAAGCCAAGTAGGTGTTGTAACTGTCAAACCTAAATTGATGTCCGCGGTAGGTTTATAGATTAAGCCTAATTTGAAATCTATACCTTTGCCTTCTGTGTTTTGCCAATACTCGTCGTATAGCTCATAATTCTTGTCACCAAAACGTTTGTAAGTGTTCGAATTAGGATCTGCAAATGGTGAGTCCGGATTGTCTTGGGCTACTTCATTAGCACGTTTAGTCCATCCGTATTCTTCGAAAACTTTCGTTTTATCGTATTGAAAGAAGGAAGTACGAATACTCGCTCCTATATACAGATTATTGTTGTAATTGGCTCCTAAACTAATAGCTATATTGCTGTGTGCTCCTTTTGTGAAAAGATCATTGTATTGAACTTTATTGTCTTTTTCCACCGCAAGAGGGAAATACCTATTTTCTGGATTTGCAAAAAGTTCTACCAGATTAGAATTTTTAAAGTCTGAACGGAAGGTGGCGTCGTCTTCCATTAGGTCCGTAAGACTATTCACATAGGAAGATTCATTGTTTACCCCGGAGTATTGTAACGTATTGTTGAAATTTTGCTTTCTGTTATAGCTAATGCCGAAACCAAAGCTTTGCCAGCCTCTATAGTTCTTGATTTGATTAATGGTAGGTAGTGCGAGGACGACCCCAGCCTGGGAGATGCCGAAATGACCCTTTTTACTGGTTGAATTAGAGCCTAGGAAGCTTGTTCCGTTACTGTTGTGCATATAATCGAATGTGATACTAGCATCCGACCGCGAAAAGAAGCCAAGACCTGCCGGGTTACCGTTGATGGAAGAAATGTCTCCACCAAGTGCGGTCTGGGCATTTCCTAACGCTTTAAAACGTGCTGAACCCGAGTTGTCATCTCGAGAAAAGGTAAAAGCATCGTCTACTGATTGTGCCCAAGAGGTCTGATAACCGGCCCCTAAAGATAAGGCTAGCAAAACAACGTTTTTGATGTTCATATTTTTTTTACGTAGATATAATGAAGTATTTAACAGCCAGATGCAATAGATCTGGCTGTCTTTATCATATAGTAGATTATTATCTTCTTGTCGATCTAGACGAAGAGCCCGATGAAGAAGAGCTTGAGGAGCTTCTTCCGGAACTAGAAGAGGTAGAGCTAGACGAACCTCCTGTAGAGCGTGATGTAGGGGTGTAGGTAGGTCTGCTATCCGAGCCATTGCTTGAACGGCTTGGAGGTGTCGTAGGTCTTACACTTCTGTCTGGCGTAGTGCTTCTTGAGCTACCTGACGTCGTAGATCTGTTTGAACTGCTTCTGTCCGAAGTGGTACTTCTTGGTGTAGTCGTACTTCTATCCGATACTGTTCTGGAAGTCGTCGAACGACCTTCTGAACTTCTGGACGATACGCTTCTGTTTACAGTACCCTCGTTACGGCGTGTAGAGCGTGAGGTAGTGACGATACGACCGTTTTGATCTCTATTCACACTGCGTGATACGGTAGCACGATTAGAGGACGTTGTGCCACGACGGTTGTTGACAGTCAAACGAGTGTCGTAATTTCCTCTGTTGAGCGATCGTGTAGAATGGTAGGTAGGTCTTGTTACTACATGGCTATATCCAGGTCCGTAACCATAGCCATAATACGGATGTCCCCAATAGTTATAGTAGGAGTTATATCCCCAGTAAGAACCATAATAGTAAGGGTATCCCCAATTCCAATAGAACGAATAGTAAGGATAAGACCATCCGAAGCCATACCATCCCGCATTCCATCTCCAGGAATTCCATGAATACCATCCTAATCCATAGCCCGGATATCCAAACCAAGGATCAAAAAAGGGGTCGAAATAAGTAAAACCAGGAGCGGCATAGTAAAATCTGTTGATACGGTTAGCGTATTCCAGCTCTTCATATCCGTCCTCATACTCTTCGTCAGAATATTCGTCAGCGTAATAGCTACTGTTATTTTGGTTATTGTATTCCTCATCCGAATAATAATAATCCGGACTTTGGTATACTGTTGGACGTTCAGCATTAGCTTGACGGTTATTATACACGTCATCCTTATAGGCAATCTGTCTGCTTGTAGAACAAGAGCTGATTGCCAAGGCTGCTGTTATCGCTAAACAACTTATTATGGTTCTCTTCGTTTTCATGACACTTTATGGCTATGTGTATGGATAATCCAATGTCTTTTTATTAACTTAGACGCGGATTTTTGAAAAGGTTTAATCCTCGTTCAAAAATATAAATATTTTTTTCACTACCGCACTTTTTTTGGTTGCATAGTGACCTTTTTTCTGAAATACAGTCATTTAAATAAGCAAATAAGGAAATGAGTAAAGGAATAACAAGCAGAAGTGAGGATTACTCACAGTGGTACAACGACTTGGTAATTAAGGCTGATTTGGCAGAATATTCAGCTGTACGGGGATGTATGGTCATCAAGCCTTATGGATACGCTATTTGGGAGAGAATGCAGTCCATCTTGGATAAGCGTTTTAAGGAGACGGGACATAGCAATGCTTATTTTCCTTTATTTATTCCTAAATCCTTTTTTTCTAAAGAGGCTTCCCACGTAGAAGGTTTTGCTACAGAGTGTGCTGTGGTGACACACTACCGTCTTAAGAATGACGGCACCGGTAATATCGTGGTGGATGAAGATGCCAAGCTGGAAGAAGAACTTATCGTGCGCCCAACATCAGAGACTATCATCTGGAATACCTATAAAGGGTGGATAGAGTCCTACCGTGACCTTCCTATTCTAGTGAACCAATGGGCCAATGTGGTGCGTTGGGAGATGCGTACGCGACTATTCTTGCGTACAGCCGAGTTTCTATGGCAGGAGGGACATACAGCACATGCTACCGCGGAAGAAGCTATAGCTGAAGCCAAACAGATGTTGGAAGTATATGCCGAGTTTGCCGAAAAAACATTGGCAGTACCTGTTATCCGTGGTCGCAAGACTGAAAACGAACGTTTTGCCGGAGCGTTGGAAACGTTCACTATCGAGGCATTGATGCAGGACGGTAAAGCCTTACAGGCCGGAACATCCCACTTCTTGGGGCAAAATTTTGCCAAAGCTTTCGACGTAAAATTCACTTCTAAAGAAGGCAAACAAGAGTATGTATGGGCAACCTCATGGGGTGTTTCTACGCGTCTGATGGGAGCTTTGATTATGGCGCATTCGGACGACAAAGGGTTGGTATTGCCTCCACGTCTGGCTCCAATACAAGTGGTTATTGTGCCTATTTACAAAACTGACGAAGAGAAGGCTAATATTGACGCTTATGTAGAAAAGTTGTCGGCAGAACTGAAGGCCAACGATATTTCGGTTAAGTATGATGACCGTGATACACAACGTCCTGGATTTAAGTTTGCCGAATGGGAGCTTAAAGGGGTGCCTCTGCGTGTGGCTATCGGTGCTCGCGATATGCAGAATGGTACGGTAGAACTAGCACGTCGTGACACGCAAACCAAGGAAACGGTGTCGCAGGAAGGTCTGAGCACACGAATCGTGGCTCTTCTTCAGGAAATCCAAGAAACGATTTACCAAAAGGCTCTTAAGTTCCGTGATGAGCATATCACAGAAGTAAACTCTTACGAAGAGTTTAAGGAAGTGTTGGAAACCAAAGGGGGCTTTATCTCTTGTCATTGGGATGGTACAGTAGAAACGGAAAAACGTGTAAAAGAAGAAACCAAAGCTACCACCCGATGTATTCCTTTAGACTTCCAAGAGGAAGAGGGAGTATGTATTTTCACTGGCAAGCCTTCGAAAGGTCGTGTGTTATTCGCCAAAGCTTATTAATAAATATATCTTTACGATATTGGGAAGAGCAAAGAATTTTTCTTTGCTCTTTTTGTTTAACTTCGTCATATGAAAATTCTGATATTAGGTTGCGGATGGGTAGGAGAAGAGGTTGCCAAAAGCTATAAGAAAGACGGGGTGGATGTTTATGTGACATGCACTTCCGAAGAGAAGAGACAGCGTCTTGCCGCTATGGGGTGGAACACTGCTGTGGTCGACTTCGACCAAGAGGAAAGAATTCCTCATTTTCCGGCAAAATTTGATTTCGTATTAAATAGTATTCCCGCGAGTTCCAGAAGTTCGGAAGAAAAGGTGTTTGCCCGATTTCGAAGAGTAAGGAAGTTTTTGGAGGCTATTTCATTTCGCAAGCAGATTTTTCTGAGTTCGGTAGGTATTTATCCGGATGAGGATGGCGTTTTTGAGGAATCCTATTCCGAAAAATTAAACTTGCGTTTACTTGGCGCGGAGCAGTTTGTATCCTTAAACAATACAGTGATTTATAGGTTGGGAGGGCTGTTTGGCAAAGAGCGCATTTTTGCCAAATACTTTCAGCACAAGATATGTACGACGGGAGAGCAACCGGCCAACTTTGTACACGTGGATGACGTGGTCAGGCTTATTTTATCAGGTTTTGAGAGCGAGTTGAAATCTACCCTTTACAATATCGTGGCCCCCGAACATCCGAAGAAAAAGGAAGTCATCCTGGCTTCAGCGAAAAAATATGGATTTGCTTTGCCTTCTTCTTTGGTGGCGGACCCATCTTTTCAGAAGATAGTCGATGGTTCTGCTATAGTACGTGATTTGAATTACAGTTATATCTTTCCGTCTTCCTTTAAATTTTTAGTGTCATGTTGGATTTTAACCTCAAAGAGTTTTTGGATAAGAAGGTCCTCCAGTACAATCGTCCAGGCTTTATAGACCATGATCCGGTTTGTATTCCTCATCTGTTTGAGAGAAAGCAGGATATAGAGATTATGGGTTTTTTTGCCGCGGTGTTGGCTTGGGGACAGCGCAAGACCATTATCAATAAGTGTAGAGAGCTTGTGGAGCGTATGGAAGGGCAACCTTATGAATTTATTCTTACCCACAGAGAAGAAGATCTTAAGAGGCTTTTAGGGTTCAAACATCGTACGTTCAATGATACAGACTTGCTATATTTCGTTTCTTTCTTTCGTTATCATTATAGTCGTTTTGAGTCATTGGAAGATTGCTTTTCTCATAGGTCAGGAAGATGTGGCGCCAGACGCTATTTCAATTGAAAAGGCTTTGAACGAATTTAAAAATTACTTTTTCTCCTTGCCGGATTATCCTTTGCGTACCAAGAAACATATCAGTTCTCCAGCACAGAAATCTACCTGCAAGCGATTGAACATGTTTTTGCGCTGGATGGTCAGACATGACGAGCAGGGAGTGGATTTCGGTATTTGGAAAAGGATATCTCCTTCGCGGCTTATATGTCCATGTGATGTTCATGTGGAGCGTGTTGCACGAAAATTTCATCTCATAACCATGGATAAGGTAACATGGAAGACCGCTGTAGAGCTCACGGACAACTTGTTACAGCTGGATGCCCAAGATCCGGTGAAATATGATTTTGCATTGTTTGGTCTGGGGGTAGAAGGAGAGATGTAGTGAATGTATTCCTATAAATTAGAATAAGTGAGAAGAGCAGGCTTTTGTTGAAAATGCCTGCTCTTTTTATAATAATTTAAACATTTCTCTATGAGGGCCTATACCTGGGATATCGAATTCGTCCGACATGTATTCGAATCCCAGCGATTCGATAAAAAGGAAAAGCGACCGTTCGGGCGTTGAACCAAAGATAGTCTATGTCCAGTTGTTTTTTCAGGTGGTCTATGGCTGCGTTTAGCAATTCGGCAGCATAACCTTTCCTTCGGTGGTCAGGATGTGTGGCCATACCGCGGAGTCTGTATGCCGGTTTTGGCAGCTTTCCGTGGTCCTCCTTCATGCAGGTTAGAATACATACTAACTGATTGTTGTCATCGAAGTATCCGAGATGGAAGGTGGTAGGCAAGAGGTCGTGTTCGAAAAGGCATTGTTCCTCCGGCAGTCCGTTTCGGAGTACCAAGGAACGTAGAGGTAAAGTTTGCTCGGGACGTATAAAACGTATCATCTGGTGCTTAATATAGCTAAAATGTCAACTAATCTGTTAGAGTACCCAAATTCATTGTCATACCAGCCTACAACTTTCACTAGCCCACCTACTATAGAGGTAAGCTTGGCATCAAAGATGCAGGAGTAAGGGTTATTGATGATATCCACCGA
>NZ_JXAC01000230.1 GCF_000814685.1 Sphingobacterium sp. T2
TTTGAATTCACGAATTCCTCGTCCTAGTCCACGCAATTCCGGCATTTCTTTCCTCCAAATAACAATAAGATAACGATCACAATAAGGATCATCTCCTGAGTACCGATATTCAAAAAAGCTAATGTCATAATTTCTGTATATTGTTATAGTATGCTAAGGTAAAGGTATTATACGTTTTGACAAATAATTATTTGTAAATATTTGGACACATTTGTAAAAGATACCAACAATCAAATTAGTTTGCAAGGAAACTTTCGTACCTTTGCAAGCTATTTTAAATTTTATGTTTCAAAATATTAAAGAACGCAAAACTTATTACATAAGCACGCTGGCTTTAGCCGGACCGGTAATTATTTCCCAATTGGGTCATACTTTAGTTCAGACCTCTGACACGGTAATCATCGGTCATTTTTTGGGCAAAATTTCGCTGGCAGCCTCTTCATTAGCCCACTCCATGTTCATGTTGGTACTGGTTTTCGGCTTGGGCATAGCCTATGGGCTGACTCCTTTGATCGCGCAAGCCAATGGAAAGGGCAACAAGGATGAATGTGCTAAATTATTATCCAACAGCATATGGATTAATTTTTTCAGTGGCATCATGCTGTTCTGTGGAGTATACTATGGATCGATGTATGCTATGCAGCATATAGGCCAAGACCCCGTGGTGGTGGAAGAGGCTAAGCCATATCTCTTCATGCTGAGCATGTCCATCTTCCCATTAATGCTCTTTAATGCTTTTAAACAGTTTGCCGAAGGTTTAGGGTTCACCAAGCAAGCTATGCGTATCACTATCTGGGGGAATGTCCTGAATGTGATTTTGGCTATTGTTTTTGTAAAAGGGATGTTTGGCATACCGTCTTTAGGCATTGCAGGGGTAGGATTAGCAACATTGATAGACCGCATATTGATGTTGGTAGTCATGGCTACTTATGTGCTTCGATCCAAGCATTTCAAAAATTACATGGAAAGCTTTAGCTTCTTTTCTGTGCAGGGAAAACGTGTCAAAGCAATTCTGAAGATAGGTACTCCCGTAGCTTTTCAATATGTTTTTGAATGTCAGTGCCTTCGCAGGAGCTTCGCTAATATCCGGTCGTATCGGAGCTTTGGAGCAAGCCTCTCACAACGTAGCCTTGACATTAGCATCCATGACCTATATGATGGCCACAGGTATTTCTGCTGCAGCCACAATCAAGGTAGGTAACTGCTACGGCAAAGAGAAGTTCGACAGACTCAAGAAATTCGCTACCACTTCGTACTATATCGTGTTGGCATTCATGATTTTCACGGCCTTATCTTCGCTGTATTCAACCATACTTTAGCCGGACTTATGACTACCGATCAGGAAGTTATAGCCTTGGCCGGTCAGCTACTTATCATTGCCGGACTATTTCAGCTATTCGACGGCACCCAAGTTATAGGTTTAGGAATACTAAGGGGAATGGGAGACGTAAATATTCCTACTCTTATCACCTTATTAGCATATTGGGTTATTGGACTACCAAGTGGCTATATTATGGGAGTAAATCTCGGTCTTGGCGTGCAAGGTGTTTGGTATGGATTGACATTAGCCTTGCTAACCTCTTCCATCCTTCTGTTTTGGCGTTATAAATTTATGATTAACAAAAAAGTAGCTGCCCGCTAACTATTGACAGGATATGGCTCCGTCAATATGTAGCAAAGGACTTAAAAAAGGGATATCGAGGTTTGAGCCTCTTAGGATAAACCATGCCCCCATAAGCATGTAAAGAAAAGGAAGCAGGGATGTAAATCTAAACTTCATGAATTTTCTAGGCAGGCTGGCCAGCATGGAGAACAACATCATAAGAGGCAATGTTCCTAGTCCGAAGCAAAGCATGAACTGAAAGCTGAGCATCATGCTGTCGGCATTCATGGCAGAGGCCAAAGCCATATATACCATACCACAAGGTAAGAAACCATTGATCATCCCGGCTACGAAAGAACCATTAGGCTTATACAGCCATTTCCCCATGGCATTAACTAAAGGCTGGATGGTCTTGGTCTGAAAAGCAGCCAGCACAGGTAATTTGGGCATTATCATATAGAAAACACCAAAACAAACCAACAATAAACCAGTAACTACAGAAAAACTTTGCTGCCATTCCTGCACGACCAATGTTTTCCCAATCCAGCCTAAAATCAAACCTATAAGCCATAAGTGAGAATTCTTCCGCTCTGATACAGTAGCTTGTTCAATATGGCAGAAAATGAGTAAGGCTGATGTTGCTGTAAAGCAAAAACCAACGGCCCGCACATTAACGTACAGTGCAAGCTGCCAAACAACCCCATGAAAAAGCCTAATAAATTATAACTCTATTTTTTCTATTGTAATAAATACAGGTTGACTGTACCAATAATCTTTATTACCTCTCTTCCAGTAAATCTCTACTATCCAGTTACCTTTTGTCAAGTCGGTAGTAGCATAATCGAATTCACTGCCTTCACTTTTGAAGGGAATCGACTTGTCCAACTTTCCGTCCGAAGGTCTTTTTAATGTCAATGTTCCTGTATTACCCTCTCCTACGAACAAAATGTGCAAGCTGTCTTTTGTTACCCTAATTATGGGCTTTGCATTATCTTCAAGAACATTTTGTTTATGCTCATAAACGGTGTCGTAGGCCAGACTTTTTTCGTAGTAGTTTTCATCGATCAGCGAATCGGAATCTTTGGTAACCATATAAATTCCCGAGCCGACGATAAAAAGCATAAAAGCTCCTAAACCTACTACTATTTTATTTCCCCAGTTCATCTTTATAATTATTGAGCCCCAGGAGGGCAAATAAATGTTGTTTTCAGTGTATTCACTTCCTCACCTTGTGACCATATCTGTACAGCGGTCTTCGACTTGTAAGTCTTGATATTCTTTTTATCCGTTATTAAGAAGAATGAAAGCTTCGCTGCCCCATCTTTGGGAAGGCTATCTATCTTGTTTACGAGCTTGAGTTCAAAATTCTTGTCGGCAGACTTAAGTTCAAAAGGTACGGCCTTCCCGCTTTTGTTGATAACTTCAATAGTATAAAGGTTGCTTATCCTTCCATCGGGTTGCGACTGGTAGGTACTTCCTGCCGCTCTCAACAGTGAACCGTCGATAGGAGCACGGCTGAAGATGAAGTAGAGAAAGGCACTACACAACACCAACAAAACTGCAACATAGATATTTTGTCGCGTATAGTTTTTCTTAAAGTCTTTTTTACCTTCTACCTGTCCTAGCGAATAGAAACCTATCAGTCGTTTTGGTTTTCCCAGCTTATCCATTACGGCATCACAAGCATCAATACAGGCAGTACAGTTGACACATTCCAGCTGAATACCATTGCGGATATCTATTCCTGTAGGGCATACATGCACACACAGCCCACAGTCCACACAGTCGCCTTTTGGTTCTGTCGATTTTTTGCTCCTTTTGCCACGAGGCTCTCCACGTTGTGCATTGTATGCTACACACATGCTCTGATCGTCCAACAACACCCCTTGGAATCTCCCATAAGGACATATCGTCGTACATACAATCTCTCGCACAAATGCAAACACCGAATAGAATACCAAAGTAAAAATTACGATGGCTATAAATCCTCCAAGATGCTGCTCTATAGGCTCGGTAATGATTTTGATAAGCTCGTCAACACCGATAATATACGCCAAGAAGATGTTGGAAATAAAACAAGAAACAAGTAAAAATAGAGCATGTTTTAGGAGTTTCTTCCACGCGCGAGCATCCGTATTGGGTCCCTCATTGAGCTTTTTTTGCTGTGTCCAATCTCCTTCTATCAAGTATTCTATCCTTCGGAAAATAAGCTCCATAAATATTGTCTGCGGACAGGTCCATCCACACCATACACGTCCAAAAACGGCTGTAAATAGGACTATACTCACCAATATGATTAAAGTACCGAAAACGAAAATATACAAGTCCTGAGGGAAAAACATATTTCCGAAGATGGAGAACTTACGCTCCACAATATTGAACATCAGGAATGGATTTCCATTTACCTTGATAAAAGGAGACGAGAAATAGAAACAGTAACAAGCCATAACCCACAATCTGCCTATAGTTATATAGCGTGCCCGAAGGCTTCTTTGCATAGATCCACTTTCTTTTCTTTCCTTTAGAAGGAAGGACGGGCCCTTCGCTATTTTGTACCACTGTTTCCATTTCGCTCACTTTTTATTCAACATAATAATTAAAACAACAGTAAAAAGTAGAGGAGGATTATTCCTCTACTTTTTCAGATTCATATTTCTCTACTTCTTCACCTTGAGCAGCTTTTGCATTAGCCGGATTGGTATCTCGCAAGGTGATGATATAACTTGACACTTCTGCAATCTGTGCCGGGGTCAGCGTTTGTTCCCAAGGCACCATACCTTTATCTGGAACACCATATTTCACGGTTTTGAAGATGTCTTTGATCTCACCGCCATGTAGCCAATACCTATCAGTCAGGTTAGGGCCGATTCCTCCTTCTCCATTGGCGCCGTGACATGCTGCACAGTTGGCCGTGAATATAGCCTTTCCAGAGGCTGCCAAAGCTTCGTTAAACTCCACCGTATTTTCATCCACAAGGTTTGCCGCTTGTGCCAAATACTCCTGTCTGGCTTTCTCTGCCATGGCCATCTCATGTTCGTATTCCTGATCTTGGTTCATTCCGATACCAAACACATGGTATACTAACAAGTAGATAAAACCAAAACATATAGTTCCATAGAATAAAGCATTGAACCAGATAGGTACCGGGTTGTCCAATTCCTTAATACCATCGTAATCGTGATCGGTAATAAGGTCTTTCTCTTGCTCTATAGGGCGTATCCCCATGATCTTATTCCACAAAGCCTTCCATCCGGCCTTTCTGGCTTCTGCTTTGCGCTTCTTCTCTTCGGCTTCTTGCTTCACTACTTCTGGCATTGTCACCTTGAGAATGGACTTCATGGCTTTGTTGACCATCACCGCTGCAATAAGCAGCGTAATCATCACCACAATCAACGTGACAATCAGAATATCACTATATAAGTTTACTGCCCCTATTTTCCATTGTGATACTTCAGCAACAGCCTCTGTACCATTTATCATTTCATTCATAATTCTAATTGTTGTCGGATAAATAATTAGATTTTGGTTCTGATTCGTCAAATGGTAATTCCTTCATATGTTGCACATAATCTTTTTTCATGAAGATTAACATCATGCCCACCACCACAAAGAATACGAGGAATATCCATAGCGATATCATCAAATAGATTTCATCTCCTTGCAGATTTGTTATTTGCTTGAACATAACTTTTATTATTTCTTTTCAGCCTTGATATCGGTACCTAAGCGTTGTAGATAAGCGATCAAAGCGATGATTTCACGATCAGATTTCACTTCCACTTGGTTGTTTTTCAAGTCTTCAGCAATTCCAGCAGCCTGCTTTTCTGCATCTTGTACCGCATTGTTGATTTGCTCGTCCGTATAAGGGACACCAAGTTTTTTCATAGCCTTCATCTTATCCGACAGCAACGAATAATCTATTTGCTGCTCGAACAACCATGGATAGGCCGGCATGATACTTCCAGGAGAGGTGATGGTAGGATCCATCATGTGGTCGAAATGCCATTTGTTCGGATATTTACCTCCCACACGGTGCAAATCGGGACCTGTACGTTTCGAACCCCACAAGAATGGTCTGTCGTAAACAAATTCTCCGGCTTTAGAATAGTCTCCATAACGTGAAGTTTCCGAACGGAAAGGACGTACCGTCTGCGAGTGACAGTTAACACATCCTTCTCTTATATACAAGTCACGTCCTTGTAGTTCCAATGCAGTATAAGGTTTTACACTAGCGATGGTAGGAACATTATTTTTAATGGTGAATGTAGGGATCATCTCTACCATACCTCCGATAAGGATGGCTATTAAGGCCAACACCATAAACAACACAGGTTTACGCTCCAGACGACGGTGCGCCATGCGCTCGCGTGTCACTACAGGCTCTAATGCTGGCGCTTCTGCAGGTTCATTGGCTACTAGCTTTCCTTGTTTAATAGTTTTCACCAAGTTGTAAGTCATGATAATCACCCCAGTAAGGTATAAGCTACCTCCAAGTGCTCTCATCATATGCATAGGAATGATTTCCAAAGTAGTAGACAAGAAGTTTGGATATTTCAACACACCTTCCGGAGTAAACTCTTTCCACATCAACCCCTGAACCACTGCAGCCCAATACATTGGGATGGCATAAAACAAAATCCCTAGTGTACCAATCCAAAAGTGGATAATTGGCTAATTTTTTAGAATAAAGTTCTGTTTTATAGATACGAGGCAACAACCAATAAAGAATGGCGAACGTCATGAAGCCGTTCCATCCCAAAGCGCCGATATGCACGTGAGCTACTATCCAGTCTGTAAAGTGTGCAATAGCATTTACTTGCTTAAGCGACAACATAGGTCCTTCAAATGTTGCCATACCATAACAGGTCAATGCTACTACCATAAACTTAAGTACAGGCTCCACACGCACTTTGTCCCAAGCACCACGCAAAGTCATAAGACCGTTGATCATACCTCCCCAAGAAGGAGCTATCAGCATTACCGAGAATACAACACCCAAGGACTGCACCCAAGAAGGCATAGAACTATACAACAAGTGGTGAGGACCGGCCCAGATATAGATAAATATCAAAGACCAGAAGTGGAGAATACTAAGTTTATACGAATATACTGGGCGGTTAGCCATCTTAGGCAAATAATAATACATCATTCCCAAGAAAGGCGTAGTCAAGAAAAAGGCAACCGCATTGTGTCCATACCACCATTGTACCAACGCATCTTGAACACCAGAATACACATAAAAACTTTTCCAAAAGGAAACAGGCAACTGGATAGAGTTGACAATATGCAATACCGCTACCGTAACAAAAGTAGCAATATAGAACCACACAGCTACATACATATGGCGCTCTCTACGTTTGATAATAGTACCAAACATATTCACACCAAATACCACCCAGATTATGGTAATAGCCACATCTATAGGCCACTCCATTTCTGCATACTCATGTGATGTGGTATAACCCAACAGCAAGGTGATTGCTGAAGCAACAATAATTAACTGCCAGCCCCAGAAATGTATTTTACTCAACACATCGCTGAACATTCTTGTTTTCAGCACGCGCTGTAAAGAGTAATAGGCCCCCATAAAGATGGCATTACCCACAAAAGCAAAAATTACCGCATTGGTATGCACCGGACGTACACGACCAAACGTGGTATACTGCGTCATAAAGTTCAATTCGGGAAATATCAATTGAAGAGCTACCAGCAAACCGATAGACATACCTACGATACCCCAAATAATAGTTGCAATACCAAAATTGCGAACTATCTTGTTGTCGTAACTAAATTGCTCTAAATGCATTACTTTATCATTTTGTTTCCGATGTAAAAGTAATGACACTTTGATGACAGGCTAATGACGCAGCTTGTGAATAAATATGACTTTCATCACTTTTGTAAAAACAACAAAGCGGCCCCGAAAATCAGGTCCGCTTTGCTGCTTAAAATAGGGATTCTTACTTAAATACTATATCCGTATAAATGTGGTTTTTCTTAACACTTCTTTCACCGAGATAATCTTATATACGTAAGAAGCTGTTTCCTCGTTCAGCTTAAGGTGATAATAGCTTTTTTTACCTTGATTACGCATGGCAGCACGGAGACTCCCCTCTCCTATATTATACGCTGCAGCTACTAGTGTCCAGTCACCAAACTGATTATACAAATCTTTTAGATAGCGGGCCGCAGCATGCGTAGACTTAACAAAATTTTTGCGCTCATCCACCTTATGGTCTACACGCAACCCATATAAACGGGCTGTACTAGGCATAAACTGCCAGTAGCCACCAGCACCCTTGTGTGAAGATACGCTGGGATCCAATCCACTCTCCACCACAGGGAGATACTTGAAATCCTCCGGAATACCGTATGATTTCAAAATCTTTTCGATCTTAGGAAGATATTTCTCCGCACGAGCATGCATGTCGTGCGACCCTATCTTCTTAAACGAAAATTTTGCCAGATACTTTGTTAGCTTGCTTTTTACCTTATGATTCTCTACCGGGATACTTTCATTGGCGAAAGTGAGAGAATTGTAATAAATTTCCTGTTTCTTTTCCGGAGAATTCAACTTTTCTTTGAGCCTAGCAGCTCCTTCGATCATCATCTTTTTATACGGATTCTCGAATGAATCTCCTTTGGGGCTTGACTGCAACTTCGATAAAACCATTATCGAAAAAATTGCGGTAATACATAATACTCTTTTTCTAATCATTCACTTCCTTACTGCTACCTACAAGACTCCAAATAAGTCAGTCGGAATAGCTTGGTCCATTCATGAAGGCACAAAGGTACAAACTATAGAGCTATAAAACAAATAGTTACAAAACCACATCTTTTACCTCCTCGCGAAAACAAGGTCTATCTTACTGGAAACCGCAATTTCTACAATGTAAAAAAAACAAGAGAATTCTCATTATTTTTTGTAACTTTGTACCTCAATTTTTATTTAAAACTATGCCACTCAATAGTAGAAGGAACAGTCGCGAGGACAAGTCCAAAAAGAGAAAAAGCAACTCTGAAAGCTTTAATTCAAAAGACAATTCAAAAAGAAGTTTCAGCAAAAAAGACAACAAAAAATCTTTTGCTAAAGCATCAAACAACAAATCATTTTCTAAATCCATGGGAAAAGGAAGATTTTCTAAATCAGATAAAGCTTCTTCTCAGCATTTAGATCACAACGAAGAAAACGTATTTAAATATACTAAGTACAGAAAAGTAAGACAGCCGTCAAAACCTGCCATTAGAGAGGCTAAAGACGATGGGTTGATTCGTCTGAACCGTTACATTGCTAATGCAGGTATCTGCTCACGCAGAAAAGCCGACGAACTTATCGCCGCTGGCGTTATTACAGTAAATGGCGAGGTAGTAACCTCTTTGGGCACAAAAGTAGATCCCGCTAAAGACGAAATCCGTTACAATAACGAACGTCTGAAACGTGAAAAGATGGTCTACATCTTATTAAACAAACCTAAGGACTATATAACCACCACTGACGATCCGCAAGAACGTCGTACAGTGATGCAGTTGGTAGCCAAAGCCACCAAAGAACGTATCTACCTGTAGCCGTCTGGACCGCAATACTACAGGTCTGCTTTTGTTGAAGTCTCCTTGCGTTAAGGTTTTTGTTTAGTTCCACGTGATATATTTTCGTGACATTGTTGCGTGGATGAGATAGCTTTTCGGCAAGCTGTCCGTCGTTGGTCAACAATAGCAGACCTGTAGTATTGCGGTCCAGACGGCCTACAGGGTAGATACGTTCTTTGGTGGCTTTGGCTACCAACTGCATCACTGTACGACGTTCTTGCGGATCGTCAGTGGTGGTTATATAGTCCTTAGGTTTGTTTAATAATGATGTAGACCATCTTTTCACGTTTCAGACGTTCGTTATTGTAACGGATTTCGTC
>NZ_JXAC01000231.1 GCF_000814685.1 Sphingobacterium sp. T2
TCCGTAGGAGTCTGGTCCGTGTCTCAGTACCAGTGTGGGGGATTCTCCTCTCAGAGCCCCTAGACATCGCAGCCTTGGTAAGCCGTTACCTTACCAACTAGCTAATGTCACGCGAGCCCATCCTTGTCCGATAAATCTTTGATCATCGAAAGATGCCTCTCAATGATGTCATGCGGTATTAATCCGACTTTCGCCGGGCTATCCCCCTGACAAGGGTAGGTTGCTCACGCGTTACGCACCCGTGCGCCACTCTCACCAGACCAAAGCAAGCTTTGATCTGGATCCCGTTCGACTTGCATGTATTAGGCCTGCCGCTAGCGTTCATCCTGAGCCAGGATCAAACTCTCCATTGTATATAATAATGTTAAATGTCTAATCCCGGCAAGTATTTCCGTATTTATCGTCTCCTATTCGAAAACGTAAGTACCCGTTACGCTACATGATTAATATCTTAAAGAACTCTCCGCCTCCGCATCTCGCTTCGGCTTTATCTCTTGCCTTGCGGCCTTTATTTCTTTTTTCTCCCCCCTTCCTTGCGGACGGGACTGCAAAGGTAGAAACTTTATCCGATTTTCCAAAAACTTTTTTTGAAGTTTTTTTTCTTCTTCTTTTTATCGGGCAACAAAAAAGATAAACTATCTTTTCCTTACCCTCTTCTACCCTCTTTTCAAACGTTCCGTAGAACTTCTCTCCCTCGCGGAGTGGTGCAAAGATAGAGAGTTTAAACCATTACTTCCAAACATTTTTAACCTTATTTTTTAACCCTTAAAACATAATACGCTGATAATGCGTAAGATATTTTTCTTTTAATATCAAACTAATGTTATAAACCTGTTAAAATCCTTATTTTAGTCAAATGTTTTCACAAAACACTTGAAAAATAAATTTTATTCGGTATATTTACATAAAAATTGAATAATCTACTACAAATTATGAACCTTAAAGAACTATCATCATTAAAACTATCAGAAAGCAACTTAGGTTCTTCTACAGGATCCAATTGGTTTGGTAGCGGATCGAAAATAGACTCTTACTCTCCTACCGACGGCAAGTTGATAGGAAGTGTACTTTCAACTACGCGGGAAGAATATGAAAAAGTAATCCAAGAAGCCGAAAGAGCGAAAGCTATTTGGCGCGACATTCCTGCACCAAAGAGAGGAGAAATCGTACGTCAGCTAGGCAACAAACTTAGGGCGGAGAAAGAAACTCTTGGAAAACTGGTTTCCTACGAAATGGGAAAATCTTACCAAGAAGGTTTGGGTGAGGTCCAAGAGATGATAGACATCTGTGATTTTGCTGTAGGACTTTCTAGACAGCTATATGGTCTTACCATGCATTCTGAACGCCCGGGGCATCGCATGTACGAACAATACCATCCGCTGGGAATTGTAGGTATCATCACGGCCTTCAACTTCCCTGTAGCAGTATGGTCGTGGAATGCTGCTTTAGCTCTAGTATGTGGCGATGTGATAGTCTGGAAGCCATCCGAAAAAACACCATTATGTGCCATAGCTTGTCAAAATATAATTGCAGAAATATTGAAGGAAAACAATCTTCCTGAAGGTATCTCTTCTCTTGTTATCGGCGACGCAGAGGTCGGCAAATGGATTGCCGAAGACGAACGTATTCCTCTTGTCTCTGCAACGGGCTCCACTAGGATGGGCAAACAGGTTGCAGCGACAGTTGCTGCAAGATTGGGAAGATCCCTATTGGAATTGGGAGGCAACAATGCTATCATCGTTACACCATCCGCCGATTTGAAGATGACCGTAATAGGAGCTGTTTTCGGCGCTGTAGGAACAGCAGGACAACGTTGTACAAGTACTCGAAGGCTTATCATCCACGAAAGCATCTACGATAAAGTAAAAGAATCCTTAGTGGAAGCCTATAAACAAATCAAAATTGGCGACCCGTTGGATAGTAAAAACCACATGGGGCCTCTTATTGACAAAGCTGCCGTACAAATGTATTTGGACGCCTTGAAGAAAATAAAAGAACAAGGAGGTAACATCCTTTTGGAAGGAAAAGTACTGGAAGGTGAGGGCTATGAAAGCGGATGTTATGTGACGCCGGTAATTGCCGAAGTAGAAAACCATTACGATATCGTACAACAGGAAACTTTCGCCCCTATTCTGTATCTAATAAAATATTCTGGTGACGTCAACAACGCCATTGCACTACAAAACGATGTAAAACAAGGACTTTCATCAGCCATAATGACAACGAATCTGAGGGAGGCCGAGCTATTTTTGAGCCATAATGGTTCAGACTGTGGCATTGCCAATGTTAATATAGGAACATCCGGAGCTGAAATTGGAGGCGCCTTCGGTGGCGAAAAAGAAACGGGAGGTGGACGCGAGTCCGGATCCGATGCATGGAAAGTCTATATGCGCCGACAAACCAACACCATTAATTATACGACCAACCTGCCTTTAGCACAAGGTATTCAATTCAACTTATAATAACGGAAAGATAGAAATAGAACCATTAATAGACATCAACTAAATTATGAATAAAACACATCAGATATTATCAAAACATATTCTAGCCGATGGCTTTCCTTTTACTATGGATTTGGAAAAGTCATACAAATCTATAGTGGTAGATACGGAGGGAAATGAATATTTGGACATGTTTAGCATGTTTGCAGCCTCTCCGGTAGGTTATAACCATCCATATATTAAGGAAAACAAGTAAACAACTAGAAAAAGTAGCGATAAACAAACATTGCACTTTCAGATATCTATGCGGATAGCTTTGCAGAATTTGTGGAGACATTCGAACGTGTAGCCATCCCTAAAGAATTAAGCTATGCTTTCTTCATTGATGGGGGGGCTCTAGCAGTAGAGAATGCTCTTAAGGTGGCTTTCGACTGGAAGACGCGCCTAAATTTAAGTAAGGGCATCAACCACGAAGCATCGCAAGTCATCCATTTCCAACAAGCATTCCACGGCCGCTCGGGATACACATTATCGTTGACCAACACAAAAGATCCTCGCAAATACATGTATTTCCCAAAATTTAACTGGCCACGGATCGTCAACCCTAAACTTACATTCCCTCTAACCGATGAAAGTATTGAAGAGACAATAGCAGTAGAAAAGCAAGCCATCGCTCAAATCATGGAGGCGATAGACAAAAATCCACATGACATCGCCTGCTTGATTGTCGAATCCATACAAGCAGAAGGTGGGGATAATCACTTTAGAAAAGAATTCTTTAAGGAGCTACGTCGCATCTGTGACCAATACGATATTCTATTGATATTGGATGAGGTACAGACAGGTGTAGGCATGACCGGCAAAATGTGGTGCTATGAGCATTACGACATCATTCCTGACGTCATCGCCTTCGGAAAAAAAACACAAGTTTGCGGTATCTTGGCCAACAAAGAAAAGATCGACCGCGTAGAAAACCACGTCTTCAAAGAGTCAAGCCGCATCAACTCCACTTTCGGGGGCAATCTTGTCGATATGGTCCGCTTCAAACTGATTTTAGAGATAATTGAAAAAGAAAAGCTGGTGGCAAAAGCTGCTGAAACAGGCAAATATCTCCTCCAACAGATTGAAAAACTGGTATCGGAAAACGACTTCCTTTCCAATCCACGAGGCAAAGGACTTTTATGTGCTTTTGATTTTAACACCGAAGAACGTAGAGATGCCTTCATCAAGAAAACGCTTGAACACAAGCTGTTGATTCTAGGATGTGGAGAAAAAAGCGTACGTTTCAGACCGCATCTCACTGTCACCGTCGAAGAAATCGATAAAGCTTTTGAATTAATTAGAAAATCTTTATAAAAAAAGAGTGCTTTACGGCACTCTTTTTTTATTGCTCTTTAATAGTTTGGCAAAGGTACATATCCATCATCTCCGGGAACATTCGGAAACTCGTGATTTTTCCAACGCTCTTTTGCCGCTTCGATAATACTTTTGTCTGTAGCGACAAAGTTCCAATAAATAAAACGCTCTTCAGGAAAAGGCTCTCCCCCGAAAATATATACCGTAGTGTTGGGCTTCATAGTAAAAGAACATAGATGAGCGTCTTTCGTGATCAGAATCTGCTTAGGGCCATACGTATAGCCATTACTTTCTATTTCTCCCTCCAAAATATATAAGCCACTTTCACCGAACAATCCTTCCCGAATATCAATAAAGCTTTCCTCATGACTTTTTATCTCCAGCATGTACAACGGGCTGTATACAGGAACAGGAGATCTTCTGCCGAAAGCTTCTCCAGCGATGAGTTTATAATGAATTCCATCCTCTTCCCAAGAGGGAATATCTTTGGCTTCGATATGATAAAACTCCGGCTCCATGAATTCCAGCTCTTTAGGAAGAGCAACCCAGATCTGCAAACCATGAAGAAACTTATCCTTTTGACGTAAATACTCCGGTGTACGTTCCGAGTGAACAACTCCTCTTCCCGCTGTCATCCAATTTACCGCTCCAGGTGTAATTTCCATCGCTGACCCAATACTATCGCGGTGAAATATTGCTCCTTCGAAAAGATAGGTTAATGTCGAAAGACCTATATGTGGGTGCGGAGCAACGTCAAGATTTTCATGCTCCGCCAAGCAGGCTGGGCCCATATGAATCTATGAAAACAAAAGGTCCTATAGAGCGTTTCTTGACGAAAAGGATAATAATCTTCCTACTAAAAAATTCCCAATAATTTGCGGCCGTTTCCTCACGGATAAAATCAATATTAGACATAACAATACTATTTTATCTAAAGTACTAAATTTCTTGTAGAAGCTTGAAAATAAAACTAGCGGCCAAGCGTCCTGTATGCTCGTCTATATCAAATCGAGGATTTAATTCCGCTATATCCATACTTACCAATTTGGGTTGCTTAAAAATATAAGTCAGAAGCTCATAAAATGCATGGTCCGGAATCAGTCCTTGAAAGGCAACAGCACTAACGCCCGGAGCATAGGTCGCCGCAAAAACATCCATATCTAAGGTTAAATACAGTTCATCGATTTCCGCTGCAAAACTTTCTATTTTGGCTTTGACAGCGTCTAGCCGCTTAGCCTGAATCTCATCAGCTTTGACAATAAGCACATCTTTAGAAATCGCATATTGCAGTAAGCCTTGGGTATTGGCTATATCTTGTATTCCTATAGCCATATAATGCAATTGCTGTCCATTCGAAGAAAGCTCTCTCTCCAATTGGTAAAAGCTAGTACCGGAATTCCCTTTCCCCTCCTCCAATGGACGCATATCTAGGTGAGCATCTATATTGATAACACCTATCCGCTTATTATCAGAAGAAAGGCCTCTGAAATGGCCATAAGTCACCTCATGCCCTCCTCCTATAATCAAAGGAAATCCATTCAAGCTACGAATCTTGCTTACGGCCAAAGCTAAAGCTTTCTGAGCCGATTCCAAATCATATCCTTGGATATGGATATCCCCCACATCTATCAATTTTCTGTGTGTTCCAAAATGAACAGGCAAATTGGCCAGAATTTTTCGCAGATAAGGAGGAGCTGCTTTAGCGCCTTCTCTTCCTTTGTTTCTACGAACACCTTCATCACTACAAAATCCTAGTATGGCTATGGCATTGTCCATCTGTTTTACAGAATTCAAATCTACACACTCCACCACCTGATGCCAGCGATGCAATGCCCTATCCTCTCCGTCTATTCTTCCCTGCCACAGGTCGGGATTTGCCTTCTGATATAATTTATGAAATGCCTCCATTACGAAAATATTTTATCCAACAACGATTGATCTACCAAATTCGGTGTTGTGACTTTGAGCTGGGGAGTGCGTTGCAGTTCTTTCTCTATAGCCTCCAAAGCCTCCTTATTTCTAGCCCAAGCTCTTCGTGCTATACCATTATTAACATCGAAAAACAACATTTGTTTTAATCGGTTGTCTGCTTCTTGTGAACCGTCCAACACCAAGCCAAACCCTCCATTTATCACTTCTCCCCAGCCGACGCCTCCTCCATTATGTATAGACACCCATGTAGCGCCACGGAAGCTATCTCCAATTACATTATGTATTGCCATATCTGCTGTAAAACGACTTCCATCATAGATGTTGCTTGTCTCACGATAAGGCGAGTCTGTACCGCTCACATCGTGGTGGTCTCTTCCCAACACGACTGGTCCCTTCAGTCTACCGTCACGAATAGCCTTATTGAAAGCCTCTGCGATACGTATACGTCCCAGCGCGTCAGCATACAGGATGCGTGCTTGCGAACCTACAACCAATCTATTTTGATCAGCTTCCCGAATCCATTTGATGTTATCTTCCAATTGCTGAACAATATTGTGAGAGGCAGATTCTTTCAGTTGAGTCATGACTTCCAAAGCAAGATAATCCGTCTTACGCAAATCCTCCGGATCTCCGGAAGTACATACCCAGCGGAAGGGTCCAAAGCCATAATCAAAGCACATAGGTCCCAATATATCCTGCACATAGGAAGGATATCTGAAATTCACCCCATCTTCTGCCATAATATCCGCTCCTGCACGGCTAGCCTCCAGCAAGAAAGCGTTTCCATAATCAAAGAAATAAGTTCCCCGTGAAGCATGCTTATTGATGGCCTCGACATGACGAACCAAAGCTTGCTGTACCACCTTTTTGAAGCGTTCAGGATCTTCAACCATCATCTTATTGGATTCTTCAAAACTAAACCCTACAGGATAATATCCACCGGACCAAGGATTATGCAAGGAAGTCTGGTCAGATCCTACTGAGACATAAATATCTTCTTCGATACAAACTTTTCCCACACTTCAACGACATTTCCCACATAGGCTAAAGAAACCACCTCTTTAGCTGCCATAGCTTCCCTTACCCGAGCCACCAACGCACCCATATCGTAATGAACCTCATCAACCCAGCCTTGATTATACCGTTTTAGAGCAGCGGCAGTATTGACCTCGGCACAGACCGTAATACAGCCGGCGATATTCCCTGCCTTGGGTTGAGCTCCACTCATTCCTCCTAGTCCGGAAGTGACAAATACCTTACCTCGCACCTCTTCTCCAGGAGGAAGCACCTTACGGAAAGCATTCATGACGGTGATAGTAGTGCCATGAACAATTCCCTGAGGACCAATATACATGTAAGACCCTGCTGTCATCTGACCGTATTGAGTAACACCTAAAGCATTGAAACGCTCCCAATCATCGGACTTAGAATAGTTAGGAATCATCATGCCGTTGGTTACCACCACACGGGGTGCTTCCTTTGACGAGGGGAAAAGTCCCATCGGATGACCGGAGTACATATGCAGTGTTTGCTCTTCTGTCATCTCCGCAAGATATTTCATGGTCAATAGGTATTGTGCCCAATTTTGAAAGACAGCTCCATTGCCACCGTAGGTTATAAGCTCATGAGGATGCTGTGCTACGGCAGGATCAAGATTATTCTGAATCATCAACATGATGGCTGCAGCCTGTGTACAGCGGGCAGGATAAGCGTCTATAGGACGGGCATACATCTCATAGTCCGGTCTGAACCTATGCATATAGATACGTCCAAACGTTCTCAGTTCCTGCAAAAACTCTCTTCCCAGCTCCTCATGCCATTCCTCCTTGAAATAGCGTAAGGCATTCTGCACTGCTAAACGTTCCTCTTGTGGTGTAAGAATAGCTTTGCGTTTGGGTGCATGACTCACCGTAGCATCCAACTCCTTCTTGGGAGGTAACACCTCCGGAATACCTTGTAATATCTGTTCTTGAAAAGTATTCATCTCTACTAAAATGTTAATTTAACAACCATACACTTCAACCCCCGACTTCCAGACAGCCATGGGCTGTAACGAGCCTTGGTGGTAAGTGATATTTTGATAATTATCCGTAGCGTACAGCACAAAGTCGGCTAATTGTCCCGCTACCAAACGTCCTCGATCACGCAAGCCCAACGCGTCTGCCGCACGGAAAGTGATAGCAGCTAGGACTTCCGCATTTGTCAACTTTTCCATGGCTGCCAAAATGCTGGCAGATGTCATAAGCTGCCCCATAGGAGCAGATCCGGGATTCCAATCTGTAGCGATAGCTAAGGCTGCCCCTGCATCCAGCAGCTTACGGGCAGGGGTAAAAGAACAGCCTAACCCCAAAGAGGCGGCAGGCAGAGCCACCGCAACCACATTGGAGTGTGCTAAACGCTCAATCTCAGACGTAGTAGAAGCCTCCAAATGGTCTGCTGAAAGGGCTTTCAACTCTACTGCTAACGACGAACCTCCAACCGTAAATTGGTCAGCATGAACCACCACATCAAAACCTAAAGCTTTCGCTTTCAACAGATATGCTCTTGCCTCCTCCACAGAAAAAGCACTCTGCTCAACAAAAACATCTATACGACGTGTTAACTTTTCTTCTAAAAGTCTTGGAAAAAGCTCTTCCTGAATATATGCCAAATAATCCTTATTGCTACCCACAAAGTCTTTAGGCTTTGTATGTGCCGCTAGGCAGGTAGCAATGAGTTCTACTGCTGTTCTTTGATTCGCAGCTTGTATGGCCCTTAAAGTTTTTAGCTCCTGCTCCACGTCAAGACCATAGCCACTCTTCACTTCCACGGTGGTAACACCTTGTGCTAAAAGACTGTCTGCCCTCTGCTGCGTAAGGAAGCAAAGTTCTTCTTGCGAACAGGCTCTGGTATGCTGCACCGTACTCCAAATACCACCGCCGGCCTGGGCAATCTCCAAATAGGAGCTTCCAGCATTCCGCAAGGCAAAATCATTAGCCCTACTGCCACCAAAAGCTATATGGGTATGACAGTCTACATAACCAGGAACACATACCACATCTTGTTTATATGTCACGCTTTTAGCATCAGTATATTTGTCTTTCAGTCTATCATAGATATCGACCGCAACAATACGGCCTCTTTCTATGCAGACTCCCGCGTGGGGAATGATCTCCAGCTGACTGTCCTTTATCGCTCCCTTCAATGGTAAATTCCGCATAGTAATCAACTGACGGAATGGCCCAACCAATAATTTATCCATATCAGTAATTTTCAAAATCATCCAAATGGGTGGTCTTATATTTTAACGCTTTTTCAGAAGCTACGGTTTGCGCTATCTGCAATAGCTCTCCACTTTTCACGAGATCCAAGGCCTTTTGCAGAATCTCCTGCATAGGCTGATCTTCTTCAATATGAGGTATGAATTTTCGGATATGCTGATGAATGCTCTCTATAATTGGAGTAGACTGCAATGGATAGTGAAAATCCTTAGCTTGAGTAGCACATAATAACTCTATACTCAAAATCTTATCCACATTGTCCAACACCTGCAAAAGCTTACGTCCGGAAATAGAACCCATGCTTACATGATCCTCCTGTCCCAAGGAAGTAGGAATACTGTCCGCACTTGCAGGAAAACATAAGCTCTTATTCTCACTAGCTAATGCTGCCGTCGTGTATTGCAATATCATAAACCCCGAATTCAATCCCGTAACTCTCACCAGCAGCTTAGGCACACGATCTGTCTCCCCCTCCAAGGAAAGGTATACTCTTCTATCCGAGATATTGCCGACTTCGGAGGCTGCCAAGGTTGCATAATCCATTGGCAAGGCAATAGGCTGTCCGTGAAAAGAACCGCCACTGATAGTCAGTTCGTCATTGATGATGATAGGATTGTCCGTAACAGCGTTGATCTCCGTTTCTATGGTTTCTTTAAGATGGAGCCACGCATTTCGTGAAGCGCCATGCACCTGCGGAATACAGCGCAATGAATAGGGATCCTGTACTCGCAAACAATTGCGATGGGACTCCATGATCGCTGAACCCTCCAACAAATTGTATATCGTAGAAGCTACATAACTGTTTCCCTTATAGTTACGTAGCTGATGAAGCTCTTTAAAAAAAGGTTTGATTGAACCATTAAGCCCTTCGATCATTAAGCTGACACAAGATCCGCCGTATCCAGCATGCGACTCATCTCTACCACACCCTTGACCGCATGTGCCGCCATGAATTGAGTTCCATTGATAAGTGCCAATCCTTCTTTGGCTCCTAACGGTACAGCGTTCATTCCCAAATGAGACAAAACCTCTGCCGCATCTTTGATCTCACCTGCATAATATACCTTGCCTAATCCGATAAGCGGCAAAAAAAGATGTGCCAAGGGAGCCAAGTCTCCGGAAGCACCTACCGACCCTTGTTTGGGCACAACCGGAATTACATCGTGCTCTATATGCCAGATGATACGCTCTACTGTCGATAGCTGCACTCCTGAATAACCCTTTGCCAAGGCATGAACCTTCAAAATCAACATCAGCTTACTAAGCTCCTTGTCGATAGGTTCTCCTACCCTACGGCATGACTTTTAAGAATATTTTCCTGCAACGTACGGGTATCTTCCGCATCTATAATCGTTGTACACAAAGGTCCAAAGCCTGTATTTATTCCATAAACGACTTTCCCCTTATCTACTATTTTCTGTACATAGTCAGCGCTCTGCTGAATCTGGCGTTTGGCTTCTTCTGTCAATACCCCCTTTATATTTCCTTTGGCGATAGCTATAGCTATCGAACATTTCAAAAAATCTTCTCCGTACCTAAATGTTTTCATAAATCTTCGTCTTTCATTATCAAATTTACCCCTTATATTTGATAACTATTAATATCAATTACATCATTAATTGATAACTATGAATTATCAAATAGAACTAAGGCATCTTTATTATTTCAAAGTTTTGGCAGAAGAGCTGCACTATCGCCGAGCTGCCGAAAGGCTCTTTATTTCCCAACCGGGTTTGACACGACAAATCAAACAGATGGAAGAAATTTACAAGACAGCTCTTTTTGAAAGGGGGAAACGTTTTGTAAAGCTGACACCTGCCGGAGAATATCTGAAGAAAGAGGTAGAACTACTTTTCACTCACTACCACAACATCCACACTCAGATTGAAAAGATTGGAGAAGGTAAAATTGCTACACTAAAGCTTGGCTTTATAGGTTCGGCTGTACAGACTATACTTCCTGAACTCTTAACACGACTAAAGAGCCAGCAACCAATGGTAGACATCACCCTTAATGAACTATCCAACGAAATACAGATGGAGCTGTTATTAAAAGATGAGCTGGACTTCGGCTTTGTACGGATGGGAAATTTCCCTCCTAAGATCGAGTCTCTTCCTATACTTACTGAACATTTTGCTTTGGTAGTACTTAAGGCATCCTTAAGTCAGACAAAGAAAGYGTACTTCGCCACCTTTAAAGAAGAGTCTTTCATTCTCTTTTCG
>NZ_JXAC01000232.1 GCF_000814685.1 Sphingobacterium sp. T2
ACTTTTTGGGTACTAAATAGAGTTGTTTATTTAAAGAAATATAGGTCAATACTGGAATTAACTAAGGATATTATAGAATATATTAAATATTACAACGACAAAGGAATAAGAACTAATTTAAATGGAATGAGCCCGGTAGAATACCGAGCTCATCATATCAAAAATATTGCATAAATTCGTCCAACTTTTTGGGGGCAGTCCATTCGATAGGCTTTTTATCTTAGAAAATCAAAATCCTTAATCTTCTTTTTTCTCTTCAGTAGCAGGAGCTGCTTCTTCTGTAGCTGCAGGTGCTTCAGCTTTTACCTCTTCAATGAGAAAAAGATAAAAAATCTTTCCGAATTAAGTGAGTAATTTATTAGGTGACTCAGATAAATTACTCGAAAAATATGTAAATCACCTGACATTATCATAATTAACATTAAATAAAAAAATTTAAAAAAATGAATCAATTAAAAAAAATATCAATTTTTGTATTAATAACATCACTTTTAACATCAAGTTTATTTATATCTTGTACGAATGGTGATGAAATTTCAACAAACGAAAATAAATTAGACTTGTCAAAAAAAGTTTTGAAATTTGATGAAATGAAACTTATTTCTCAAAGAATTATTAGTTATCAAAAAGAAATTTCTACCAAAAGGATAGACTCAAGAACTGCAAGAAGAAGAAATGCAAGTATTATTAGAACCACTTGTAAATAATGGAGAAGAATTACATTCTGAAATGATTAATTATTTGGAGGAATCTGGAGAGTTTGACAACTTAACTCCCGCAGAACAAGCTGAATTATTAAATCTTGATAAAAAACAATTAGCAGAATTATCATTTGCTATGAGCACAGCTTATGCCCCACAAATGATGAGAATGGATCCAAGAATTCGTGCTTGTTTAAGTGCTGCTGTTGGTATAACTGCTATATATGATTTAATTTCAAATACAGCTGCATTAGGAACAGTTGAAACGACAATCGGTGCTTTAAGATTAATTGGACGTAGATATCTAGGCTGGATTGGTGTTGGGCTTATGGTTATGGATTTTGCTGATTGTTATTATGGTAATTAAACTATAATATATGTTAAATTCTTTTTCAAAAAACTCAATATCTATATGGAATGCTAATACAAGCATATTTACAGTATTAATTTACATATTGTATTTTATAATTTATAGATTTGACTTACATAACATTTTTGCGTGTTTATTATTAATTTTCATTATAATCAATTTAATTCTTATCTTTTTTACGCTATTTATGGCGTTAAAAAATAAAAGAAATTTAGAAAATTTTACAAAAATAATTTCATTTATAATTGTAAGAGCAATAGTCAATTTTTTGCTTATAATTTTATTACTCGAATATTTATAGCATAATTATAACGTGGCATAACAAGGGTTTTGTGAAATTGCAGGTACAGTTTGTATCTGCAATTTCTGTTTTTCAAAGCAAAATTTAGTTTATATTTGTAATGGTAGTTGCTAAAATCCTGCAACTTCACAAAGCCCTGGGACGTTAGACGATAATCCATGATTCATTCCTCAATCTCTGGAACGCTAAAGAACGCATCTCCGTATACCATAAAGTTGAAAATTACCTCTTTCGGATTACGAGAAATGAAATCTACAAATATTATAGGGAGCGCCTCAGGAAATTAAGCATTGAAGAGGAAATCCAAAAGAGCAAAACAGAAAGTTATGTGGTGGAAGGGGAAGATTGTCTGGCCAACCTCGAATACGAAAAGATATACCGCTTGGCGATAATGCAGTTACCGCCACAGCGCCAAAAGATTTTCAAACTGTCCCGAGAAGAAGGCCTGAGCTATCAGGAAATAGCTGAAAGACTGGACATATCACCCAACACGGTGAAAGAACACATGTCATTGGACAATGAAAACCATACGCACTTATCTGGTCAAAGAGCATGACATTGCCTTAGGCATCATTATTCTTAGCCTTATTAGCCTTTTAAATATATAGCAAATCTACTTAAAACAAAAAAGCCTATCTTTCGATAGKYWTRGTACTTTTATCTTAAGAAATCAAAATCYTTAATTCTTTCTTTTTCTTCTTCAGTAGCAGGACTGCTTCTTCTGTAGCTGCAGGTGCTT
>NZ_JXAC01000233.1 GCF_000814685.1 Sphingobacterium sp. T2
CTACCAGGGTATCTAATCCTGTTTGCTCCCCACGCTTTCGTGCATCAGCGTCAATAACGGATTAGATAGCTGCCTTCGCAATCGGTGTTCTGAGACATATCTATGCATTTCACCGCTACTTGTCTCATTCCGCCATCTTCAACCGAATTCAAGCCAAACAGTATCAAAGGCACTGCGACAGTTGAGCTGCCGACTTTCACCCCTGACTTATCTGGCCGCCTACGCACCCTTTAAACCCAATAATTCCGGATAACGCTCGGATCCTCCGTATTACCGCGGCTGCTGGCACGGAGTTAGCCGATCCTTATTCTTACGGTACACTCAGACCGGTACACGTACCGACGTTTGTTCCCGTATAAAAGCAGTTTACAACCCATAGGGCAGTCCTCCTGCACGCGGCATGGCTGGTTCAGACTTCCGTCCATTGACCAATATTCCTTACTGCTGCCTCCCGTAGGAGTCTGGTCCGTGTCTCAGTACCAGTGTGGGGGATTCTCCTCTCAGAGCCCCTAGACATCGCAGCCTTGGTAAGCCGTTACCTTACCAACTAGCTAATGTCACGCGAGCCCATCCTTGTCCGATAAATCTTTGATCATCGAAAGATGCCTCTCAATGATGTCATGCGGTATTAATCCGACTTTCGCCGGGCTATCCCCCTGACAAGGGTAGGTTGCTCACGCGTTACGCACCCGTGCGCCACTCTCACCAAACCAAAGCAAGCTTTGATCTGGATCCCGTTCGACTTGCATGTATTAGGCCTGCCGCTAGCGTTCATCCTGAGCCAGGATCAAACTCTCCATTGTATATAATAATGTTAAATGTCTAACCCCGGCAAGTATTTCCGTATTTATCGTCTCCTATTCGAAAACGTAAGTACCCGTTACGCTACATGATTAATATCTTAAAGAACTCTCCGCCTCCGCATCTCGCTTCGGCTTTATCTCTTGCCTTACGGCCTTTATTTCTTTTTCTCTTCCCCCTTCCTTGCGGACGGGACTGCAAAGGTAGAAACTTTATCCGATTTTCCAAAAACTTTTTTGAAGTTTTTTTCTTCTTCTTTTTATCGGGCAACAAAAAAAGATAAACTATCTTTTCCTTACCCTCTTCTACCCTCTTTTCAAACGTTCCGTAGAACTTCTCTCCCTCGCGGAGTGGTGCAAAGATAGAGAGTTTTATCCCATTCCAGCAAGAAAAAAAGACAATTATTTTATCGTTCTGCCATTAATCGATTGAGCTATTGCAAGATAATTTTTCCTTTATCGGTTAATGGTGGTCACGTTTCTGAAAATATTGCCATGAAGATCTATACCCTCAATTACCAAAAGATATTTTCCCGATGAATCGGAGGTGAAAAAGCTAAATTCTGCTTCTCCCTTTTCGTTGGAAACCAACGCAGGTTCCCAATGGATGGAAGAACGCTGATCGGAATTATACCGAATCCCCTCATCCACATCGTACTTAGGCGAATAGTATTGCTTGGCTTCGGCAAAACCCCGTGGAGAAATAGTGATCAACCCTTTCGGCTCTGAAGAAACATTCAATGCGGATTTACCGGTCTTGGACGTGATAATAATTACTCCATTAGCTCCCATAGAGCCGTAAATACTGGTATACATCGCACTCCTTAATACCTCTACACTCTCAATATCAGCTACATTAAGGGTATTGAAGAAGCCGGAATCTACAGGCATACCATCCAAAAACACCTGCATAGGCGCCCTTGAGCGAGTGCTGTACGGTTCACCGTTTTCAAAATACACACCCAGTAGCCTGCCGTTGAGACACATCTCCAATGTAGGACAGGTAGAAAGGTCTTCTTCTGTAAGCACCTGATCCGCCCGTCCAGCCCCGTTGAGGTTCGAGGAGTTTTCGGACACCTTAGGTCTGCTGCGACGCACAACAACTTCTTCGATCATGATGACCTTCTCCTTTATCCCTAGCTTTTCCAGCTCCGCCATAAAAGCATTGGCGGCCAACAGCTCTTCAGAATGGCTACTATTCACATCCCAAGCCACCAAATCTCCGGAAGCTTCCTGTACTTCTGCCGCTACCTCTTCGTTGTATACAATATCTATGTTTTTCTTTGCGGTCTTGGCATCTTGGGCAGAAATCAAAACCTTGATGCTGTCCGGAAAGATGAGATTGTCAAATTCGAAATATCCGTCTTCATTGGAAGTAGTATCCAAAAAGTCTAGGAAGTTGCGCGTAGAAATCAACTGTACCCTGGCATTAGGATAGGGTTTACTTCTTCCTAACCTTTTGGTATAACCCGAGATGCTAAGGCTCTTTTCCGGCTTATACTGAAGCTCCACCGGCACCTCCAACTTTTCCCACGCTATATTTCTCCACCCTTGCGTAAGCATAAGATAGTCTATATCTGCCGTCTTTATTTTATTGTCCTCGAAATAATAGTTAGGATTTTCTATATAGCCTCTAATATCCGCATTGAGCAAAAGGGCGGAGAGAATATTGTGCTGACTTAAATTGTCTGTATTTACCTTGGAAAGATCGTACACCGCAGCGGAGAAGGCTCCCAAATTATTGCTTTCACCGTTAGCAATCTTAAATTTTACCTGTACCTTTTCGCGCTGCTTATAAGCGTCCTTATCCAACGTGACCGTGCTTTCCTCCAACTCCTGAAAAGAAAACAAAGGACCGCTCGATAAGAGGAACAAAACTGCTATTAAGTATGGATACGGTGACCACACCCAACGGGAGCTTAACCCTGTCCACCGCAAAAATTATTGCGGAACGGTTGGCGCTAGTCTTTGACACAAAAAACACCTCGCCAAGATGATGCACCACAAAATAAAGATCTTGATGGTCTAAACGGTCTTCACTGATATGCATCTCCACGAAAAGCTTTTCCTTATGCGTATTATTCGTAATGACCGAATAGCCGGAAGCATAAATTTTAGGCATAGATAACTCCTGCTTGCTGCCATCCGGATATATGGCTGTAGCCTGAATGCCGCTGGTATCGTTGATAAAAATCTGCGCAGCCCCCATCCCCAGCTTGTTGGTCTCTATAATTCCTAAGGTATCTGCTCCTCGGGTGAGCAAAACTTTCGAAGAAACCCCTAATCCTTTATTATTTATGCTTTTGACGGCAATATTATTCAGGAATCCGGCCAACAGGCGGCCTCCTTCCGGAAACAGTTGGGTGTCATATTGCAAGTCGGGATTTACAGTTCTAACAATTTTATTTACATAAAATCCTGAAGGTTTCTTAAAGCGGAGGGTGATGACGCTATTCTTATGCTTTTTAGGTACAGCAATTTCGATAATGCCCTGTTCGTCGGAGGTGACGGTCTTCTTGTCCACCTCCTTTGCTTGGGACCATATCACACAGCTGACCCTCGTTTTGGGTAGAGGCTGGCTGTCAGAACCTGTAAGCTTAACTCTGTAAATCACATCTTTGTCCCGCACCTGATAGTCCGTCTGTGTAAACACCTCATCCGAGCGACCATTGAATATGTCTATAGGCTGCTCGAAGAAGTAATCTTTAGCAAAATTCTTCATCCAGTTGGTGTAAGCACGTACACGATATCTTCCCTCGGTAACGGTATCTGCCAAATCAAAGCTTCCTACACCTATACCCATAGGGGTGGCTACCACCTTTCTTTCCACAATCTTGTCCGCCGGGCTTACAAGTTCTACATAGAGTACCCCACTAAGAGTTGACAGGGAGTTGTTGACCCCTACCGTCGTATAGGACTTGAAAAATATTGTCTCCCCCGCAGAATAAGAGGGCTTATTGAAATGTATATAAATCTTTTCCTGAGGTTGTTCTGCATTATATTTACCGAGCTTTTCTATGAAACTTTGGACATCCTGCGCCCTCACAGGACTGCATAATAACGCAATAAGGCAGACAAAAAGAGTCCTTATCATAATGTTTATATTGGTTAGACTAAAGATATCACATTTTATTAAAAGTGTGACAATAATCCTTTTAAATTTAAGAATACCACCTGAGATTGTATATTTGCGTTATGAATATCTTAATTATCGGATCAGGCGGTCGTGAATCTGCCTTTGCTTATAAAATAGCACAGAGCCCTAAATTAACTAACCTGTATATCGCTCCCGGAAATGCCGGAACTACCAAGTATGGTAAGAACGTAAACCTAAAGGTTACCGACTTTGAAGGTATTGCGAATTTTGCGCTGGAACACAATATTGACCTTATACTGGTAGGTCCCGAAGAACCTTTAGTAAAAGGTATTCATGATTACTTTCTTGAAAGAGAAGATACCAAACATATCGCAATAATTGGTCCTCAGAAAGCTGGTGCCACCTTGGAAGGGTCCAAAGACTTCTCCAAAGAGTTCATGTTCAGACACAACATCCCTACTGCAGCATATAAATCATTCAATCGCAGCAACTTAGAGGAAGGGTTAGCCTATCTAGAGACCCAAAAGCTGCCTATCGTGCTGAAAGCCGATGGCTTGGCTGCCGGCAAAGGAGTATTGATCTGCGAAACATTGGAGCAAGCCAAAACCGAACTAAAAGCCATGATCGAAGAGGCCAAGTTTGGTGATGCCAGCAGTGTAGTAGTGGTCGAAGAATACCTTAAAGGCATAGAGCTTTCGGTATTCGTCTTGACAGACGGTGAATCCTACAAAATCCTTCCTTCAGCAAAAGACTACAAACGTGTAGGAGAAGGCGATACCGGACTTAACACAGGAGGTATGGGTTCTATCTCACCAGTACCTTTTGCGGACGAAACCTTCATGGCAAAAGTAGAAGAACGTATTATCAAGCCTACCATAGAAGGACTTAAAAAGGACGGCATCCCATATAAAGGATTTATCTTCATCGGCCTTATGAATGTTAACGGCGATCCGTATGTCATCGAATATAACGTACGTATGGGTGACCCTGAAACCGAGTCGGTGATGCCTCGTATAGAATCCGACCTTGTGGATTTGCTCGAAGGTGTAGCCAAAGGTGATTTGGCAAACCGCACCTATACAGTAAGTCCTAAAACTGCGGTTACCGTAATGCTGGTATCAGGAGGTTATCCTGGCGACTATGAGTCGGGCAAGGTTATCTCCAACATCGAAAACGTAAAAGAATCTATCGTCTTTCATGCAGGAACAAAAGAGGTAGATGGTCAGGTGGTTACTGCCGGCGGACGTGTCATCGCGGTGACAACCTTACAAGACAACCTCTTCAAAGCCTTACAACAGGCCACAGCCGATGCCGGACGTATCTTCTTCGAAGGAAAATACTTCCGTACGGATATAGGCTTTGACCTCATATAAAAATATTGATTTCAAAATCAGCCCATTAGAAAAAAGGGCATAAAAATATTTTGATGGTGCAAATAATGCACTTATATTTGCATCATCAAATCCCGATGGCCCGTTCGTCTAGGGGTTAGGACGCAAGATTTTCATTCTTGAAACAGGGGTTCGATTCCCCTACGGGCTACAGATCTTAAGATCAAAACATACAAAAGCTTTCAAATTAAACGTTTGGAGGCTTTTTGTTTTTTACAACATCCTGATTTATTCGATTATTGGATCAAGTAAAAAATTTTAGAGTGTCTAAACATAAAGACCCCCACGTTTCTCACAGCTCTGAACTGTGCTCACAGAGTAGCCGGTATGAAGGGTTTTCTTCTTTTGAAGTAATAAATCCCATTGTGGTCATCTTTGAAGCTGTAGCTACAAAATCCTATCCAACGGACTTTTGATAGAATTCAGTTGCGCATTGCTGACCTTTGCATACAGCATCGTGGTCTTGATGTCATTGTGACCAAGTAGCTGCTGTATGAATGACATGTCCGTGCCGTATTCCAGTAAATGTGTGGCGTAGCTATGCCGCAAACCGTGTATCCCTATCGGCTTGTTTGCCTTTGCGGCTTTCATTGCATTCTTGAACACCGCTTGTACACTGCGGACGGAATACCGCCCACCGTACCGACCTTCAAAAAGGTAAGTTTTGGGCTGGTATGCTTTATAATATTCCCGCAGCAAATCCAGCACTGCAGACGGTAATGGTACATACCGGTCTTTCTTTCCTTTACCCGCTTCGATGAGTACCTGCATCCGTCCACTGTCGATGTCGCTCACTTTCAGATTGACAACCTCACTTACTCGCAGCCCCATTCCGTAGCACAGTTGCAACATCAGCAAATGCTTCTGGTTTCGTACCACGTCGAATATGCGTTTTACTTCCTTTTGGCTCAGCACTTTT
>NZ_JXAC01000234.1 GCF_000814685.1 Sphingobacterium sp. T2
AGAGTTRTTTATWAAGAAATATAGGTCAATACTGGAATTAACTAGAGTATTATAGAATATATTAAATATTACAACGACAAAGGATAAGAACTAATTTAAATGGAATGAGCCCGGTAGAATACCGAGCTCATCATATCAAAAATATTGCATAAATTCGTCCAACTTTTTGGGGGCAGTCCACGTTGTCGGGCTTTATCTTATTGTAATTTGATAAGACGTTTCAGTTGTATCACCGGAATGGTGGTTTTTATGGACATCTGAAATCCTCGCTGTGCAGCCTCATCTGCATATATGCTTACGGTAGAACTTACAGTTCCCACAACATTCCCGTACTTATCCACAACCGGACCTCCACTGGCCCCAACTCCATAGTCTGCCGTAATTTCCATCAAAGGTACTACAGCATGGCGATTCATAACCGATCTACCCATCACGTTGCGTGCTACAATACCTTTTGACCAATAATATAAGTTATGTCGCGGATGTCCCATAACATATACGTCTTCTCCCTGTTGCGCCGTATATGCCCCAAAGGTAATACTTTAAGCTTTTTTCCTTTGGTATCCACACGTACTACAGCGAGGTCATCATCCAAAGAAGAAGCAAGTACTTCCTTAATAAAGAAGATGTCTCCCTCATCGGTCATCACAAAAAGTTCCTTTTTGGTTCCGTTCACTCTATTTCGTGCAGAATCTATTACATGATAGTTAGTGACTATGATACCACCCTCATCAATAATATATCCTGTTGCGGCGGGTGCGACGTGTGTACGATGGCATTTGCCACAATCATATGCATTACCGATAACCACTGTCGATAGCCTCACTCTTCGTGCTAGTTCCACATTCGAAAGCTCCTTCTTACCCACCTGCTGACGTTTAATGTTTACCTGAGAGCCTCCTTCCGCTGTCTAAGCTGGCTTTGGATTTCCTGCTGATTAGTAGCAGGCTCCGAAGCTAGAAGCTTTGTTACTTTAGTCTCCACATCTCCCATATCCATAAAAGCTGGACGGAAATTCTCTTGAAGTTCCTTCTCATAGTTCTGCGCAAAAAGTCTATGGAAGCTTAAGAAGCCTGCAAATAAAAGTGTAAAAAACAATATTTTTCTTTTCATATTTAAGTTAATTTGCCGCAAAGATGCTAAGAAGGCATCAAAGAATATGTAATAATTTTGTTAGGCATGCCCAGAATCCCTTTGTGAGAATGTTTTTCCGCTTTACCTTCTATTATTTGAATTTACTGTTATATTTGCAAGCATACACAACAATACCTTATGAGAAGACTTTCATATTTACTTGTACTATTTTTAGTCTTAGGTAGTTGTAAATCTAAACAAACTACCCATAAAAGTGCACCGGACACCGAATATAAAAATGGTGTGGTAGTAACAGCACATCCTTTGGCCTCAAAAGTGGGATTGGAAATCCTGAAAAAAGGAGGTAACGCAGTTGATGCGGCCATTGCCGTAAAATTTGCTCTTGCCGTAGTCTATCCTAACGCCGGAAACATCGGTGGTGGCGGATTCATGGTATATAGAAGCAACAAAGGAGAGGTGAGCTCTCTAGACTTTAGAGAAAAAGCTCCTTTGGCGGCACACAGAGACATGTATCTGGACAAAGAAGGCAATCCTATCGAAAATTTAAGTATTTATGGACATCTTGCTGCCGGCGTGCCGGGGTCTGTTGCAGGTATGGATGAGGCGTACAAAAAATACAGCTCCCTACCATGGAAGACCCTTCTTCAGCCTGCAATCGAACTGGCAGAAAAAGGGTTCCCTATCACTAAGATGCAAGCCCGTGAATTCAACAAATACAAAGAGTCTTTTGTCAAATATAACCCTAAGGGTGCTGCTATCATTAAAGACGAACCCTGGAAAGAAGGCGACATCTTCGTGCAAAAAGATCTGCCGAAACATTGAAACGTATCGCCGACCAAGGAAGAGATGGCTTCTACAAAGGAAAGACAGCAGACCTTATCGTGGCCGAAATGAAGCGCGGTAACGGTTTAATCACACATAAAGACTTGGAAGAATACCAAGCAGTATGGAGAAAACCTATTGTAGGAGAATACAAAGGGTATAAGGTCATCTCCATGCCCCCTCCCTCAAGTGGTGGCGTAGCACTCTTGGCATTACTTCAGTCGGTAGAAAAATATCCTCTGGCACAATGGGGATTTCAGGCAGATAGCACAGTACGCGCTATGGTAGAGGCCGAACGTCGCGTATATGCAGACCGTGCTACTCACCTCGGCGACCCGGACTTCTACCGTGTTCCGGTGGAGCATCTGACCTCAGCAGAATACAACCGCAGCCGCATGGCCAACGTATCATTGGCAAAAGCTACCCCTAGCGACGAAGTGAAGGCTTCCGTATTCCCTGGCTATGAATCAGAACAAACGACACACTATAGCATTGTAGACAAATATGGCAATGCAGTATCTTTGACGACTACCATCAATGGTTCGTACGGTTCTTGTGTATGGGTACATGGCGCCGGATTCTTGTTAAACAACGAGATGGACGATTTCTCCATCAAGCCTGGAACCCCTAACATGTACGGCCTTCTAGGAGGAAAAGCTAACTCCATAGAACCTGGAAAACGTATGCTGTCGGCCATGACCCCTACCATCATCGAAAAGGACGGCAAGCTTAAGATGGTCGTAGGAACGCCTGGAGGTTCGACAATCATAACTTCAGTATTCCAGACTATCTTGAACGTTTTAGAATTCGGAATGACGGCACAACAATCGGTTAGCGCTCCTCGTTTCCACCATCAATGGAAACCGGACCGTATAGATGTGGAGGCTAAAGCTATCCGCGAAGATATCCGCAAAAGCTTAGAAAAAGACGGATACACCATTCGTCAAAGAGGCCCTATCGGAAGAGTAGAAAATATCGTAGTATTACCTAACGGAAAATATCAAGCCGGAGCAGACCACCGTGGAGATGACACAGCCATGGGATTTTAACGCTCAAATATAAGATGCATCCGAAACGCTAAATGATAGTTAATCATTTAGCGTTTTTTTTACAAATTATCACGCTATCTTTGCAATCAGAATCACACTTACTATAAGCTAACTAAATATTAATAATGGATAACACCCTATTCGAAGACTCTTCATTGAAGTCCCTCCCCTTATCATATTATTCCCGATCTGTAATAAAACTAGAAACTATCATGCTTGAGTATTCTTTATGTGCTGGCTCTACCGAATTAAGATCTGGCTCAAATACGGACGAATATGTCCCTCAAATCGAACAATGGGATAGTGACTTAGGGTGATTAGAATCAAAAGATTTTGAATTATAATTAAAAAGATTTTGAATTATAATTAACATTCCATGCACAAGTATTGTATTATCTTTTTATCAACATCTTCTTTTCTTACTTCTAACATTTGGATGTAAAAAAGCAGATAACGAATTTGTCGCTGATGATGAAAATCTAATGGTACGTCTCACGGGTATTGAAAATGACGAGAATAAAACATTTGACCTCCTTGCCAATACAACAAAAGACACTTACAACCCAGAAGATACAGAAAACAAAATTACCTCTACCCCATTTTCGATTGTTATGTATAGCATTACATCAAATCACCCTTCAGTATCTTCAAAACTTGCTGAAGCCCCTCAATACACTCCCAGCTTCATCCCACTTGGAGAAAATTACACTTATAGGTTAATAATCTATAGTGAGGATTTCTCTACTCTTCATTTCGATGAACAACTTACACCTAAACAGAAACCTAGCATTAAATTAGTGTCAGGAAAATCATATAAATGGTATTGTTATACCATGTCAACAACCTCTGACCTACCACCTTTAAAGGAAGGAAAAATCCAAAGAAACGACATCTTAGGAAAAGATTTAGCCGTAGATTATGGAACTATATATGTTAAACCCAATGAGATAAATTATCTCGATATAAAATTCAAAGAAGATATACTAGACGTAAGATTTAAAAATAAATAACTTTAAAWWTAAGAT
>NZ_JXAC01000235.1 GCF_000814685.1 Sphingobacterium sp. T2
AGTTTTTCTTTCTTATTGGTGAATGATTTTTGCTACTACCTTGCAAGCCTTGCTTAGCCTATAATTTTGGTAAAGCCTAAGCCAAAATTGTAAATTCGATTTACTTAATCCTTCTCGCTTTGCAAGGCTTCCAATACTGTCTTTACCTCGTAGAATAGTGGTTACTAGACGTAACTTAAAATTGAAATTATACTTCTGTTTTTTACTCATAAAAATGCCCCAAATAAGTGTCTAACTTTTTGGGGCATGTCTAAGTTAGGAGCTTTTTGTTTCTTTATCTTACACCGTGCATAAGTTTTTTAACCAACGGATGTAATAGTATTACTATCACTCCAGCCACAACAGGCACTATAGTGAATATCAAGAAGAATGTACTCAAAGAATATTCTTTAGTGATATTCTCTATTTGACCACCTAAGATTGCTGCCAGCTTATTACCTATAGCTATGGCCAAGTACCACATACCAAACATAAATGCTATCATCCTCGCCGGAACCAGCTTGCTCACATACGACAGTCCCACAGGAGAAAGACAAAGCTCCCCTAAAGTGTGGAACAGATACGCTAACACGAGCCATACCATAGACACCTTAACACCGGCATGCAACCCATGAGCTCCAAATGCTAACAATCCGAAACCTATAGCCATGACAATCAATCCCAAGCCATATTTTACGGAAGCCGGAGGGTTGAACTTAGACTCCCAAACCTTCGAAACCATATTGGCAAAGGAAATGATAAAAAATGAGTTTAAGATCGAGAACCAAGAAACCGTAATCTCAGAAGATTCTGCTGTAAACTCTTTATACAACATCCACCCTGCAATGGCCCATAATGCTGCAAAACAGATTATCTGTACCCAATTGGACAAAGGTGCCTTGCCAAAAGTGGCTTTCGTCAACTTAAATACTACATAGGTAATAAGAGCCAATGGAACTACCGTCAGTAAAGTATTTATCGTATTGAAAATGAGCAATGAATTTCCCGTCAACGAGCGATCCACATAGTCACGTGCAAATAATACTAACGAAGAAGCTCCTTGCTCGAAAGACATCCAGAAGAATATCACAAAAAAAAGCAAAGATGATTACCGCAATCATACGGTCACGAACCACTTTCGTATAACGAATTAAGCGAGAGATGATGACAAAAATAAACAACACCAAGGCCGTAAGGATAGCCACATACTGTCCGGCATAATCTCCTATCTGAAATACAGAAAGAATATCAATATTGGCAATTTTCGACAGCGGGTCATTGAAAGCATATCCCAAGCCCAATAAAGTCATCACCACAATAAGAAAAGTATCCAACTTGGTAAACGGATTAGGCTTGTCGTCAGGATTGGAAGTATCCCACTTTTGTGCCTTCGCTGCAGCTCTTTGTTCTGCCGTAGGAGGATCGCCAATTTTTCCAAAAATAGGCTTAGCAAACCAAAACTGCAAGGTCCCCAAAAGCATAAATATTCCAGCAAGGCCGAAGCCCCAGTGCCACCCAATCTTTTCGGCAAGATAACCGCAGAGCATCATACCAAAGAAAGCTCCCGCATTTACACCCATGTAAAAGATAGTGTATGCTCCGTCCTTTTTCTGTGGAAAACCTTTATACATTTCCGAGAGAATGGAGGTCATATTTGGTTTAAAAAAACCCGTTCCTATTACTAATGCCGCCAATCCCAAATAAAGAAACAGAGGTGTATTGAAGGCCATAAACAAATGTCCCAATGTCATTATCGCTGCCCCTATTACTACGGCATAGCGATAGCCCAAATACTTGTCAGCCAAAATACCACCGAATATCGGAGAGATATACAACAACATGGCATAAGTACCGTATAAGGCTCCCGCCTGTACAGGGTCCCATCCCCATCCCGAAAAAGGACTCCCCACAATGATGGCTGTAGTCAAAAAGTTCACCAACAAAACACGCATCCCATAGAATGAGAAACGTTCCCACAATCTCGGTAAAAAATAAGACAAAAAGTCCCGAAGGATGACCTAGGACCATATGTCCGTCAATTCCCTGCTTTTCTAGTTCCGCTGAAAACGAGTTGTCCGTAGTCTGACTCATATAGTGTTCTTGTTTAATGATAAAGTCCCAAAAATACAATTTAGAACACTAAGTTGTATGACAGCATATTAAAAATAATAATCCTTACAAGGTCTGAAGTCCTCCCTGTAAGGATCAAAAATTTAGCTTAAAACTTATTTAACTATTCTATCTAATTCAGTCTCAAAACCTAACCCTCTACAGCTTTTAGCTTTTTGGTCTTATTTATCTTCCACTGCAATAAAATAACAGACAACACAAATGTTACAACAGCTATTATGGTCAATCCCCATATTGAGGAAGTTACCATCTCTGCTTTGCCGTGTTCAATGACTAGGGTTCTGAAAATCTGTAGGTAGTGTGTCAGTGGAATACATTTTGCGAACGCAACGACCCACGCCGGCATTTGACTCAACGGCCACGTGAAACCACTGAGAATAAAGGATGGGGTTGCTACAACCATCAGTATTTCTGTAGCCTGTAACTGTGTCGGAATAGCTATACTCACTAATATTCCCAAGAATCCAACAGCTAGCAAAAACAATAGCGATGCTCCCCAAAAGGTAAAACCTTCAATATGTAATGGCATTCTGTATATCAAAGAATAGCATAATACAGCACGTAAATCAGAACCGACATCAACAAATAAGGGGTAAGCTTCACAAAAAGTAATTTCAGGACGTTTGATGACTTGTCTACCAAAGTACCGAAAGTGCCTTTTTCGAATTCGGAAGCAAAACTCAATGCCAACCCCAACATTAACACCTGCTGAAACACAGTCAGCAATACCCCCGGAAGCATGAAATATAGATAGTTGCCGGATTTAAAGTTCTGACGTATGATTGTCGTCTTGAAAGGTTCATATTGTTGTGTAGCCACATATTCGGGCACACCTTTTTTCTCCAGACTTTTTATCTGAATCCCTGCCTTCATCGTAGCCACACATACATTGGCAGCCATCATGGCATAATTAGAGGTCAACGTGTTGGAAGTGTTGACAAACAGGGTCACTTCCGTAGGCCGGTTATAGTTGATGTTCGAAGAAAAATTTCGGGGTATCTGCACCACCACCGTAGCTTCTTTGCGCATAGCCTCTTCGTGAGCCTTAAAATTGTCCGGCAGGATGGAAGCCACATAAATGACTTCATTGTCATTGAACATATCTATCAGCTGCTTAGATAGAGGCGATTGGTCTTCATCCACCACCACAATAGGCAGGTTAGTCACCGACCCTTTCTTATATACCGATCCTACCAAAATACCATACATTATCGGCGCCCCTAGAAAAAGCACCATAAGTACCTTATTCTGGAAGAACAGATGAAATTCCCTTTTAACTAACTCCCAAAAGCTTTTCATGATTAGCCTTTCTTAATTTTCTTTCACAATAAAACTAGCTTTGGTAAGAAGCTCTTTTGCCTCCGCAGCGTTGACAGGCTTCATACGTATTTCAAAGACTGCTTCCTGTTGTTCGAAATCAGGATATGCTGTGCTGATGTTTGCATACGAAGATAAAGCTTTGATTGTCTCTATCTTTGCCTCTACTTTCTTGTCGCCCAAATAAGGGATACGCAGCGTCTTTACAGCACCTTTCTGAAAATCTTTCATCTTACTCTCAGGTACTGTAACTCTGAAATAGGTTCCATCGGTGATGTAACCGGATATCAGGCTATATCCCGCCAAGGCCAGCTCCCCGACCTTAAGGTTTATGGTTTCCACAGACATGTCTTGCGGAGCAATAATATAACGTTCCTGTGCTGCTACATTGACCTCCGTCACTGCTCCCAAAGCTCTTTCCTTCTGTCCTAAGGCCATCTTCTGCTGCTCAATACGTGCTCCTTTGAGAACATCGGCCAGCTCTGCCTGTGCCGCCAAATATTGATTTTTGGCACCATGGTATTTGGCGTACACCTCATCATACTTCTGCTGCGACACCAAAGAGTCGGCCAACAGGTTGCGCATACGATCCAACGACTTTTGCGCAAACTCATATTGCTCTTTCAATCCGTCCACTTTAGCCCTCAACTGTTGAAGCTGACCGTCCGTAGCACCTTTCACAGCCATCTCGTATTGTGCCTGAGCAGCTTCCAAAGCACCTTGCGCCTGAATAGCCTTAGCATCTACTTCTGGAAGTTCAAGTATAATCAATGTATCACCTTTGTGGACAAGTTGCCCTTCCTCGACAAGGATTTTTTGAATCTTCCCCGGAATCTTGGTTGTCACCGACAGCTGATCTCTTTCTATCTTGCCTTCTAAACCTTTGGTCTGCTCTGTGTGATTGGAACAAGCCTGTGCCAACAAAGCTATTCCCAATATATATGCTATGTTTTTCATGATTATCTTACAATGATTTGATATAAGTTTCCGTTTGCTTTTAACAACTCCGTAGCAGCCATTCGCTGGCTCAAAACTTGATTATAATAGTTTAGTGATTGTTTATAAAACTCGTTTTCTGCCTCAAGACGTTCTGTAACATCCTGTAAGCCTTCCTCAAATTGACGGGAAGCTAAGTGTAGATTATTCTGTGCTATTGTCATCTGTTGCCTGCTGACCCCTATTTTCTTGAGAGCTAAATCGTAGTCTGCTTTGGTCTTTCTTTGCAACAAACTGAGCTTTTCTCTGGTGTCCTCCAGTTTGTTCTCATTGATTTTCAAATCCAGCTTTGCCTTTTCTATGGATGTCTTATGGGTTTTACCTTCAAGAATATTCCACCTTAAGCCTACTCCTACAGCATAGGTGGGAGCCAACTGAAGATGATTGGATTTGAGCTGTACGTCACCCAGTGGACCTAAATCTTTAATGGTTGTCTGGGTATGAAAAGCATTCAGATAGGAAACATTACCAAAGGCAAAAACTTTTGGCAACATTGCTCCTTTCTCCTTTTTCAACACATATTCATAAGCTTTCTGCGAAGCTTCCAAAGCTTGCAGCTCTTTGCGGTTCATCGCCATGGCATCATCCTCCAGCACGATCTCTTCCAATCTATAGCTTACCTGTAGCAGCTCTTCTTTCGGCAGTCCTGTAAGCTCTTCCAGCTTGAAATACAACAGATCTCTGTTGCTTTGCACTTCCGCCCTTTTACTTTCCAACTCCAACATGGCCAATTTGATCTTGTCACGGTCATAAGGTATTGCAAAACCGTTTTCGATAGCCTTAACAACCTTCTGATGCTCTTTATTGAGTCGCTTTTCGGAATCAGTGATAAGCACATCCACCTCCTTCAAAAGCATGAGCTGATCAAAAGAAGTGATGATTTCTTGAGCTATGGCATCGTAGCCGGCTTCCGTCATCAGCATCTGGGCCTTGTACTTTTGTTCTAAGGCTTTCTGACCGTTGGTAATCTGTAACCCGCTGAAGATAACCTGAGTAGCTGTAACGCCGGATACGACTGCTGGGTAGAGAGATTTCCTTTTGTGGTGCCTTCAAAAAGATTAATTCCGGTAATGGGCAGCTGTTGTGTGGGTAAATCCACATCCACTCCCGTATTTACATAGCCATACAAAGCGTTCAAAGACACATTGGGGAGAAACTTGCCTTTTACTTCTTCACGATCCAATGCCACCTTTTGATTTTCCAGCAAGGCGTTCTGAATACTTTTATTGTGTAGGACAGCCTTCTCAATGCTGTTCCGGAATGGCTTTAACATTTCTTGTGCTTTACCATATTGTCCCCATAGTATGCCGACAAGTGCTAAAGCGGGATAAATGAAAACTCTTTTCATATTGTTTCCGTTGTTTTGGACAGGAGCAAAATTGCAGCTTTTAAAGGTTAATAATTTTCAGATATCTTAAAAAAATAAAATATCTATAGATGCATCCTAATCTACAAACATTATGTCTTAATGTTTATCAATATCAATTTAGCAAATTTTATCAGTTCTTAATTACTCTTTATAAAATAAAAAATCCATTCTCTGTCGGGAGAATGGATTGCTATGATGCCTTATCTTATCATATCATCCCACGAATGACGGACAATGTCTGCTGCGAGACGCCAAGATAAGATGCTATATGACCTAATGAGGCATTCTGTAGCAGCTGAGGATTTTCTTTCAACAAGGCTGCATAGCGTTCTTGCGCCGTCTCAAACTGACTTTTGTAAAATCTCTTAGAAAAAGCAATTAAATTGTCTAACAAAATCTTTTCGATAATATGATTCATCGTAATGCTTGTATTAGACATCTCACGGATAGGAGCAAAAGGAAGCAAAGTAATACGCGAATGGGTTAAAGCTTGAAACCCGAAAAAACTTGGCTTCTCATAAAATACGCTTTCAATCCCCGTGCTGAACGTGTTCTCCCCGAAAAAATAGTGGGTAACATCCTTCTTGTTTTTATAATAAAAAACTCTGGTGAAGCCGGATTCGATGAAGTAGATATGCTTTAAATAGCTGTCTGGCTCGAAAATAAAATCTCCCTTGGCATATTCTTTTGTTTCACTAATTGAATCAAAGAATATTTCCAAATCGTCGTCTATATGATAAAAACTTTTGAGGTGTTCAATCAGCGTCATAAACAAAAATAGTAATCCCAAAGATATTACGCCTATAAGTCTTTTGAATTTTGCACGATGGTTTGGCTTAGGTTTGATAGACAGATCTTTCCGATTTATAGAAAAAAATTGAAAATAAGAATAAAGCATTTGACAAACCATTTTTTTTATGTACTTTTGCACTTCCGTAAGAGTGCGGAATTTTTATTTAATTAACATTAATTAGTAACAGTAACAATGCGACAGTACGAATCTGTAATCATTCTTACCCCGTTGCTTTCAGAAGATGCAGCAAAAGAAGTTATTGCTAAATTCAGAAACATCTTGACTGAAGGCGGAGCCGAAATTATCGCAGAAGATAATTGGGGTTTGAAAAAATTAGCGTATCCAATCCAGAAAAAAACAACTGGATTCTATCACTTAACAGAATTCAAGGCTCCAGGTGAATTAATCAAAAAATTAGAGGTTGAATACAAACGTGATGAGCGCGTAATGCGTTTCTTGACCGTTGCTCTTGACAAACATGCTGTTGCGTACAATGAGAAAAAACGTAGCGGTGCATTCAACAAGAAAGCTGAAACTAAAACTGAGGAGGTAGCAAACTAATGGCAAACGAAAACATTCAATACGTGACTGCTCCTAAAGTAGAGGACAACCGTAAAAAATATTGTCGTTTCAAAAAGAATGGTATCAAATATATCGATTATAAAGATGCTAACTTCTTGTTGAAATTTG
>NZ_JXAC01000236.1 GCF_000814685.1 Sphingobacterium sp. T2
CAAAATTTTTCGGGAAAACGGTAGATGATATTTTTACTCTTGAAGATGATGACTGAGTTTGGTCAATATAGCAGGCAACGTTTCAAGCTTGGCGATAGTGGCGGATTAGAAAGCCAAAACTTTCAATCTTTCACTAACTTGAGCAACAGCTTTTTATTATTTACTAAATTAACAAAAAAGGAAATATAAAAAGCTGTTGCGACAAAAAATGTACGAACTTTCTATATTTCCCATAACCCGCCATTTCGCCAAACCGATGTTAGCGGTAGTTTTTTCTTATTTCATGTAGGATTTCTTTCATTTTTGGTTCAATATTTAGTTCGTCAAATAGTTTTTCCGATAAATTTAATGAGTTTTCAAAAGCTAAAATTATATTTTTAGGATTTAAATCCGATGTTACTGTTTTATACGCAAAATACCAAGTCGTATCAATATCCTTTTCAAGACTTTTAGTTGGACTTTCCCAATGTTGGGTTTTGTTTGTTCTTGCTCTAATAAGCCAAAGCAAATATTTCTGAACATTTGATAAACTATGATGAGCATGAGCAAATTCTTCTCGCTTAATTAAGTTGCTTGTTGTCAGTACAACATTCAGTAATGATTGACTTAACCACAAGATGTTTTCATTTGTTATTCTTTCGGGCGATTTCGTTTTGATTTGATTTAGTGTTTTCGTTAAATGTCCGTCTTTGTCGATTAGGTTCATTTGGTCAAAATCGCTAAATGCAACAATTCCGTCCCAAGATTTGATAATTTCAATTTCCTCCGTTTTTAAAAAATGAAATTCGCCTCTGACCATATTCTCAAAAATAGCAACTTCGCTTCCATATTCATTTGTAAAATATAATGCCACAGGATGAATTTGATTTACCCATTTTTCCGACGAGAAATTTTCTTTATTTTTTAAAAAGATGTAAAATTCGATATCAGAATATTTATCTCCTTCGCTTTTAGTAAATGAACCATACATAAAAACAGCGGAAACATTTTCGTCTTGTTGAGCTATAGATTTTGTTTTGTTAATCATTTGTAACTGCGTCATTTCTTCTAATTTTTAAAAGTTGATAATAGAAATTCTCACTGCTTTTTGAAAGCAATAAAAAAGTTTCACTTTTTTTTATTTTGAACAGTTACTTATAGCTTCATCGGATTATATTTTTTTATGTTCAACATTCTGTTTGATAAAATTACCGCTAACTGCCCGGCGGCTTTGCTCAGTTTCGACCGAGCTTTGCTCAGGTCGGAATTGTGCAAAATCGCTTGATGTGCGCCAGTCCGCGAAGCGTCTGGTGTTCATCAGGCGGTGGAAGCCGCCGGTCCGATGATACGCAAGGAGCGCAGCGGATTGCGTATCATCTCTCAAATATACGCAATAACCTTCTATATGCAAGGGCTCCAAATGTCCTTCTATTAACCTCCATAAATAGTTGTTCTTAAGTATCTTGCTGTGGTGTTATCTGATTTTATCCATTGCGCATTTTGTATAACTTTCTTAGATTTACCTAATAAAGCAAA
>NZ_JXAC01000237.1 GCF_000814685.1 Sphingobacterium sp. T2
GCCGGACCGAGGTGATTCAACCTTCCTCCRATGCCGATGAACCGTCATCGAGCGTGACTTGGCTGCACGTATCCAGCAACTCATATGATAGGAAAAAGATATTTCATCATAGGTAGAACTGCTAATATCACGGTACCTCACAACGGACGTGTAAACTGTCAATACCAAAACAAATGCTGGTTGGGATGTAATTTTGGGGCATATTTCAGTACCCAGTCTTCAACTTTGCCGGCAGCAGTGAAAACCGGAAACCTGACATTGAGACCTTATTCCATCGTTACAAGAATCATTTACGATAAGGACACCCAGAAGGCTAAAGGTGTGGAAGTGTTGGATGCCGAAACAAACCAAACGTATGAGTATTATGCAAAAGTGATTTTCCTATGTGCTTCCGCACTGAATTCTACTTGGATTTTGATGAATTCGGCTACCGATATCTGGGAAGGTGGATTGGGCAGTAGCAGTGGTGAGCTCGGTCACAACCTTATGGACCACCACTTCCGTTGTGGTGCTGGCGGTATTGTGGAAGACCACTTGGATAAGCAGGTGTATGGTAGAAGAGCTAATGGCTTGTATGTACCGCGTTTCGTTAACGTGGAAGGAGACCCTAAAAAACGAGACTATGTCAGAGGTTTCGGCTATCAAGGTAGTGCTTCCCGCAATGGAGGCTATGCGTCGGCAGAAGAAAGACAGGTGGTGGTAGCTTCAAAGATGCCCTCTGTGGCTTGAGAGATCATTGGAACGTTTCTTTCGGTGCCTTTGGAGAAATTCTTCCTTACCACGAAAACCACGTGAAACTTGACAAGAACACCAAAGACAAGTGGGGGCTTCCTGTATTGGCTATTGACGCAGAAATCAAAGAAAACGAATTAAAGATGCGTCATGACATGCAATATGAAATGAAGGAGATGCTCGAGCAGCTTGGTGTTAAAAATGTGTCAGTCTATGACAATGTATACGGATTCGGTCAAGGTATCCACGAGATGGGTACAGCCCGCATGGGTAGAGATCCTAAAACTTCCGTATTGAACGGCAATAACCAAGTCTGGGATTGTAAAAATGTATTCGTTACGGACGGGGCTTGTATGACATCTTCAGGATGTGTTAACCCTTCGTTGACCTATATGGCTTTGACGGCCCGCGCTGCCGACTTTGCCGTAAGTGAATTGAAAAAAGGTAACCTGTAAATAAAAACTATAAAAATGGAGAATAACAGCAGAAGAGACTTTATAAAAAAGGCAAGCAGTGGCTGCAGCAGGAATAACCATCGTTCCGCGACATGTTTTAGGGGGCAAAGGCTACAGAGCTCCTAGCGATATGTTGAATGTGGCTTCAATAGGTGTAGGTGGAATGGGTGGTAGTGATGTAAACAATATTTATAAAAGTGGTAAGGCCAATATCGCTTACTTATGTGATGTAGACCTTGCACGTGCTAAAGGAACAGTAGAAAAGTTCCCTAAAGCCAAGTTTTATGTGGATTTTAGGGAAATGCTGGATAAAGAGCATAAGCATATCGATGCGGTTTCCATCTCTACGCCGGACCATAACCACGCGATTCAGGCATTGGCAGCCATGGAATTGGGAAAACACGTGTATGTGCAGAAGCCTCTTGCCCATGATGTATGGGAAGCCCGCGTGTTGACTCATGCCGCAAAGCGTTATAAAGTGGTGACACAGATGGGTAACCAAGGTTCTTCGGGAGATGGGGTGCGTCAGATGCGCGAATGGATTGAYGCCGGCCTTATCGGTGATTTGGTAGAGATTTATGCATGGACAGACCGCCCTGTATGGCCGGCAAGGTACAGCTAGTCACTGGCCTTCCAAAAAGGCTCCTGTACCATCAACTTAGATTGGACAAATGGTTGGGAACAGCTCAGTATACAGACTATATCGAAAACTGGTGCCATTCAATTTGGAGAGGATTGGTGGCCTTCGGTACCGGGTGAGCGTTAGGTGACATGGGATGTCACAACCTAGAAGCTCCTTCTGTATCGRCGYTACAATACGTAAAAGACGTGCAGGCAAGTGTGGGAACTGTATATGTCGWKGAGTTCAAGAGAGGTTATTTCCCAGAGTCTTGTCCTCCGTCAAGTTCGGTGACTATGACTTCCCTAAAACCCTAAAACAAAGTGACGATTAAGTAGCAAGGTCTACATCACATAAGTAAGCGATATTGGCC
>NZ_JXAC01000238.1 GCF_000814685.1 Sphingobacterium sp. T2
TCCTTGGTTTAACCTTAGACCCCGACTTCGCTTCCAATAGAATGGTATACTTGGCAGTCTCAGAACCTGTAGAAGGAGGTAATCACACGGCTGTAGCAAAAGGTAAGCTGTCCGAAGATGAAAAGACGATGACAGATGTGCAAGTCATCTACCGCAGTACCCCTACCTATGCCGGTAGACTACACTATGGCGGCCGTGTTATCTTCGACAAAGACGGAAATCTTTTCGTCAGTACGGGCGAACGTTCGGACTTGGAAACACGCCCTCTTGCGCAGGACTTGAAGTCGTCTTTGGGAAAAATTTTGCGTATAACCAAAGAACGGAAAGCCTGCCCAAGGTAATCCTTTTGCCAATAGGACTGACGCACTTCCGGAAATATATTCGTACGGTCACCGCAATCCGCAAGGACTCACCATACATCCAGAGACCGGAGACCTATGGGAAACAGAATTTGGCCCTCGCGGAGGAGATGAACTCAACCGAATCGAAGCAGGCAAAAATTACGGATGGCCCGTAATCACCTACGGTATAGAATATTCAGGAGCGAAAATAGGCAATCCTCCTATCCAAGTGAAAGAAGGTATGGAACAGCCCGTATATTACTGGGATCCTGTATTATCGCCGTCTGGTACTACCTTCTATTCCGGAAAAGGTATCGAAGAGTGGAAAAACAACATTTTCATCGGTGGACTTAGCAGCACCCATATCGCACGTCTTGTCATTAAAGACAATAAAGTCGTAGGAGAAGAAAGACTCTTGGCAAAAGAAGGTGAAAGATTTAGAGATGTGGTTGAAGGCTTAAACGGAGAACTGTTTGCCATCACTGATAGTGGAAAGCTTTACCAAATCAGTAAGAAATAAAAAAAGGCATCTTTTAGATGCCTTTTTTGTGCACTCCAAGGGAGTCGAACCCCTAACCTTCTGATCCGTAGTCAGATGCTCTATCCAATTGAGCTAGGAGTGCTTCAACCTTCACTTCTAAGCTACCGCTCTTCCGTTTCGGTGATGCAAATATGGGGAGTTTTTTTCTTTAATTCAAACTTTTTGTTACTTTTTTTATACCTTAGACTCATCAAAACAGCTATTTTATTGATATTTAAAGAATTATTTTTTTATCCAATTTAGGCCCATGGCAGAAAGAGTTATTAAATCCTTCAAAACAAAAGTCGAGGATATCAACATCTCTTATTACATCAAAAAAGCAACCGAAACAGAAGAAAAGACGGTTATCTTCCTTCATGGTTTTCCGTTCAACAAAAATTCATGGAAATTCCAGCTGGAATCCTTGGAAGACAATGTCACTGGTATCGCTATAGACATCCGTGGGCATGGGCTCAGCACCAGTGGACATGGCTTTTTCAGTATCGACGTCTTTGCCAAAGATCTGGAAGCATTTATGGATAAGCTGGAGCTGGAGAAAGCCATCCTCTGCGGTGTAAGCATGGGAGGCTATATAGCTTTACGCGCTTACGCTCTCTTCCCTCACAAAATAGCCGGATTAATCCTTTCGGACACCCATCACCGTCCGGACGACAATGCCGGTAAGCAAAAACGCTTTGACAGCATACAGGCGGTTTTACGCTATGGAAGAAGGCCTTTTGCTATCGCTTTCATTGACAACATTTTCACCAAGAAAACTATACAGGAAGGAGCTTATGTGGTTGAACTGATTAAGAGCAGCATCCGTCGCAACTCAATAAATAGCATCTGCGCTACGCAGCTAGCCCTCGCCTCACGCATGGACTCTACCGATATCTTACCGAAAATAGATGTCCCAGTATTGCTTATCCGTGGTGCTGAAGACAAGATTACACCTAAGGAGCTTATGCTGGAAATGCACACAAAAATTAAAGACTCCAAATATGTGGAAATACCTAATACAGGCCATCTACCGAACCTAGAAGCTCCACTAAGCTTCAACAGAGAAATGAATGACTTTATTTTAGGATTAAAATAATTAAAGGGGAAACATTCCCCTTTACCTTTATATTAACTCTTCTACTGTCAAAGCCCCTACCGTAAGATTGTTGCGCGGATCGATGATTATCCCTCGAGCATTGGCCGGGAAATCCTTATGCAGATCAAATACCACCTCTTCGGCAGCTTTTACTGTCACCCTTCCTATATCGTTTAGACGGATATCTTCGCCATAAACTTTTTCTTGTGTGTTGATATCAAATCTGTAATGCACTTCTGGGATTTTAATCTTGGTGACCTTGGTTTGGTTCTGCAAGAGATAAACCTGATTAGTATCCAAAGGTTTATTTTCAAACCAAGAAATATTGGCCGCAAAAGTACGTTCGGCAAAGGGAGGCCTATCGGCGCTAACGATAAAATCTCCTCTTGATATATCGATGTCGTCTTCCAAGTGGAGTACTAACGACTGACCATCCTCTGCAATTTCAAGATCTTTCTGATCGAATTCTATTCTACGGATGGTGGACTGTATGCCGCTGGGTAGCACAAGGACAGGAGCCCCTACCTTCAAACCCTCACCTATCACACGGCCAGCATATCCTCTATAGTCCGGAAATTCGGGAGACTGTGGACGTATCACATACTGTACTGGAAAGCGCCACGTGTCACTTTTTTTCTCCTCAAATTCTATATTCTCTAAGTATTCCAATAAGGTAGGTCCGGAATACCATGATATGCGTTTGGAAGCAGTCACTATATTATCTCCTTTCAATGCTGAAACAGGGATAAAATCGACATGAGCTAATTTTAGATTTTTGGCCAGCTGCAAATAATCTATTTTGATATTTTCGAACACTTCCTCCGAATAATCTACCATGTCCATCTTATTCACACACACCAAAACCTGTTTCAGCGAAAGGAGTTTAGCAATGAAAGAGTGACGTTTCGTTTGTTCTACCACCCCTTTGCGAGCATCGATGAGGATAATGATCAAATCTGAATTCGATGCACCCGTAATCATATTGCGTGTATACTGAATATGTCCTGGAGCATCAGCAATTATGAATTTCCTGTTATCCGTCTGAAAATATTTGTATGCCACATCTATGGTGATGCCCTGCTCACGTTCGGCCTTAAGGCCGTCAGTCAGTATTGCTAGGTCTACCGTGCCGTCGTCATTCTTGCGGTTAGCCCGTTGTATGGCCTCCAGCTGATCATCATATATGGAATTCGTATCGTATAGCAGTCGGCCTATCAGGTACTTTTACCATCATCCACCGATCCTGCTGTAATAAACTTCAATATGTTCATCTTCTATCGTAATTCTTTAGTGCCCTAGATTAAAAATACCCCTGTTTTTTACGTTCTTCCATAGCCGCTTCCGACACCTTGTCGTCCATACGTGCCCCTCTTTCACTCATCGTAGAGGCCTTGATTTCGGCAATAATATCATCTAATTCCGAGGCCTCAGAACTTATAGCAGCAGTACAAGTCATATCACCTACTGTCCTGAAACGCACGTATCTACGTTCCACAACATCCTCTTCGTCGATATGAAGACATGGAGCTGTTGCCAACCATTGGCCGTTGCGCCATACCACCTCTCTTTCGTGACTGAAGTAGATAGAAGGAAGCGCAATATTTTCCCGTTTAATATAGTTCCAGACGTCCAGCTCTGTCCAATTGGATATAGGGAACACGCGAACGTTTTCTCCCTTATTAATCTTACCATTGAAAATATTCCAGAGCTCTGGCCGTTGTCGCTTCGGATCCCACTGTCCGAACTCATCACGCACCGAAAAAATTCTTTCTTTAGCACGAGCCTTCTCCTCATCACGGCGTGCTCCACCAATACAAGCATCAAAACCGTATTTTTCTATGGTATCCAGCAATGTCACCGTCTGCAGCGCATTACGACTGGCATTTTTACCTTTAGGCTCTATCACTTTCCCTTGATCAATACTGTCCTGCACATAACCCACGATGAGCTTTTCCCCCAGGTGTTCCACCAACCAATCTCTGAACGCTATGGTTTCAGGAAAATTATGACCTGTATCAATATGCACCAAAGGGAAAGGAAATTTCCCCGGTCTGAAGGCTTTTTTGGCGAGATGTACCAATGTAATGCTGTCCTTACCTCCGGAAAACAACAAAGCCGGATTTTCAAATTGCCCTGCTACTTCTCGGAGTATGTAAATCGCTTCCGCCTCCAAATGATCTAAATAGTCCATTATCTACTTTACCCTTATTTAATTGAAATATTTTACTCCAAATTACTACGACTGTGTTATGTGCAGCCCACATTCTTTCTTGCTCTTATCTTCCCACCACCAACGACCTGCACGAAAATCTTCCCCCTCTCTTATCGCTCTTGTACATGGCTGACATCCTATACTCGGATACCCTTTATCGTGCAAAGGATTGTACGGGATATGGTGCTTTTTTATGTAATCTTCGACCTCTTGCAGACTCCAAGCAAACAGAGGATGTATCTTGATAATTTGATTTCCGGCATCCCATTCCACAAAATCCATACTCTCACGGTTGGGAGATTGCTCGGCACGAATACCCGTTATCCAGATATAATATCCTTTGATGGCGCGTCTTAGCGGCTCTATCTTGCGGATATAACAACATTCTTTTCTATTCTCTACACTCTCATAAAAGCTGGACGGCCCCTTTTGGGTCACCATCTCTTCCACTAAAGCTGCCTGGGGATAGTATGTTTTAATCTTTATCTTATAGTACTCCAATGTTCGATTCCATACATAGTAGGTTTCCGGAAACAGACGCCCTGTCTCCAAGGTGAAAACATCTATTTTAGCACCAGCCTGTGCCACCATATGGGTAAGTACCTGATCTTCTATACCGAAAGAAGTAGACAAAACAGCCTTTTGCCCCCACTCTTCAGTAATCACCTGAATTATCCGCTCGGCAGCCAACCCTTTAAGCCGTTCTTTCAAAAGTTCTACCATAGCTTAGCTTATCAACGATCTTGTATGTTCATTTAACTTTTTTATTTTCATTTTAATATCACCTTTTAACTGAAGTCTTAATTCATTCATCAGCTCCAGAGTCTCGTCGATTTCTTCGGGGAGCAGATCATTTAAAAATTCCTTCAATCGCTTTGCCATAGTGGGCGATTTACCGTTGGTAGAAATCCCTATCTTCAAATTGCCCTTCTGCACTATAGAACCTAAATAAAAGTCACATAATTCGGGCTTGTCAGCCACATTAAGTAATATGTTGTGTGATTTTGTCATAGTTCTTATCTCTTCATTCAATGAGCTATTGTTGCTAGCGACGATTACTAAGTCCTTACCTTCCAAATCAGTTTCTCTGAAGGGACGTCTCTCAAAATGTACGGTATCCTTATCCGCAATATAGGCTGTAACCTCCGGGATGATATGTTCAGCAACGATAAGCACATTAGCCTTAGGCGCATTACGGAATAGCGCCTGTAACTTTTCCAACCCCACAGGACCGGCACCTACAAGCAATACTTGAAGTTGTTCTAACTTGACGAAGATGGGGAACAACGTATTCATTGAGCCTCCAGCTTTTGTATTTCTGATTTCAATATTTTAAACTCCTTGTGTTTGGCCACTACTTCGCCTATTACGATGATAGCCGGCACTCCGAACATATGCTGTTGAACCTGCTCAAGAATGGTATTCATCGTGCCTACCACCACCTTCTCATTCGGCAACGAACCGTTCTGGATTAAGGCAATAGGCAAATCACCTCTACCATTAATTTCATATAACTCTATTATTTTCTGCAATTTAGAATATCCCATCAAAACTACTACTGTAGCATTTGTTTTTACCGCTTGATAAAGGTCTTCCGACAACTTTCCGTCAGCTGTAGATCCCGTTATTACCCAAAAGCTCTCACTGATGCCACGATAGGTAAGGGGAATTTGCTGTAATCCTGTAAGGCCAATAGATGAAGATATGCCTGGCACGACCGCTGTAGGAATATTAAACTTTCGAACGTAATCCAGCTCTTCACCACCCCGTCCAAAAACGAAGGGGTCTCCACCTTTCAGACGTACCACGTGCCCATGTGTCAGAGCGTAATCCACCATCAGTTTATTGATATAGTCTTGTGATGTGGAAGGTCTTTCCGCTCGTTTGCCTACATAAATTTTAGTACATGATTTTTTCGCATAGGCCAACAATTCTTCGTTTACCAAAGCGTCATAAAGGATGACATCCGCACTTGCAATGGCTTTAATACCTTTTAATGTTATCAGCTCCGCATCACCGGGACCTGCTCCTACTAATGTTACAAATGGTCTTATATGATTGTTCATTATAATCTTTCTAATTACTAACTACCCGCAACTCTTCTCTTCGTTCTGCTGCCTCATAATAAAAGGCTGCTGCCTGTTTGATATACACTTCGGCAAATTCTTTGGAAGGCTCATACTTATTGATTTGCAACACACGCTCGGTAAAAGATGTAGGGAAGGAGAATATTCCCTCATTAACATAGCGATTATCAAACTCACTAAGTACTGCAGCCTGCGTGCTTGCATTTACCCCTTTGTCGAGCAGAAGTGCCTTCGCTGTCCACACAAAAGAGCTGTAAGCATGATATATAGCATCTGCAAATTGGTCTTGTTCCAAAGCCTTATTGGCCCACTCTAGTTTTTCTTCAGCCTCGAAAAGCAGTGTTGCCACCAAATCTATAACCACGCCTGCACATTCCCCCACTCCAATAGCTGTCTCAAAAGTGTCCTGATGCCCCCAGTCCACAAACTCATCGGCAGTAAGGGACGAAAGGTCCGACAGAGGCTTTAACAAGCGGTAAAAATAATCCTTACCTTGCCTATCATAATATGTATGAAAGTTCTCGGAAGACAGCTTATTCTGCTTGAAGTCATTCAACAACAGATCCACTACCTGCAAGACTCTCTTGGTGGGAACTTTGATAACGCGTTCGGCTACACGGCCTTTACCATCTCCTATTGTGCCACCCCCTAACATCACTTGAGCGGCAGGTACAACCTTGCCTTCCACCTTCACCGAACTACCATGAAAGCCTATATGTGCAAGACCATGTTGCCCACAGGAATTCATACAGCCCGAAATCTTGATTTTCAGGTCTTGTTCGTAAACAAACTCTTCATGAAACTCATGAATATACTGCTCCAGCACTCGTGCCATCTCTGTCGAATTGGAAATCCCTAGGTTACACGTATCCGTTCCAGGACAGGTGGTGATGTCGGCAGTGCTATCATAGCCGGGCTGAGCAAATCCCAATTCCGTAAGTAAATTGAAAAGATGCGGCAGAGACTCCTCACGGACAAACTTGAACAATAGGTTCTGATTTTGCGTAATGCGAATGTCGTCAGCTACATGGTTTTGTATTCCTTCAACCAGTCTTCTCGCTTTCTCGGTAGGGATGTCTCCTGTAAGCACTTTGACATATACACCAAAATATCCTTTCTGCTTTTGCTCAAAGACATTCGTAAAGCGCCACACATTATATCTTTCTTTATCAATAGGTTCAACACATTCAACTTCAGTATTAGGTAAACTAGGAAGAGCTATAATATTATGATCTACAAATACTTCTTTTGCCTTAAGTGCTGTTTTTTCTTCCTCAATAAGGCGAAGCACCTCCTGTAAGCCTAGCTTCTGAACCAAATATTTAAACCTTGCCTTATTACGATTATTACGTTCTCCATAACGGTCGAACACCCGCAACGTAGCCTCTATATAGGGAATAACCCATTGTTCTTCCAAAAAATCGTACACCTCATAAGCCAGCATTGGCTGGGCACCCAGTCCGCCTCCCATCATAACCTTAAACCCACGCACTTCTTTGCCATCCACCACTCTTACTTTAGGAATAAAGCCAAAATCGTGGATATAAGAGAAAGCGGTATCTCTTTCCGAACAAGAAAAAGCTATTTTAAACTTACGTCCCATCTCTGCACAGATCGGATTACGCAAGAAGTATTCAAAAGTCTTTTGAGCATAGGGCGACACGTCAAATGGTTCTGACGGATCTATTCCTGCCGTCGGTGAGGCTGTAACATTGCGCACGGTATTGCCGCAAGCTTCGCGTAAGGTCATATCATCCTCCGCCAGTTTAGCCCAAAGCTCAGGAGTCTTATCCAGACTCACATAATGAATCTGAATATCCTGACGAGTCGTAAGATGCAGATTACGGGAAGCATACTCATCCGATATATCCGCAATTTTAAGAAGTTGTTTGAAGGTCACTTTCCCGAAAGGCAACTTGATACGTACCATCTGCACGCCGGGCTGACGCTGTCCGTACACTCCCCGAGCCCAGCCTCAGTGAGCGAAACTTCTCCTCCGATAAACGCCCCTGCTGATATGCTCGAATCTTTCTTTCAAGCTCTATGATCTCTTGCTCTACAACGGGATTTTCTAATTCTGTTCTGAAACTTAACATGATAAAAAGTAAGTAGCTTTTCTATGTTTTTGGCTAAAAAGAGTTTAACTAAAACTCAACGGAAACAAAAGTATTAAATAAAATCCATAAATCCTATATAATCTACCAATTTACTATATTTTAATATTAAACAGAAAAAAAACCTGTAACGAATATTACAGGAATACTTTATGTATTAGAAATTAGAAAATGTTTAATTATTTCTCATTATCACATGCCGACAATGAAATCTCCTCATCTTTCACAGCATTGATGTTTTGTATGCTTTCGAACGTGTTTTCTATTTTCTTACACAACTCCATTAATTTTATAATATTAGCGTCGGAAGAATTTTCAAATTGATCCATGTCGAACACATACGAATCTCCTTCCTCGAAAACGCTTAAAATTTCTTTTAGTTCTCCGACCGAGGCAATATTAACAATCTGGGTAAAAATAATATTTCTAACGGTAGCTAGCATTTGTAGAGCTTCAATTACGTGATTTCTGTAGTCTTCCATAACATTAAAAGTTTTTATAGTTGGTCTTGTTGTAATACAATTAAACAAATTCTGTTGTATTACCAAAACGTTTAAGCAAAACTACAGCCACACTCTTTTAAAATAATAAATAATTATAATTTATTATTTTTCGTAAAAGATTTTCAGTTTACCATACATTTTTACTATAACATTTCATTACCCTCACTCAAACATAAAAACACTTCGCTACAGCACTAAAAGCATTACACAAAACTTAACTATTAGTAAACATCTATTTTATGCAAATCTGTCTATAATTTTATTTCTTTTGTAACAAAAAAAGTGACCGAAGTCACTTTAATATTATCTTTATTGTTGGGTTATTGCACTAAATTATGCCCGCCTTGATAAGCTCGTGTTCCATAGCCTGCTGAAGCTTGATGGCTTCTTCTCTAGCTTTTTCGGCGAAATCTTTTCCTGAAGAGGCATAAATGATACCACGAGTACTGTTGACCAACAAACCACAATCTTTATTCAATCCGTACTTACACACTTCTTCTAATGAGCCTCCCTGCGCTCCTACTCCCGGCACTAAAAGGAAATGATCTGGAGCATGTTTGCGTATATCGACAAAGGCTTCTCCGCGCGTAGCGCCAACCACATACATCAGATTTTCAGGGCTACCCCAGGTGTTTACCTTATCTATAACTTCCTCGAACAGCTGCTTTCCTGAGCTATCTTTAAAATTCTGGAAATCTTTTGAACCTTCATTGGAGGTTAATGCCAATACGATAGCCCATTTACCGTCAAACTCCAAGAAAGGCAATACCGAATCCTTTCCCATATAAGGAGCTATGGTGATGGAGTCAAAAGACATTCCGGATATAGCCTGATCAAAGAAAGCCTGAGCATACATCTTCGAGGTATTACCTATATCCCCACGCTTGGCATCAGCAATGGAAAAACAGTTTTCCGGCAGAATCTGCCATGTCTTCTGTAAGGAATGCCATCCTTTTACGCCATAACTTTCATAAAAAGCAATATTGGGCTTATAAGCCACGCATAAGTCTTCGGTAGCTTCAATTATAGCCTTATTGAAGGCAAAGATAGGATCTTCCTCTCCTAACAAGTGTTCTGGAATCTTTGTAATATCTGTATCCAGTCCAACACACAGGAATGAGCGTTTTATCTTGATTTGTTCTATTAACTGCTCTCTAGTCATAAAAAATGTTATTGATTAATAAGGTTTTGCATAAAATCCACCACCGAAGAGGCACTGTAATCGCGCATTCCCTGCTCTCTAGCAATAAGCTTTCCTTCCTTATCCAAAATTACTGTTGTAGGGATGGCGTCGGACAGCCAATCTTTCGGAATGTCGCTATAGGGATATACTATTGGGAGGTCAAGGTTTTCTCCTTTCAAGAAGTCATTAGCCCCGCGGATGTTGTTATCAATCTCCACAAGAAGAAACTCTATCTTACCACTGTCCTTAAATTTGTCGTACAACTTTTGGATGGAAGGCATCTCCGCCTTACAAGGCGGACACCATGTTGCCCAGAAGTTTATAAAAACTACCTTACCCTTAAGGTCTCTCACATGGACAGGATTTCCTTTGTCATCCACAAAAGATACTGCAGGACCTCCTGTGACTGATATAGTCTGTTGCTTTCKTTTTGGGCTTCTTGCTGCGCTGAAGTCTCTAACTTGGGTCTGAACAAACCTAGCTTCATCAGCTGGCGCTGTACGAAATTCTAGTATCGGAATCAGAACCACGA
>NZ_JXAC01000239.1 GCF_000814685.1 Sphingobacterium sp. T2
TTCTCCATACAAGAACTTATGGTTTAATGTTACAGTTGCTTAGTATTTTAATTAATGAAATAGAAGGAAAATAAATGAATTGAATAGCAGGACTTATGTGCTGCTTCTCTTTCAGTCAATATATCGTGTAAAAATCCTCTTTTGATGATTGGTATCGTGATCCATCAAAAGTTACGGAAACAACAATTGAAAAACAGTTTGCCGGTCTTCAATATACCTACCGCGAATTGGTAGTCCCTACCTATAGAAACTACTTTGTAACGCTGGCTCCTACCATCCATCGCTACATACAAACTATAGGATGGGCAAACTCCGAAAATCAGCTTCTTCCAGGAGCAGCAGCCATTACCGACCGCTGGGAAAGATATTATCAGGGGCTAGCTCAATTCCGAGAACTAGAAAAAGTTTATGACGCTAGTCTAGACATTGAAAAAGAAGAAAAGAAAATATTTCTTCTAGCGGCTAAAATATTCTTCTATGATCAAACCCAGCAACAAGTAGACTTGCATGGAGCCATCCCTTGGTCTGAAGCCGGCAAGTTAAGTAGTAATGGTGGCAACTACGCTATTTCCTATCCTAAATACGATAAGGCCGAAGATATCTATACAGCAATGCTAGATGATCTTAAATCAATAAGCACTGAATTAAACAACATTACTCCACCAAGTACAGTTTTGGAATCCTTCAAAACTCAGGATTTAATAAATTCAGGCTCTATTGATTTATGGAAAAAATATTGCAATTCATTACGCCTGAGAATGTTAATGAGAGTAAGCCAAGTAGGCTCTTTCAGCGCCAGAACGACCCAAGAAATCAACGAAATACTTGCCTCTCCTACCATTTATCCTCTTGTACTAAACAATGATGACAATATTCAGGTAGACATTTTCAACAACGGTTCAGATATTAACTCCAGTGGTTTTCAGGATGCCTTGGAAAGCTGGAATAACAACATAGCTGGAAAAGTTATGATTGACCATATGGTTTCCAATGCAGACCCTCGATTACCTTATATGTTTGAACCAGGTGCTGGAGCCGCTCCTAATGAATACATAGGCCTAGACCAATCCCTACCTTCTTCTACGCAAAGTACACTTATTGCTGGCACTCCGACAGAACCTAGCAAAATTGCGATTTATAACCGCTCTACCTATTCACGAAACCAAAATTTTCCTGGGATACTAGTGACAGCCTCAGAAGTGCGTTATTTGTTAGCAGAATATAAGGCTAGAAATGGAAATCCAGCGGATGCTAGAACGGATTTTGAAGAAGGTATCAAAGCATCTATCGATTTACAACAACGTATCCGCGCTGTAAGCAATAACAGTATAGTAAGTGCTCCAACTCCACCAACAGCAACACAAATAAACACTTATATAAATAATATAGGATGGGGTACAAATAATATACAACTTATTGCTATGCAAAAGTGGCTCCATCTGAATATCATACAGTCGGTAGAAAACTGGTCTGAAGTAAGACGCCTAGATTATCCAGTATTCGCATTCAGAGTAGAGCAATCTGACACACAAAAAACACCTCCAGCAAAATGGAACCTACCGCAATCCGAAATTGTCTATAACGGGGAAAATTATAATGCGGTAAAAGATCAGGATAATGTAAACACAAAGCTATTTTGGGATTTAAATTAATTTGAACCGGATAAGAGCCACTTCTAGTGGCTCTTCCGTTTAAAGGATGTCACATGAAAATATTATTGACTTTTATCTTTGCTTTATACTATACCTGCACTTTAGGGCAAGCACATAACATCTCAGCAGGATACCAAAAACCCGAAGACCCTTTAGTAATAAAGAATCTGGAAGATTGGCAAGATTTAAAATTCGGCCTATTTATGCATTGGGGTACTTATAGTCAGTGGGGAATAGTGGAAAGCTGGAGCTTATGTCCGGAAGATGAAGGATGGACACAACGAAAAAAAGAACATGGAGCTAGTTATTATGAATACGTAAAGAATTACGAGAATCTACAAAAAACATTTAACCCTATACAATTCAATCCTCAAAAATGGGCAAAAGCAGCCAAAGCTGCAGGCATGCAATATGTCGTTTTTACAACCAAACATCACGATGGCTTTGCCATGTTTGACACCAAAGAGTCTGACTATAAAATCACAGACCCTAAAACTCCTTTTTCAACACATCCTAAAGCCAATATTACCAAAGAAATTTTTGAAGCATTCCGTCAAGAAAACTTCAAAATAGGAGCCTATTTCTCTAAACCAGACTGGCACTCCGAATATTATTGGTGGCCTTATTTTCCACCAAAAGACAGAAACGTAAACTACGATCCCCAAAAGTACCCAGATCGCTGGGAAAAATTTAAACAATACACATTTAACCAAATAAATGAACTTACTACTAATTACGGGAAAATAGACATACTATGGCTAGACGGAGGCTGGGTAAGACCTTTGAGCACCGTAGACACAACTGTCGATTGGCAAAAAACGATAAAATTGGAACAGGATATTGATATGGACAGGATTGGCTCTATGGCCCGAAAAAACCAGCCCGGAATAATTATTGTAGATAGAACCGTACCGGGAAAATGGGAAAACTATGTAACTCCAGAACAATCCATACCTGAACAACCTCTCCATATTCCATGGGAAAGCTGTATCACCATGGGAGATTCTTTCAGTTACGTCCCCAATGATAACTATAAACCCACAAAGACAATAATAGAAACCTTAGTAAAGATAATTTCAAGAGGGGGAAATTATTTGCTCAACATTGCTCCTGGACCTAATGGGGATTTTGATCCTATTGCTTACGAAAGATTGGAACAACTGACCCCATGGATAAATATAAACAAGTCAGCGATTTTTTCAACACGAACAATATATCCTTATCACAAAGATTCATATTATTATACGCGATCCAAAGACTCTAAGCATATCAACGTCTTTCATCTTTCAGAAGGAGAAACTTATCAACAACCTTCCTTATACCGATTTGAAATAGCTCCTGAACAGTCTATCCAAGAACATAAAACTACTAGGATATAAGAGGAAAATTAAAATGGAAGAAAGATAAGCACATTATTACGATTATACCTCCCGATCACAAAATCGAGTATGTTGCAGTATTCCAAATTACAGTCAAATAAGACATCTTCTATTCATTATAAGGGAATCCATATTCAAGGATTCCCTTATAATGAATAATCTTTACTCAAACTAAACTCTCCTTCCAGCTGAATATCTTCTGATGATTTCCCTACCAACACTTTAAAGCTTCCCTTTTCGGTTTTCCATCTTTTGTCAGCTCCCCATAATTTCAAATCATTTTTTCTGAGGTTAAAGGAAAATAAAGCTGTATTATGAGCTTTTATATGTCTACGTTTCAAAAGCTTTGAGCTGTTTGACTGCGGTAACTACGCTACTGACTTCGTCTACTACATAAACCTGAACCACTTCATCTCCATCAATATCAGAAGTATTACTTACCTCAAAAGATATCGTACATTCAAAATCCTCACTCTTCTCAACCACATTCACTTTTAGATTTTGATATGTAAAATGACTAAAACTTAACCCATAACCAAAAGGATATAAAGGTTTTGCCTCCATTTCTATATAATCATGATGCTTTGGCTTGTTATGATTATAATAGACTGGCAGCTGACCATCACTTCTAGGAACAGAAATAGGCAGTCTTCCTGCAGGATTATACTTTCCAAACAATACTTCAGCTATAGCCATCCCCCCCTCCTGACCGGGATACCAAGCCTCAACAATGGCAGGAATATTTTCTTGAGCCCACGATAGGTTCAGCGGTCTCCCCTTTATAGTAACCAAAACTATAGGTTTACCTAATTTATGTAGCTCTTTCAATAATTTAAGTTGGTCTCCCAAGAAATCCAATGTAGCACGATCATATCCCTCTCCACTTTCCATATCACTTAACGTTTTCTGTTCAACACGTGCTGCACCGGTTTCTTCATAGGAAGTACGGAAATCCCTTGCACTGGAGCCTCCCATTACGGCAATGATTATATCTGCCTGTTTGGCAATCTTTTTAGCATTTTCAATATCTGAATGTTGTGTGTCACGTATAGCACAACCTTTCTCATACTGGACTTTTATTCTATCGCCCACCAAAGCACGTATACCATCCAAAACGGTAACTACCTTCTCATCAGGCTGTGGTGCAGTATAATCCCCCAATTGATTATAAATATTGTCCGCATTAGGTCCTATTACCGCTATATGCTTTACTCCTTCTTTTAAAGGAAGCAGGTTATTCTCATTTTTTAGCAGCACAATGGATTCTCGAGCGACTTGTCTAGCTATTTCCCTATTTTCCATAGTACCTACTTTTGCCAACACTTCACCTTCATCCACATACGGATTTTCAAACAAACCCAGCTTAAATTTCACTCTTAAAATATTAGCCACGGCGCTATCCAATGTTTGCATACTTACTTTTCCTTCTTTGACAGCTTTCAACAAATTATCGCCATAGCCCACACCGCTGAGATCCATATCCAAGCCTGCCTGTATACTCTGCGTGGCCGCCTCCACTCCACTCGCCGCCGTTCTATGATTCCCTTGCAGTCCTGATATACTCAATAAATCTGAAACTACAAATCCTTGGAAGTCCCATTCTTTACGGAGCACCTGCTTCAAAAGCCATTCATTGGAAGAACACGGAATTCCGTCGATGGAATTGTATGCAGTCATAATTGATCCTGCTCCTGCTCTAACAGCCGATTCAAAAGGCTTAAGAAAATGATGTCGCAATTCTCTTTCCCCTATGGTATTGAAACCTCCATTATGCCCTCCCTCAGGTACGCCATATGCAACAAAATGTTTTAAAGTACTCATTATTTTATCTTTCTCTCCCAAACGTTGACCTTGCAACCCCTTAACAACTGCTTCTCCCATCTTTCCCACCAAATAGGCGTCTTCTCCATAGCTTTCTTCTGTGCGAGACCATCGAGGATCTCTTGCCAAATCTAACACAGGTCCATAACCATTTCTTCCACCCACAGCGTATGTCTCTTTAGCAATAACTGAAGCCATCTCTTCCAAGAGCTTAGGGTTCCATGTGCTAGCTTGGCCTATTGCCGTCGGAAAAACAGTAGCCCCAATGGCCATATGACCGTGAGGTACCTCCTCCGAAATTAATAGCGGGATACCTAGACGGGTGTTTTCAATTATATATTTTTGCAATGCATTAATAGCTTTTGCGGCCTGTTGAGGAGAGAGACCTGTTATCAACGTCTTTTTTGTCCACGGATCTGCACGCAAAGTAGCCCATAAAGCTCCTATGGGTCTTTTAGCTATCAGATCCTTTAAACTTTTTGCTGACATAAACATGCTCTCCATCTTTTTCATACATCTCCCAGCCCAGTTCTTTGGAAAGCTGACCAACTTTCTCCTCAAGAGTCATCCTCTGCAACAAGTCTTGAACCCGCTCCTCAACAGGCAAAGTCTCATTTTTATAGCGATAAGATTGACCTATACACACATTGAAATAAAAAAAACATAGAAGCAAAAATGGAAATATATACCTCATAACAAGATGCTAAAAAACACTGAAGTGATTGTTTATTTAAGTTTATAACTACTAACCTCTAAAGTACACCTTTTATAAATTGCTCCCAACAAAAAAGTCCTGAAAAAATTTCAGGACCTTTTTTGTTACAAACCTATTCTTCAATACTATTATTGATTTCTTGTAAAATTGAAAATCAGATAACCTCGGGATCCATTATCCAAGTCTACGGGCATACGCATTGTCAATGTCTGTGCATCGGCGTATGAAAGACCCAATCTATATCCGGTAGTCACGTTTGCCGCCTTATCTCCTGCATATAGCTTCTTGAATTGAAATTCCGGTTGTCCCATGCCTTTGCCGGGATTGTAGATGGACCAGATTATCGTTCTCACCGCTCCTGTAGCGCACAACGTTCCCGAAGCATTGAAAGTAATGCTTCCTCTATAGTTGCCTGTAGGCAAATGCCACACGCTACCGATAAAACATTCTACCGGAGCCTCATCAAAAATATTCTTAATAGTATAAGTCTGAGGAATATCCTCCCGTGTCACAGAATTTAACACCCAAGTACCTTTTACGCCATTTCTCCATTGCGAAGCAGTAGGCCCTTCATTACTTGTTGCAGGTACATTAGAGTAGCCTCCATCTTTACGTTGAGCACCGCACGCTGAAACTAAAACAACCGCCACAACAAGCGATAAGAATGATAGAATGTGTTTTCGCATAATTAATAATTTAAAGAATATCTAATCCTAAAGCAAAGATACACTCTCTGCACTTTTCTAGCACATCCAAAAATCATACCACAACAAATTTCAACTTTACACCTTTGTTCTTATGATAATCTTTACTTTTGCTAAGAGAATCATAATTTATGAAAAAAAACAGAGCCTTAGAAATCTTAAAAAATATATCCAAAGTCTTAGTTACGCTAGGGGCTTTGTATTGGGTGATAAGAAATATCCGAAATAACAAAGATATCAGTCTGGAAGAGCTGGAAAACGAACTGATGAATTGCGATTGGACCATTCTCTTCTTGGCGTTCTGTGCATATGCCGCATCCCAGCTCATGGCCTCTTGGAGACTCAACTCTTTTTTTAAGGTTATTAAGCTCAACCTTACTGAAAGATACAACTTCCGACTGTATCAGCTGGGCCTCCTCTACAATTTCTTCCTTCCCGGAGGTATTGGAGGCGACGGCTATAAAATATACTTTCTGAAGAAAGAACATCATGTCCGTGGAAGAAAGATATTAAGTGCCGTATTTTTCGACCGCCTTAGCGGTTTATGGGCTCTGTGTATCATCACCTGTGCGTTGATTATCTTTATGCCGCGACTAGCTATACCCAATTATATAACCATTTCGGCAGCGCTATTAGGTACACTAAGCTATTACTTCATTCTCCATACCTATTTTAAAGATTTCTCGAAAAAGTTTTTTATTACACATATCAAAGCTTTAGGAGTGCAAGGATTTCAGGTGCTTTCAGCCATACTCATCTTATACTCTTTGGACTTCCAGGATAAATTTTCACCATATCTCTTGCTATTTCTTGTTTCCTCACTGGTATCCATTGTTCCATCCATCGGCGGAGGTGCCGGATTAAGGGAGCTCGTCATGATGTATGGGGCCATGTACCTTAAAATAGATATACATAGTGCACTTCTTTTGAGTATCTTTTTTTATGTTATTTCCTTGCTGATGGCTAGCTCGGGTATCTATTATGTGATACGTCCTGAACGGCTCGGCGCCAAAAAACTACCTTCCGTAGCAGAAGTAGAAGAAGAAATTGTAAAAGAAAAAGAAGATTACGACTAATTATGGCAAATATTATTATCACAGGGGCTAGCAGTGGAATAGGATTTGAAGCTGTATTGGACCTCACCTCAAAAAAGGAAAACAACGTTATCGCTCTGGCCCGCTCAGCGGATAAGCTCCGAAGACTGCATGAGATTGCTAGCGATCTCAACTTCGACGGAGGCAAACTCTTTCCTGCCCAGTTCGATATCGTGTATGACAACTATCCGGACTCATTGATTCCCTTCGTCAAATCCAAATTCGATAAGGTTGACATTCTTATCAATAATGCAGGGGCATTGATCAACAAACCTTTTTTAGATACCTCTATGGAGGAGTTTGCCCATATGCTACAAACGAATGTGATGGCACATGCCAATATGATAAAACATATTGTCCCTCTGATGCGTGAGGGAGGCCATATAGTAAACATTAGTAGTATGGGCGGCTTTCAGGGCTCAGTAAAATTTCCGGGGCTCAGCGCCTATTCGGCAAGTAAAGGAGCTTTGGCAATCCTTACCGAATGTCTGGCAGAAGAACTGAAAGACAAAAATATTAAAGTCAACTGCCTAGCCCTAGGATCTTCGCAGACAGAAATGTTTGAAGCTGCCTTTCCTGGAATGCAAGCAGGGACATTAGCTTTCGAAATGGGTAGATACGTTGCCGATTTCGCTCTTAACGGCAGCAAATACTTCAACGGCAAGATCATCCCTGTTTCCAATACCACTCCATAAAAAATATTTTAACTAGAAAAATAAAACAGGTTTTATACGCATATGTGTAAAACCTGTTTTGTTTAATTTTTATCCTTACTTGCCAACAATACCTCTTTAATTTTTTATAATTTAACTAAAACTAACAAAACAATACTTAAAATTATGAGAAGCAAGCTATTACTGCTTATTCTATTTTGTTTATCTAGTACTCAACTTATATATGCACAAAATAGAACTATATCGGGCACAGTGACCGATGGCAGTTCAGGAAATCCCATCTCAGGGGTTTCAGTTAAAGTATCGGAGAGCAATAAGATTACACAAACTGATGTTTCTGGAAAATTCAGCATAGAGATAAGCAGCAACACAGGAACGTTAGTATTCAGCTATATCGGCTATCACACCAAACAGGTTCCCATAACCAACAGCAATACATACGATGTAACATTATTACCTTCTGAAGCCACCATAGATGAAGTAGTCGTAGTGGGTTATGGCACCCAGCTCAAAAAAGATGTCACAGGATCTACTTCCACTGTAAAAATGTCGGATTTGGAGAATGTACCACTTCCCACCATAGAAAGCGCTTTACAAGGGAGGGCTTCCGGAGTATTCATAAACTCTAGCAGCGGAAAATTAGGCCAAGCTTTACAGATTCGTGTACGAGGAACATCCTCTATTACAGCCAGCAGCCAACCTTTATTTGTTATTGATGGCGTGCCCGTAATTACGCGAGACATGGGCACATACACCGAGCCAGAGAATCCTCTGGCAGCAATAAATCCCGATGACATCGAGAGCATGGATATTCTTAAAGATGCATCGGCCGCCGCCATCTACGGAGCCCGCGGTTCTAATGGTGTGGTATTAATAACGACAAAAAAAGGTAAAGCCGGCCGTACAAATATTGATGTAGGATACTACTATGGTGGCAGCAAGCCAACCAAAGTAGGTAAATTTCTAAATAGTCAGCAGTATAGAGAACTATTGACAGCTTCCCTTACCAATGCAGGGTATATAGGAAGTGCTCCAGACCAATATTCCTCCATGTCTGAATTCTGGGAAGACTGGACGGGAACAAATGATTGGGATGAAAACTACGATTCCGACTGGGCAAACCAAGCGTTCCGCACAGGCAATGTTCAGCAACTCTCCCTTACCATGTCGGGAGGTAATGACAAAACCAGATTCATCGCTTCAGGAGCACACAACGACAACAAAGGCATACTTGTCGGTAACAGATACGTACGTACCAGCGGCCGCCTAGGACTCGATCACAATGTCAGTACATGGCTTACTTTCGGGGGCAATATAAACCTCAATAAAATCGACAACTACCGCGTGAGTAGTGACAACGCTTTTTCTAACCCACAACAGCTGAACGCCCTTCCGCCAATACAACCTATCCGCAACGCGGATGGCGAGCTGAACAACAACACCGTCTATTATAACAATCTTATCGACCTAGAGAACGGCCGTCAAATGTCTAATACTTATAGGACTTTCTCCAACATCTATGCTACTGCACAGATTACCCCAAATCTTGTCTTCAGGACAGAATATGGTTTAGACCTTCTGATCTTGGAAGAAGAAATGTTCTTGGGATCCCGAACCCAAGATGGAGGAGATGTGGGTGGCTACGGTTTCAGTCACATCGCCAAATCCATAAACTACAACTTTAACAACACTTTAACTTATAGCAAACTTTTCAACGACATACACGATTTTTCTATCCTCTTAGGTATGTCCTACCAAGACGGACAATTCAGATACACACAAGCTGAAGGAAACAGCTTCCCTTCTGACAAGTTTCAAAAGATCGCTAGTGCAGCGGTAAAATCGGACGCCTCTTCCTACGAGGATCAGTTCTCTTTCCTTTCTTACTTCGGACGGATAAACTATAAACTGAAGAACAGATATCTTTTGGAAGGATCTTTACGTGTAGATGGATCATCGCGTTTTGGTCCGGAAAGAAAATATGGTACCTTCCCTGCTGCATCCATCGGCTGGGTAGTATCAGAAGAAGACTTCTTCGGCGATGGCTCCACATGGAACTACCTGAAAGCAAGGGTTAGCTACGGCCTTACCGGTAATGCCGAAATCGGCAACTATCTATGGCGCACCTTATATTCCGGAGTAAACTATGCAGGTACCCCAGGAACAAAACCTACAACCTTAGGAGACCGTGAGCTTACTTGGGAAAATACAAAAGCGACAAACATAGGTTTGGATCTAGGCTTCTTTAACGACCACCTTACATTCACCTTCGATGCTTACCATAAAAAAACCACGGACCTCTTACTCAACGTACCTATTATATCTACAAGCGGATTCACCTCTATCTTGCAAAACTATGGCGAGCTGGAAAATAAAGGACTGGAGTTCAGTTTCAACTCCCGTAACCTAGTCAACACCATTAAATGGTCAACCTCTTTTAATATTGCATTCAACAAAAACAAAGTATTAAAATTGGTGGACGGTCAGCCTATATATCCGGGAGGTAGGTATCTAGGGCGTGTGGAAGAAGGTAAACCGTTCGGATACTTTTATGGTAAAGCGTATGCAGGAGTAGATCCCAACAACGGCGATGCATTATATTATGTTGACGACACACGTACTGCTACCACCAACGACTATAATGCCGCTGGAGACCAAGAGCTTGGAACTCCACATCCTAAATTTTATGGCGGCTTCGGTAACAGATTTTCCTACAAAAACTTTGACCTAGACATTCAAACGCAGTTCGTCTATGGCAATGACATCTACAATGCTGCTGGAGCATTCCAAGCAGCTAATGGTGACTATTTCGACAACCAATTGGTCTCTCAGATGAACTATTGGAAACAACCGGGGGATATCACGGATATTCCACAACCTCGATTTGACGAAGCCAACGGAACTCGCCCTTCGTCACGCTACCTTCAAGACGGTTCTTATTTCCGTGTCAAAAATGTAGTGTTAGGATATAACATACCTTCTGCATCCATCAGTAAATATAAGATTAACAATGCACGAGTATATCTTTCTGCCACAAACCTCTTTACTATTACAAACTATGAAGGATATGATCCGGAAATAAATACCACCTTCGCAGGAAATTATCAGCTGGGAACAGACTTTTATACTCCTCCGCAGGCGCGTACCATCACGTTCGGAATTAATGTCGGATTTTAAATGTTCTCAAAATTTACTGTCATGAAAAATATACATAAAACTATCATATACACTACACTGACAGCTTCCTTGCTGTCAGGAGCCTGCAGCTCAAAGTTGGACATAGAACCAAAACAATCTATTTCTACTGAATTAGCTCTTTCTACCCCCTCAGACGTACGAAATGCTCTTATCGGTGCCTATACCGTGATTGCTGAAGGAGCTCTCTACGGGA
>NZ_JXAC01000024.1 GCF_000814685.1 Sphingobacterium sp. T2
TTTCGTTTAAATATAGATTATCTATTCAACATAGAAAAGTACAACTATTTATGAACACAAACAATACAATCCGAGAAAAGTAACKAGCCCCTTCGCCCCTTGTGGCTTTGAAAAAACAAATAATAATACAATATTTGTTATATTTATAAGGCGAAGAAAAGAGTATTATGTCCTATCAATTAGATAAGCTTGATCTTAAGATACTACGACTATTACAGGAAAATGGCCGTATTACGAATTTACAATTAGCGACAAACATTGGTTTATCGCCAGCACCAACATTAGAACGTGTCCGTAAACTGGAAAATTCGGGTTATATCAAGAGTTATCACGCTTTGGTAGATGAAGAAAAACTAGGTTTAGGCATTAAATCTTTTATACAGGTTTCGCTGGATTTCCACACGCACAACGCCATTCCAGAATTTGTGGAAGCCGTAAAAGCTATTCCCGAGGTTACAGAATGCCACCACGTGACCGGAAACTGCGATTTTATCTTAAAAGTCTATGTGAAAGATATAAAAGCTTATGAGGCTGTCATCATGGAAAAGATTTCAAAAATTCCTTTTGTGAAGACATTCCAGACCATGATGATCATGTCCACATCGAAGAAAGAACCAATTATACCTTTAGAATATTAATGAAAATCAACTATCAGGATTTTGCCATAATCTTGACATGGCCGGATGCCACGATCCGTGGCGATGAAAAATGGATGATGTTTTTCAAAAAAATAGGCCTTGTCAAAAATCTTAATTTTAAAGTTGGTCATACAGGCATCGTCATCGTCAACCGACAAACGGGAGAGATGCTCTTTTATGATTTCGGAAGGTATATCACCCCGCGAGGATACGGTCGTGCCCGCTCCCAAATTTTCAGACCCCCTACTAACGAACATCAAACCATTAAAACGACCAAATAAGAAAACAAACACCATCGTACAATTCWGGCAAAGAAATAMGTACAACTTTTCGAAAGAAATGAAACCTGCC
>NZ_JXAC01000240.1 GCF_000814685.1 Sphingobacterium sp. T2
AGCATTTGCTGATGCTGCATCTGTGCTACGGAATGGGGCTGCGAGTAAGTGAGATTGTCAATCTGAAATTGAGCGACATCGACAGTGGACGGATGCAGGTACTCATCGAAGCGGGTAAAGGAAAGAAAGATCGGTATGTACCACTACCGTCTGCAGTGCTGGATTTGCTGCGGGAATATTATAAAGCATACCAGCCCAAAACTTACCTTTTTGAAGGTCGGTACGGTGGGCGGTATTCCGTCCGCAGTGTACAGGCGGTGTTCAAGAATGCAATGAAAGCGGCAAAGGTAAACAAGCCGATAGGGATACACGGTTTGCGGCATAGCTACGCCACACATTTACTGGAATACGGCACGGACATGTCATTCATACAGCAGCTACTTGGTCACAATGACATTAAGACCACGATGCTGTATGCAAAGGTCAGCAATGCGCAACTGAATTCTATCAAAAGTCCGTTGGATAGGATTTTGTAGCTACAGCTTCAAAGATGACCACAATGGGATTTATTACTTCAAAAGCAGAAAACCCTTCATACCGACTGCTCTGTAGGCACAGTTCAGAGCTGTGAGAAACGTGGGGGTCTTTATGTTTAGACACTCTAACGGTTTGGCGCTTGGCGCAGTGGCGGATTTCGTTGCACTTCACTGTCAATACACCACAAAAGTTGATGCGAGGTAGAATGTTCAATTAACCACTTCACCCGCCATTGAGCCAAACGCCTGTTAGCACCAGTTTTTATAGTTTATTTCGGTTAAACACTTTTAATAAAATGTAGTCGTTATCAAAATCGTCAACGGTCAATTTGTTTTTAACATTACAACCCGATTCCTTATATTTTACTGGAGGATTACTAAATCTGTCTGTGCTTCTATAAAAGCAATTTTGATTCTTAACCACAACAAAAATAGCATTGTTATCAAGGTCGTTCTGTGTTATTTGGAGTCCACAAGAAAAGGAAATTGTCTTGGTATGTGAAAAGTCATTACCATAGTCAGCATAGTTCCCTAAATATGAGCCGTAATCTTTCCACCTAACAAATTCATATCCCATTGTTCCTAGGAGTCTTAATTCTCCATTTTCCGCTTTATAAACAGAAATTGGTGGCAAATTTGGGTCTTTGTTGTCTGCACTTATGGCAACTTTTGCATTAATGTAGATATTCCCCCTTTCTGCTTTTCTTAGTCTGTATTCACTACCATAATCGTCAAAATTCCATTGTGAAACTGAATTGATGCTTGTAAACTTCAAACTCACTTCTCCAACTTTTGTGGTTGATGTTTCTTTTAATGCTTTAAAACCAAGAAGTCTCTTTTTTTCTGCTTCTTCTTTTTTTTTACGTTCGGATTCTTCAATTTCTTTCAGGATTTGTGATGCTTTTTTTGCTTCATCAGTGCCAGAAAATTTTTCAATGAGAGTTCTCAATTCACTTTTGGCTTGTTCAACATTATTTTCTTCACGCAATTTGAGGGCGGTTGTCAATCTCATTTGAGGCGTGTTACTCAAATCTTCTACTGTTCTTTTTACATTCGTCAAGTTCAGTTTTGAGTTTATCATAATCTTCTTTCTTGACGCTATTGTTGTCGTTGCAACTCATCAATATGGTTAATGTCAGGATTGTAAAAATTACTTTTTTCATTTTCTATGTCGTTTTAAAATTGGTGCTAACTCTCAAATATACGCAATAACCTTCTATATGCAAGGGTTCCAAGTGTCCTTCTATTAACCTCCATAAATAGTTGTTCTTAAGTATCTTGCTTGGGTGTTATCTGATTTTATCCATTGCGCATTTTGTATAACTTTCTTTAGATTTTCTTTATTAGGTTAATAACTAAATG
>NZ_JXAC01000241.1 GCF_000814685.1 Sphingobacterium sp. T2
ATGAAGAGCGATAAAATTCCGAATATTGGATTAACATGCTTTTCATTAAGTCTTAAATGTTTAAAGGGTTAATAAACGTTCTTTCTTTACCGTTATATAAAGGTTTGGATAAAATTGTTACCCCTTAATCCTTAAGATTTGCTTAGAAAATTTCAGCTATCATACAGCGTAGTGAGCCGCCCCCGAGCCGTTCTATGGTATAGATGGGGGCTGTGACTATTTTACCAAAGAGAGATAGTTGATCTTTTTGCTCTTTGGTGAAAGTTTTATATGCTTGTTCGCTCATTACTATAAGAGGTTGGCCATCAATGCTATGTAGCTCCAGAATATTGCCGCAGAAATGATTCATCTGCGCTTCGGAGATAGTGATGATGGTTTTATTCGTGTTGATTAAAGCCTGTTATGACTTTGCTTTTTTCTTGTTCGGCCAAGATGCTGTCGAGACAGATTACGCAGAAACTTGTCCCTAATGCCATCATCACATTGGTATGGTAGACGGGTTCTCTTTTGTTATCTACCAGCTGTGTAGCGTGAAATATGATAGGGATATACTCGTTGTCTTTGCAGAATAGATGTACGAGCTCTTCGTTAGCCCGTTCGGAGAGTGAGCAGTAGGCGATTCGGTTTATCCTGTCAAGGACAAGCACCCCGGTACCTTCTAGAAAGAGGTTTTCTTCTACAAATGGAGTGTAATCCAACACTTCGGAATAGCTGATTCCTTGACTTTTCAGGAAGGCTAAAGGTTGTAAGAGATGTTCGCGCCGTCTGTTGGGCGCAAACATGGGGTAGAGAATAGCTCTATCACCGTGAAAAGAAATGATATTGTTAGGAAATAAGCTGTCTGGAGTGTCGTATTCTCCCGAATCTTGAAGGACGAAGACCTCAATTCCTTCAGATCTGAGAATATCTACCGTGTTGTCGAACTCCTGTTGTGCCAATCCATTAGCATTTTTTTCTTCGTTTGTTTGGTCTTGAAAAAAATTATTTACGGCCGTCTCTTCGTTGGTTCTGAAAGAGCCCGGCCTTACCATTAAAATGTGTGATGTTGTCTGCTTCATGATTCCCGAACTAAAGGTAAAGTAGAACAGCGTAATAGTCCCTCCTGCTTTCCTATTTCGTAGTACGGCACTTTCTCCACAATAAACCCGTTACTTTCTAACCATGTGTTAAGTTTATGGAAGTTTCTTTCAGAAACCACCACTTGTGGGGAGATGGAGAAAATGTTGGAGTACATTTCGTACATGTCATCTGCTGAAATATGAAAAAGGTTTTCTTCCCCGAAAATTTCCCGGATAATGTTATAGCTTTTTTGATCTCTGAAGCCCCCTTTGAAGACGATGGCTTTGTCGTATCCTACCGGCTGAAAACAACAATCGAGGTGTAGAGCATTGGCCCTTGGGTCGGTCATAGATTTTATCAAGTCGCAGTCTATTACATTTTTGTGAGGGAAAAGCTCTTTTAAGAACTCTACCCCCGCACGATTGGTCCTAGCAGTATTTAGGGATGAATAATCTTCTCCGTAATAGCATCCCACGAAAATATATTCATTCCAAAGGATGACATCTCCTCCTTCGATATGTACTTCTTCAGGAGGGATGATAAACCTGCTTTTATCGATTTGCTCTATGATATAATCTATGGCGTTCCATTCTTCAGCTCTGTCCGGTAAGATGTTGGACTTAATAAAGCAATCGTCGATGACAAAGCCTATATCTCGGGTAAAGATTTGGTTGAGATTGGGGATAATTCTAGGGCGCAGTACGTCAACACCATATTTTTTCAATACTTTCTCAAAGGCTGTCATTTCCGCTACCATATCTTGCTCCAGAGGATATGTGCCAGCTAAGATATGTTCGAGCGATTTTGGATCGTAAGCCTCTTCGGGTGTAGGTGTAGGTCCATTGCTATTAGCAATGCCTAAAACAACTTTCTTAAGGGTTGATGTTTCATTTTTTACGTTAAGTTTAAGCATATAATCGGTATTTCTGATATCACTAAATTACGTAATTAACGCTATATTTTTTTCTTATAAGGAAAGAATTGAAAACCTTTCTATAGAAGGAAGGAATGCGTAAAATATTTTAAAAAATGCCCATTTAGCCCTAAATTTTTTATAATAAAATCGGAGAGTGGTTAATAGCTCTGTAAAATATTTGGTTATAGAACTTATCGTCCGGAAAAGTGTCTAAAAATGAGTATCTTTGCGCATTCAATAAAATTCTTTTCAAAAGAAAATAGTTTGTTTTCAGAGAGTTAAATAGAAGTTCTTGCAATTATAAAGCGTAATGAGTAACGTACACTATCAAGAAAAATTTCAGGATCGTCATAATGGTCCGGACGCTGCACAGACCGAGGAAATGTTAAAGGTCATTGGTGTAGCTTCTTTAGAAGAGTTGATCGAACAGACTGTTCCGGCTCAAATCAGAAGAAAAGCGATGAATCTTCCTCAGCCACTGAGTGAGGTAGCTTACCTAGAGAAGATTGCCCAAATCGCAGAAAGAAATAAAATTTTCAAATCTTACATTGGTCAGGGCTATTATGATGTCGTATTGCCTGGAGTTATTCAGCGTAATGTGTTTGAAAACCCTGGGTGGTACACCCAATATACGCCATATCAGGCGGAGATTGCGCAAGGACGATTACAAGCATTACTCAACTTCCAAACAGTAATTTCAGACTTCACCGGCTTAGAGATAGCCAACGCCTCACTGTTGGATGAGGCTACGGCGGCGGCGGAAGCTATGTATATGCTTTATGCTGCACGCAAAAACAAAAATGCTAATGTGTTTTTGGTGTCGCCGAATGTGTTCCCGCAAACTTTAGATGTGTTGAAGACGAGAGCGGTTCCTTTCGGTATTGAATTGCGTATTGCAGATGTTGCGGAAGCCAATTTGGCGGACGATGTGTTTGCTGTTTTTGTGCAATATCCTGCAGCAGACGGTACCATTTCCGATTATAAAAATTTAGCGGAAGCTGCACATGCTAAAGATATTACTGTATGTGTTGCTGCCGACCTGATGGCGCTGGCCTTGTTGACTCCTCCGGGAGAATGGGGTGCTGACGTAGTGGTAGGCAACTCGCAGCGCTTCGGCGTTCCTATGGGCTTCGGAGGTCCTCATGCCGCATTTTTCGCTACGAAAGAAGCTTATAAGAGAAATATTCCAGGACGTATTATCGGTGTGACGACAGATTCTAGTGGCAACTATGCATTGCGTATGGCCTTGCAGACACGTGAGCAGCATATCCGCCGTGATAAAGCCTCGTCAAACATATGTACGGCTCAGGCTCTCTTGGCCATCATGGCTTCTTTCTACGCTGTTTACCACGGCCCAGAAGGCATAAAAAATATCGCCACACGTATCAACGACTTGACAAAGCTGGCAGACAAAGCCATTCAAGCTTTGGGCTACGAACAAACTAATAAAACTTATTTCGATACGTTACGTTTCAATGTTGGAGAGCAAGCAGGAACGTTAAAGGCTGAAGCACTCAATAATGAGATGAACTTCTACTACAATGATGGTGTGGTAGGAATATCTATCGATGAGACAACGACGTACCAAGATATTCAGACTATTGTTAAGGTTTTTGCCAAAATCAAAGGAAAAACCTTGGATGAATTGGATTGGGAAAGCTTAGAAAAAGAGTTAGGATCCTCGATCCCTGCGGAATTGATTCGTACTTCTTCTTATCTGACACACCCTGTCTTCAACTCGTACCATTCGGAGCACGAGATGTTGCGTTACATCAAATCTTTAGAAGCCAAAGATTTGTCGTTGTGTCATTCTATGATTCCTTTGGGATCATGTACTATGAAAGCTGAACGCCGAATGTCCTACGGAAAATGGTTCCGTCGTAACAT
>NZ_JXAC01000242.1 GCF_000814685.1 Sphingobacterium sp. T2
TGTCAAATCTAACATCTTTGAAAATCAAGGACCAAAAACAGGCATCAGCTGTGAAACATGTGGATAAAGAAGACAATAAATTAAAAATAAAATTTAAATCATTCATTTTCCCATTTTCCACACCTTAACAAACAATAAGATTCCTTTTTATAAAAAAGATTGTTGTTTATTGAAAAAAGGGAATGTGGATTTCGTTTGAATTTCTTTGTTTACTTTTGTGTTGTTGATTAGTCAAAGTGATTAACCAAATTACTGAAGAGATAATGAATATTACATTTGAAAGAGATTTAGAAGCGAAAGGTTTTATTGATGTGCCGGTTGACCCTAGTTTGGATCTGGTACAGGAAATCCTTCGATTGAAAAAGGAAAAAAACGCGGTCATTCTGGCGCATTATTACCAGGACGCTGAAATTCAAGATTTAGCAGATTATATAGGGGATAGTTTGGGGCTTTCTCAGCAGGCTGCGAAGACGGATGCCGATGTGATTGTCTTTGCCGGTGTGCATTTCATGGCTGAAACCGCAAAAATCCTTTCTCCGGAGAAAAAAGTTTTGCTTCCCGATCTTAAGGCGGGATGTTCATTGTCGGATTCATGTCCTCCACACCTATTTGCAAAATTCAAAGAGCAATATCCGGATCATTTGGTAATCACCTATGTAAACTGTACTGCGGAGCTTAAAGCCCTATCCGATATAGTATGTACTTCTAGTAATGCGGTGCAAATCGTCGAATCACTTCCGGCTGATCAAAAAATTATTTTCGGACCGGATCGCAATCTTGGCGATTATGTAAAGAAAAAGACAGGCAGAGATTTGGTATTGTGGAACGGTGCGTGCATGGTTCACGAGATTTTTTCACGTGAAAAAATAGAAAAACTACGCACCGAATATCCGGGAGCTAAATTCATCGCCCATCCCGAATGTGAAGAACATATTTTGGCGGAAGCAGATTACATTGGCTCTACTTCAGGCATGCTCAAATTTACTATTGAAGATCAGGCTTCTACTTACATTGTTGCTACAGAGTCGGGAATTATCCATCAGATGCAGAAGGCAAGTCCGCACAAAACCTTTATTCCGGCACCACCGAACAATGCTTGTGCATGTAATGACTGTCCGCACATGAAGCTCAATACGTTGGAAAAACTCTACAACTGTATGAAATACGAACTTCCTGAAATTATACTTCCGGAAGATGTTATACAACGGGCTCAAAAACCTATTGAAAGAATGTTGGAAATTTCAGCAAAATTAGGTTTATAATGTGTTTCACATGAAAACCATTTTTGTTATGCAATATTCATAATAGGGCAATTTTTAGATTGCCCTATTTTATTCTGCAAGCCTTTGCAATATTTATATGTATCTTTGCTGGTAAATAAATTATATGTTTGATAACGTTAATAAAACAGATATTAAGGAGTTAGGTGAATTTGGTCTTATAAAGCACCTTACACAGGCGGTAGAATTGAGCCAGGAAAGCACCAAAAAAGGTATTGGTGATGATGCTGCCGTGCTGGACTTTTCGGGCAAACGTACGTTGATATCAACTGACTTGCTGCTCGAAAATATTCACTTCGATTTGCGCTATACTCCCTTAAACATCTGGGTTACAAGGCAGTACAAGTAAATCTTTCGGATATTTATGCGATGAACGGCATAGTCTTCGCAGATACCTTTTTTGGTGCTTTCCTGGCTCAATTCTACCGCCTGTGTAAGGTGCTTTATAAGACCAAATTCAC
>NZ_JXAC01000243.1 GCF_000814685.1 Sphingobacterium sp. T2
TCACGCTATAGACATCTATAAGCTGAATGAGCAAGGTAAGCTGTTTAACACCATTATTGTTGCCGGTACGACGGCGGAGCTGCAGCTGCTAAATGCGCAGTTGGTGAGCCATGCTACGGCGAACAAAAAACGTGTTGTCGTATGTCGCTTTCAGGATAGCGATTTAAGTCGCCTTCAGCAGACACCATCATTCAACGGTGTCATGTCGGAACTGGTTTACCCGGAGTTCTCGGAAGAAGCTCAACGCTATATGGCGATGAGTATATTCGGAGGGCTTGCCATCGGAGGAAACTCCAAGATAAAAACCAACCAAACCAGACTTCAATACACCTATGGAGAGCGGTCAGGATTAAATATTGCTAAGATGACCCAAAGGATAGATGCCATTGCGGCCGAAGCTATACGCGAGAAGGCAGCACCCGGCATGGTAGTCATGGTAGTCAAAAATGGACAGGTAATCTTTGAAAAGGCCTATGGCCACCATACGTATGAAAACGCACGTAAAACCAGCGTAAACGATATTTTCGACCTAGCGTCGGTAAGTAAGATTGCCGGTACTACTCCTGTCATCATGCACCTTACCGAGACCAAGGCTATACATTTGGATAGCACTATCGGGCGTTATATCTGGGAAGCACGAGAAACCAACAAAAAGGACATCAAGTTAAGGACTGTATTGTTGCATGAAGCTGGTTTCACGCCTTATATACCGTTCTACCGTCATCTCAAGCCAGGAGATCTTCAACGTTTCCCTTCTCCGACGCATCAGGTTCAGGTGGCAGACAGCGCCTATCTGCGAAATAATTATTACGAAGAGGTGATGTGGCCTGAGATGCTGAAATCTGCTGTGAAACCAATAGGAAATTATGTCTATTCGGATATAAGTATGTATGTGATGAAGGAAGTGGCGGAAAATGCTACCCATGTCTCTATGGATACGTTCGTCAACAAACTTCTCTACAAACCTATAGGAATGAAAACGGCAGGTTACAATCCACGCAGACGCTTCGATAAATCGAGAATAGTGCCTACAGAGCATGATACCTCTTTTCGTAAGGTGTTATTGGAAGGTTTTGTTCACGACCAAGGGGCAGCCATGGCGGGAGGTTTAGCAGGGCATGCCGGTCTTTTTGCTACCGCAAACGATCTTGCTATCTATGGGCAGCTACTGCTCAATAGAGGTGAGTACGGTGGAGTGAGATATTTCAAGCCGGAAACCGTAGATCTTTTCACATCAAAACAATCGAAAACCAGCCGTCGTGGTTTGGGCTTTGACCGATATGACCCTGACTCGAAATCCGGATATCCTTCCAAGTTGGCCAATCCTTCGGTGTATGGACATACCGGTTATACAGGAACTTGTATTTGGATTGATCCGCAAAATCAGTTAATTTATATTTTCTTATCCAATAGGGTACACCCACAGGTGTCTACAAAGCTATTGGACTTGAATATTCGTAGCAGAATTCAAGATGTTATCTACGAAACCATAAATGAATCTAAATAATGAAAAGAAGTTTTATACTTAGTGTATTGTCTCTTTGTTCTTTTATGCACATGACGAATGCGCAAGAAGATTATAAGAAGATACATGAAGAACTTATTGTGGTGGACGGCCACAATGATGTAATCGTATCCAGTATATTGAGAGGTCGCGACATAGGTACGCGTCTGACTCAGGGACACACAGACATTCCTCGTCTGAAAGAAGGAGGAGTGGATGTACAGGTCTTTGCCGTATGGTCTGACGATACACGCTGGAAGACCAACGCCTTCAAGCATGCCAACGACCAAATTGATGCTCTGGAAAAAGTTATAGAAAGAAACAAAGAGCATATTGAGCTGGCCAAAAATGTGGAGGACGTGTATAGAATCAATAAGGCTGGAAAAATAGCCGCTCTCATTGGCATTGAAAGTGGTAATATGATAGAGGAAAGCATAGATAATTTGGTGAAGCTTCATGAGCGCGGAGCCAAATATATGACCCTCACGTGGAACTATAACCTTTCTTGGGCAACAGCTGCCGCAATAGAAGATGAAAAGCCGGATGAAGAGCAGAAGGGCCTTTCCGAAAAAGGTAGAGAGATTATCCGTAAAATGAATGAGTTGGGAATGATGGTTGACCTGTCGCATGGCAGCAAAAAGCTGTTCTATGACGTGTTGGAAGTTACTACCAAACCCATACTCGTGTCACACAGTAATGCTGCAGCATTAACACCACATTCCCGCAACTTGGACGACAAGCAATTGGAAGACTCTTAAAAAGAATGGTGGTGTTATCGGTTTAAACTTCTATTCGGAATTTTTGGACACAGCATACCAGAAGCGTGTCAAAGAGCTTTATGAGAAACATTTCGGTAAGCCTGAAGAAGGTATGTCGGTGTCAAGGATGTACAACAAGCTACCTAAGGAGTTACGCTTTCAGGCTGATGCTAAGCTCGAAACCTTATTACAGCATATTGATTACTTAGTCAGTAAAGTAGGCATAGATCACGTAGCCATAGGATCCGACTTCGATGGAATAGAATCTTCTCCACAATATCTGGAAGATGTGTCTAAATTCCCTGTCTTGACCAAAGCCCTTTTGGAAAGAGGTTACAAAAAAGAAGATGTAGCTAAGATAATGGGACTGAATTTCCTTAGACTGATGAAGGAAAACGAAACAAAATAAATTAAAGTCCGACCATTTGGTCGGACTTTTTTGCATGGAATACTTATAGGGGAAAGAATCTTATCTGTTTACTTACTTAGCTTTTATATTTCGTCACTTTTTGTAGTAAACATTTTTCTTTATAGATATAAAGTTGTATTTTCGGACAAAATTTAGATTAAGTCTAAATAAAATTTATTCGCGAATATAGAGGATTTTTCTGCTATCTAATGACGCAATCGGGAATTAATAATACGTATTTGGAAAAAAACAATTCTTCTGAATTGTCCGAGATGCATGTATTTGATATCCAGATGCATTACCTGTTATTGCATCAGCAGGGAACCGTGAAGACTCAGGCCCCTTATAAAGGTTATCTTAATGTGTTATTGTTGCGGAATAAGGATAACTGTATATGTCCTTACTTTATTAATCAACAGTCTTATATTATACGTGGTGGTGAGAATATCATTCATCAAATTGATAAAGGGGACATATTTGAGTGGAAGAATATTTATGATCAGAATATCGGGATTGTGATTTTTTTCCCGGAGGGTTATCTTCGAGAGTTAAATTTTACGCAACATTTCAATAGCCGACGGTTTAGAGAGGCAGTCTTGACAAACAGTGATAGTAGGATGCAGCTTTTGCAAAATCAGTTGCTAGAGTTTAGTGAGTCAAATTCCTTGGAGCATAAGCTAAGGATTCAATCCTGTCTTATAGAGATTATAGCCCATCAAGTGGAAAGTTTACGAATGGAAAATAGGGAAGATGGGGTAGCTCTGATGAAGAGCATGTATGAGAAAATCATGCTTGCCAAAAAACTGATTGATGAGGATATGTCTCGTCATTACACCATATCGGAGCTGGCTAAGCTGGTAGGTACAAACGATCAGTATCTAAAAAAGTACTTCAAGCAATATGTGGGGAAGACCGTCTCCAACTACATTACCGAACGGAAGATGCATTATGCCAAACAACTTATCGTTTCCGGTAATTATAGGGTTGTGGAAGTCGCTCATATGATTGGGTATAAACATGCTACCCACTTTACTACAGCATTTAAAAAATATTTCGGTTTTATTCCGAATTCATTGAGGTACTCTTTTCTTTTGGGATACGGAGGGATAGAAGCTCTTGATTTATTGAAGATGGTAGTGTTATAAAATCAATAAGGGCTTCAACATTGTTGAAGCCCTCTTCCTTACACTATATAAACCTAGAATTTATAGCTAAAAGCAAAAGCTGCGTTTCTTGGGTCTGTCTGGTTGATGAATCCTCCACGGAAGTAGGCATTGTACCTATTTCATTGGCTAGATTGTTTAAGTACAGCTTGGCATCCCATCTTTTCACTTTATAACCTATCTGTGCATTGATAGTTGTATAGGCCGGCATATCAAAAGGTTTTACACCTGGATTGTAGGTATGTCCGTCGTAAGCATTGCTATATTCATTAACCGGGCGTTTCCCCACATAATAAATACCAGCACTTAAAGAAAGGTTGCGTAAGACTCCCTTGTTGAATAGATATTGCACCCAAGCATTTGCCGTATGATCAGGAGCATTCATCGGAGAAGAACCTTCGACATAGGAAGGAGAATTTTTGTAACGTGCATCCAGATAAGCATAACCTATCATTACTGTCAAGTTGTCCAGAATACGTCCGTTCAGTTCGGTCTCTATTCCATCACGAACCAAGTCGCCTGCTTTAAAGTAATAGCCTGTAGGCTGTGTGGTTCCTTCTACATATTCCGTATTAGATAGATTGGAAGTGAAAATGTGGAAGTAAGTAAAGTTAAAGCGTAACTTATTGTTTAGCCAATCGGTTTTGAATCCACCTTCGTATTGGTTGGTGACAGAAGGACCTATTTCCTCTCCATTGCTCATTCTGTTTGCGGCACTACGCAGACTGGTGGAGTTGGTGTATGAGGCAAAAAGATTGATGTTTTCCAAAGGTGATACAATGACGCCAACAGAAGGGTTGAAGGCTGACCTTCTTTCTGTTTTGTTAGTCGTAAAATCAGGGGTATAGATTTGTGAATAACGTACTCCTAAGGAAGCCTTAACATATTTGTTAAATTCGATGACGTCTTGTGCTAAGAAGCCAAAGGTATTATAGTAAGAATTCACCGGTGTGCCTGCTGCAAACTTTACAGATTTACCCACATAGTGCTGACCGTCCACTATATATTCTACGTCAGCAAGGTTGTTTGTCCAAGTGTCAAGAACGTTGATGGTGTCGATGACGTTGGTAGTAGGAAGCTTTACACCGGTGGTCAGTGGTGATAAAGTCACTGCATAGGTCGTTGTGTTGACGTCGGCACTACGAAAATCAAAGCCTAATTGGGCCGTATGTTTAACGGTCCCTGTATATAAATCCTGACCGATCAAGTCGAACTGTAGGGTGGTGTTTTTGTCTTCTTTTCCACTTCTGGAAATGGTACGTGCAAATCTGTTGAAATCCGGATTATTTTCACGTACAAGAGAAGCTGTGGTAGTCAGGTTGTCGGTGATGGCGGTATTTGTTGCGTAAGCACCTCGGATGCTCCAGTTGTTGGTGAGCTCATGCTGAACGCTGGCCATGACAGCCTTTTGAATAATATTGTTGTTGTCACTGGATAACCCTAAAAATTTGTTATAAGGCACCAAATACAATGCGTTAACTCCTTGAGAGCTGTTAAGGTTAACTACGGCAGAA
>NZ_JXAC01000244.1 GCF_000814685.1 Sphingobacterium sp. T2
GCTGAAGATATAGAGCGCTTGGACTATCTTGTAGAGAATGTGCTGTTGGCTACTAAACTGGAAAATCGTAGCTTTAATCTGCCGAAGGAAGACTTCGACTTTTCGGCACTAGTACAGGAGGTGCTGGATAGACTGCAGAAGAATGCCTGTAAGACGGAGATGTTGCGCGGTGAGATAGAACCTAACATCATTTTGCATGTCCGACAAGTTTGCCATTACCAATGTGGTGAATAATCTGGTGGAAAATGCCATTAAATATTCACCGCCATGTGCTACTGTAGAGGTGAAGCTGTATAGGAAAGATAACAATCTGATTTTTTCGGTGGCGGATCATGGACAGGGCATTCCGGATGAAGAGAAGAAGTTGATTTTTAATAAATTTTACCGTGTAGGTAATGAATCTACCCGTAAAACCAAAGGCACTGGATTAGGGTTATATATTGTGAAATCAGTATTACAAAAACATAACGCTACCATTAAGGTGAAAGACAACAAGCCTTCAGGTAGCATTTTTGAAGTAATTTTTGAAAACTATGCAGGCTAAACAAAGAATACTATTAGTCGAAGACGAAGAACACTTGTTGGAGGCTATCAAGCTTAACCTCGAATTGGAAGGTTACCGTGTCACAACAGCTACCGATGGAAAGAAAGCATTGAAAATCTTCAAGGAAGAGCGTTTCAATCTTATCATTTTGGATGTCATGATTCCTGAAATTGATGGATTCCAAGTGGCAGAAACCATAAGACTACAGAATACGGAAGTGCCTATCATGTTCCTTACGGCAAAAAATAAGCAGTGAAGACCGTATCACAGGCTTGAAGAAAGGTGCTGACGACTATTTGGTGAAGCCTTTTAACCTTGAGGAGCTAATTCTTCGTGTAGGCAACCTTATCCGTCGTGGGATGAAGCCTGAAGAGCTTAAGGAACTTAACTCCTATACTATAGGCGATAAGACCATATACTTCAACTCCTACGAGCTGCATCATGCCGACGGTACGGTGACTTCGTTGACCAAAAAGGAAACGATGTTGCTGAAGCTGTTGATTGAGCGCCGCAATGAGGCCGTTTCACGTGAACAGATTCTTGAAACAGTATGGAACTACGATGTATATCCTTCCACCCGCACTATTGACAACTTTATCCTCACTTTCCGTAAGTATTTTGAGCCGGATCAAAAACATCCTATATACTTCCATTCCATCCGTGGGGTAGGATATAAGTTTACGGACAACAACAATAACAACGAAAGCAGCGAAGGGTAACATAGATAGATGAATACCAGAGTACGATTTATACTTATCGCCATTGCCGTTATAGCTTTGGCCTACTGCGTAGTGTATCAGCATTTCTATGCCTGCGTATATATATTGGGAGCTATTGGCTACTTGATATGGAGTGAATACAGGGAGGGAACAGTTTTTCTTGCTACACAGGCCTTCCACAAGCAGGACTATGACAAGGTTAAGAAGCTGCTGGATCAAATCAAAAATCCGGACACCCTACGCAAAGGGAGAAGGAACTTTTATGAATTCATGAAGGGTAATTTGGCGCTTAAGGAAAATAATATCGAAGAGGCGGAATACCATTTTCAGCTGGCCTCACGCCTGCCATGGCGTAAAGACCATGAAAAAGCTATGGTATTGATCAATTTGGCCAATATCAACCTTCGCAAAAAGGATTATGAACGAGTTGCTACTTATCTGTCCGTGACGGAAAAGCTAAAGCTTACCGAAAGACAGAAAAGTATCATTCAGAAAATACAGAAAGAGATAGACAATCATAAATAAGATAGCATAGTGAGTACGACTTTACGAAACGATTTATTTATCAGAGCTGCTCGATCGCAGCAGACGGAAAGACCGCCGGTATGGATGATGCGGCAAGCAGGCCGTTTTATGCCGGAATATTGGGAGATTAAAAATAAATACACATTCTTGGAGATGTGTAAGACGCCGGAAATTGCGGCAGATGTGACCATGTTGCCAGTAGATCTTTTGGGTGTTGATGCTGCCATTCTGTTTTCGGACATTTTGGTTACTGCCGAAGCAATGGGAGGTGATCTGTCCTTCGAGCAGGGGGTAGGACCTCGCTTTTCGAATCCTGTGCGCAGCCATGCTGATGCCGATAAGTTGTCAGTAGATTGTGTGGATAAGCTTCAATATGTTGCGGAAGCTATTAAGGTTATTCAACAACGTCTCGATGGCTCTATTCCTCTCATCGGATTTGCGGGTGCGCCTTTCACAATCTTGAGTTATTTGGTTGAGGGTGGTTCGTCAAAAGATTTCAAACGTACCAAGCTGCTGTTGAACAATGAGCCGGAGTTAGCACATAAAATATTGCAGAAGATTGCTGACGTTACGGTGGATTATCTGAATATGCAGATTGATGCTGGGGTGAATGCCCTACAGTTGTTTGACAGTTGGGCATTAGCCTTATCGTGGAATGACTATAGAGACTTTTCGCACCATTACAATAAGTATATTCTATCAAAGATTAGACGCACGGTACCAGTAATATCGTTCTGTAAAGGATCGTCAGTGTTTGCGCCGATGATGGCGGAAGCACATCCGGACGTGATCTCGGTGGATTGGAATGCCGACCTTAAGAATATTAAACAAGCTCTTCCGGAAGGTATAGCTGTACAAGGTAACCTAGACCCTTTTGTGCTTTATGCCGACAAAAAGGTTATCAAGGACAAGATACATCAGCTATTTGAGCGCATGCGCGGAGAAAAAGGGTTTATTTTTAACCTTGGGCACGGTATCATGCCTGATATTCCGTTTGACAATGTCAAATTTGCGATAGAAACCGTAAAAGAATTTAGATATTAAGAGGTAGGGAGCAAAGTTTTTTGCTCCTTATTTTATTAAACCTATTTTTGTAGCATGTTATATCTGTACGCAAAAGCAATACACATTATTTTCGTAGTGTGCTGGATGGCGGGTTTGTTCTATATGCCTCGCCTTTTTATTTATCATACCGAGGCGAAGAGCAAAGGTGAAAAAGAATATGCTATTCTTCATGAGCAGTTTATTGTGATGGAGCGCAGGCTTTGGTGGGTCATCACTACTCCAGCGATGTATATTACTGTTTTAGCGGCATTGGTGATGCTACATGTTAATCCAGGGTTGCTGACAATGGGATGGATGCAAGTCAAACTTCTCTTTGTCGCAGGCCTTATAGGATATCATTTCAAATCCCAAAATATCATGCATCAGTTGCGTGCAGGAACATGTAAGTGGACTTCCGGTCAGTTGAGGATGTGGAATGAGGTCTCTACCATCATCCTCTTCGCTATAGTCTTCTTGGTCATCCTCAAATCGGCGTTAAACTGGATCTTTGGTGTATTAAGTCTTTTGGGACTCTCCATCTTGTTGATGATACTTATTAAGCTTTATAAGAAATACAGAAAGTCGAAAGGGGAAGCCGTAGAATAAGGTTATAGCTTTAAAATATTTTTCAGTTGATCTGATTATGAAAGCAGAAGTGACAACCGCGTTGCTTCTGCTTTTTTATTAGAAATAACAATGGTTGGAAAGGGAAAGAGTACTTTCTTTATCTAGACCTTGGCTACAGCTTTTTCCTTGTACTTTCCAATTCAGGACATTTACATCATCCAAAACATTTGAGTGTCCAGTTTTACAAAATGATAAAGACTTTTTTATGAGTATGAGCAGCGATACAAAACTTTCTAGGTGAAAAACTGAAAAGAGCGCACACAGGAATGAATGGTATTTATAAAACAGAAACAGACAGACAAGGGGGAAATCATCTTCGTTTTGTAATGACTTTTAGGTAAAGCACCAGTTTAATAGATAAACTTTGAAAAGCCTACCTTCTTCTTCCTAGGCACTGTACCTGATATATAGGAATATCAATGATAAGAGAGTTTTTAACATTTAACCAATTTCCTGCCACAGACGTTTTTGTTCGAAACAATGCAGTTATATTTTTTGTCGGAACAATTTTTTAAGGGTGCAAGTAATTTAGTCCAGAAAAATAGTTTTTTTCTGGACTAGTTTATAATTAACCTTTTTGTCCATAGCATAAATATTTGATTTCCAGGTATTCGTCTAATCCGTATTTGGAGCCTTCGCGCCCTATCCCTGAGGCCTTGATGCCACCAAAAGGGGCGGAAGCGTTGGATATAAGACCTGTATTGATACCAACCATGCCGGCTTCTAAGGCTTCGGCTACGCGTTGGCAGCGGTGTATATTTTCGCTATAGAAGTACGCTGCTAGGCCGAATGGGGTATCATTGGCCAAGGCGATGCCTTCCTCTTCGGTAGAAAACCGGAAAAGGGCACAAATAGGTCCAAAGGTTTCTTCCGTGCTTATTTTTGCCGTCAGTGGCATGTCTACCAGCACGGTAGGAGCGAAGAAATTATCTTTGATAACTTTTCCGCCGATAAGAATTCTGGCACCCTTGGATACGGCGTCTTGTACTATGGTCTGTAACTTTTTCTATTGCCGCCTTATTGATGAGAGGTCCTACCTGAACTCCCTCCTCAAAGCCGTCGCCTATTTTAAGTTGGTTTACAGCCTGTTTAAGTTTTTCGGCGAAAGCATCATATATCGAATCCTGCACATAGAACCGGTTTATTGACACACAGGTTTGTCCGGCATTACGGAATTTTCCGGCTACAGCTCCTTTTACTGCTGCGTCTAGGTCTGCATCATCAAACACTAGGAAAGGGGCGTTGCCTCCCAGCTCAAAGGAGACACGTTTTATCGTGCTTGCAGCCTGTTCCATCAGAGTTCGTCCCACTTCTGTAGATCCTGTAAAGGTTATTTTGCGCACCAAAGGATTTGTTGCCAGCTCATGGCCTATTCCTTTGCTGTCTTTGGAGGTGATGACAGAAAATACGCCTTTAGGTATTCCTGCCATTTCAGCTATTTTGGCTAAGGCTATGGCTGTGAAAGGTGTCTGTGAGGCTGGTTTCAGTACCATAGTACATCCTGCTACGAGGGCAGGAGCCATCTTTCGCGAGATCATTGCCAGAGGGAAATTCCATGGCGTGATGGCACCAACCACACCTACGCTTTGCTTTATCGTCGATAGACGTGTGAGGCCGTTGAGTGAAGGTATGTTTTCTCCGTAAGCACGTTTACCTTCTTCGGCAAACCACTCTACAAAGGCATTGCCGTAGTCTATTTCTCCTTTGGATTCGGCTAGTGGCTTGCCTGACTCCAGCGTCATGATTTCGGCAAGCGCATCTTTATATTCTTTTGTCAGTTCGAATATTTTTCGGACCAGGGCGCAGCGTTCCCCGACAGGCGTATTGCGCCAGCTTTTCCATGCTTTATGGGCGTCTTCAATAGCCTGTCGGCAATCCTCTATCGTAAGATCCGGTAAGGAACCTATAGATTGATTGGTAGAAGGGTTAATAACCTCGAAAGAATTTGTGCCCTCCACGAATGTTCCGTTTATATAGGCTTTTTGGATAAAAAGTGGGTTTTCCATAATGACAAAACAGTTTGATTACAGGGATTGTTTACAATAAACAAGAAAAGAGGATTTCTCCTCTTTTACTTTGTTATAATGTTTTTCAGGATGGCGTGTCCCATTCCTGTCCCTTTTTGTCTTTAGATATTCTTCATTATATGGATTGGGCGTGATTTCTATAGGCACATTCTCTACGATTTCCAGTCCATAACCTACTAATCCGGCACGTTTTGTAGGGTTGTTGGACATGAGACGCATTTTTGTTACCCCCATATGGCGAAGAATCTGAGCTCCTACACCATAGTCTCGGAGATCGGCTTTGAATCCAAGCTGTAGGTTGGCATCTACAGTATCAACACCATTTTCTTGGAGCTTATAGGCGTGCAGCTTGTTGATAAGGCCTATGCCACGTCCTTCTTGGTTCATATACACGATGACACCTTTGCCTTCTTTTTCAATCATCTCCATAGCTTTGTGTAGCTGAGGACCACAATCGCAGCGGCAGGAACCGAAGATATCTCCCGTCACGCAAGAGCTATGCACACGCACCAATACGGGTTCATTTTCTTTCCATTCACCTTTATAGATAGCCAAGTGCTGTTCTCCTGTATTTTTTTGAGTGAAGTTATGTTATTCGCGAATTTCGTGGATTAGGTGAATTGTACGGTAACGTTACTCCTTCGATCAGTGTATCGTACTTTTTAGTCTGTATTCGATTTAGATCTTTGATGGTGATGTATTTTGATGGT
>NZ_JXAC01000245.1 GCF_000814685.1 Sphingobacterium sp. T2
CTCTGGAATAATTTCCATATACTGGATCGGAAGCTCTATTGAAATTATTCAGAGATTTTGATATTAATCCATATTCATATGCTTTAAATACTAGTAGAATTATAACTCCTTATGATGAAGATGGTAACTATGAATATTTCATACGAGAATATGCACCCTTCAATATTCTTAATGAAATAGCCAATAATTATATGGCTTTAAAAGTTATGGATGTTAAGGTTCAAGGTGGATTGACTTATAAAATTACTCCGGGATTAACATATTCAGTTAATGGAATGTATAGGTATTATAATTCTGAACGGCAACATACCATGACGGAATATTCTAATGTTGCAATGGCTTACAGAGCCAACGAGAATGAACAAATTAATTCTTCAAATAGATTTTTATATAATGATCCTGATTTTCCAAATTATCCTCGTTTCGTAATACTTCCAAATGGAGGATTTTTCAATACCGAAAATAATAATATGGTATCATATTATTTCAGGCAGAATCTAGAATATGATAAAAAAATTAAAGATCTGCACTCTTTGAATTTTTTTGGGACTATGGAGGTAAGATATGCGGATAGACAAAATCATGATTTTGTAGGTCCCGGTATAGAATTCGATAATGGTAATTTAGTGATGCCTACATATAGGTATTACAAGAAGATTATAGAGGGGGGAGGAACTCCTTTTGGCATGTGGTATACATATGACAGATATGCTGCTTTTGCACTCAGAGGAGCGTATAATTATGATGATCGATATTCTTTAAATTTTACTACTCGCTATGATGGATCAAATAGGATGGGTAAATCCCGTATAGCTAGGTGGCTTCCAACATGGAATGTGTCGGGTGCTTGGGATATACACAATGAAAATTTTTCCCAGAAAATAGAAAATACTTTTCTTCTGCTCGCTTAAGAAGTACTTATGGCTTGGTTGCAAATATAGGTAATGCCTCAAATTCCTCTGCCGTATTCTATAACGGTATTACTTATAGACCATATGAGAGTGAGAGAGAAAGGAAAAATAAGTATTTCAGGGTTGGAAAATTCAGAACTTACTTGGGAGAAGATGTATGAGTGGAATATTGGATCAGACTTAGGATTTTTAGATAACCGTATTGATTTACATGTAGATATTTATAGAAGAAACAGTTTTGATTTGATTGGAAGTGTAAGAACTTCTGGCATTGGTGGTCAATTCACTAAAGTTGCTAATTATGCTGATATGAAGGGAAAGGGAATTGAAATTGAACTTGGTGGCTATCCTTTGCGTAATTCAAACGGGTTAACTTGGCGTTCACAATTTACTTTTTCTCATAATACCACCAAAATTACAAAAATGGATGTCACAAGAAATGTGTGGAATTTGGTTTCAGCAGAAGGAGGGGCTGTATTAGGTGGTCCACATAGAGGCTTATATTCCTTGAATTTCGAAAAATTAAATCAAGATAGAGGTTATCCAACATATACAGGTTTAGATGGTAGACCAGGGACTACTTATTTTTGGTTGCAAAGTGATGATACTGAGTATCTTGTGTATAATGGTCCGGTTGATCCAACTATTAATGGAGGTTTTTATAACCGATTTGAATATAAAGGAATTTCATTGTCATTCTTATTCAAATTTGGATTTGGAAATATGGTAAGATTACAGCCTTCATATAGTGCAAGCTATTCGGACCTTTATAATGTTTCAAAAGATTTAATTAACCGTTGGATTTATGTAGGAGATGAATATTTAACAGTGATTCCTTCTGTTTTGGATGGATATGCTTCCTCTTATGAGGTGTATTCTGATTCTGGAGAACGTAATGCTGCTGTTTATACCTATAATGCTTATAATTATTCCTCTGCGAGAGTTGCAAAAGGAGACTATATAAGATTGTCTACAATAACTTTAGGATATTCTTTACCGAGTAAATGGCTGAATAATTATGGTTTTAAAAGGGCTCAGCTAAATTTCGTTGCCAATAACATTGCTATTTTATATGCTGATAAGAAATTGAATGGTGTAGATCCAGAATTTTATGCCAATGGTGGTGTAGCCTTACCTATGCCAAAACAATTAACCCTTTCTTTAAAATTAGGATTTTAAAAGATGAAAGCTAAATTCAAAATAATCAGTATACTATGGGCAATCTTAGTACTTGTCTTTACAAGTGCTTGTGAAAAGTATTTGGATCATAATCCAGATATGCGAGCAGAATTGAATTCTGTTGACAAAATTGCCCGTCTTGTAACATCAGCTTATCCAGATAGAAATTATTTAGCTATGGCTGAAACATATTCAGATAATGTAGAGGATAAGGGGACAGGGAACTTGGATGAGCCATTGCGTACACTTTATTTTTGGAAAGATGTAGAGGATAATGGGACGAATACTCCTACGGACTATTGGAATGCTTGTTATAGAGCAGTTGCGGCTGCTAACCAAGCCTTAGAAGCTATTGAAAAAGAAAATTTTGGTCCATCTGCTCTGCCTTACAAAGGAGAGGCCTTGGTTGCTCGTGCTTATGCTCATTTTATGCTAGTAACATTTTTTGCAGCTCCTTATGAAGTGGGAGGTGCAAATCAATCACCAGGGATTCCTTACGTAGAGGAACCTGAAACAGTAGTATTTAAAAATTATGACAGAGGTACTGTAGAGGAAGTATATAATAAGATAAGAAGAGATTTAGAGGAAGGATTACCTTTGTTGAATGAGGGAATATGGGAAGTCCCAAAATATCATTTTACACCTGCCTCAGCAAATGCATTTGCAGCAAGGTTTTATCTGTTCTCTGGAGAGTGGGAAAAGGCTGTAAAAGCTGCTAGCTCTATATTTCCAGGAGGTGACTTCTCTGGAAAATTAAGGCCCTATAATACAACCTTTAAAAATATTCCCTTTGCTCAGATGCATGTGAATTTTACCAAAGCCGACCAACCATATAATTTATTATTAGCTGAAACCTATAGCACTTATCAACGTTTTACTTCTTCAAGATATGCTATGGGAGTAAATGTGTTTCAAAACGTCTATAATGGAAATACAGCTGCGGGAGCTCCTTTTTATAATTATGGATTATCCTATGGGCCTCCTCACTATACAACCTATCAGTGGAGAGAACATTTTCATGTAACTAATCCAGCAGCAAATATCGGATACCCATATTTAATGTTCCCTTTATTTACATCCGATGAAGCTTTATTGAATAGAGCGGAGGCATACATAAAAATGGGGAATTATGCTAAAGCATTAGAAGATTTGAATCTATTTGCTGCCAACAGGGTAAATAATTATAACCCAACTACACATAGAGTCACCATAGAAAAATCTAAAGCTCATTTTAATGTTGAAAGTGATGAACAAGCTCTTATTGAAACAGTTTTGCAATTTAAGCGAATTGGTTTCATGCAAGAAGGTATTAGATGGTTTGACATAATCCGTCACGGATTAGATGTTGTACATAATCATATTGATGAAAGTGGTAAAGAAACGGAAGAAATTTTAAAAAAAGGAGATAATAGGAGAGTTTTTCAAATTCCACAAGAAGCTAATTTGTCAAATGTTGCTCCTAATCCACGTTAATTAGAAAAGCTATGAAGACAAGAATCATAAAATATTTAGTCGTGATATCCTTTTTGGGAGGATTGCTTTCGGCTTGTAGTAAAGAATCTGCTCTTGACGTAAGTATAATAAATTATGATACTTACGAGCCAAGTGAGATTGATAATTGGATTGCTAGAAATTTAACCGATCCATATAATATTGAAGTTATCTATCGTTATTCAAGAGATCAACATGATCTTAATCGAAACATCTCTCCTCCAGATGAATCTAAAGTTATTCCTCAAATGAGGGTAGTTATCGAAGGCTTTTTAAAAGTTTATGAAAAGGTTGGAGGAAAGACTTTTGTAAAGGTTTACTCGCCTAAGCAGTTTGTTTTATTTGGAAGTCATAATTATCGCGATGATGGAGTTGTTATTGCAGGAACCGCGGATGGAGGTCGAAGAATAACTTTATACGGTCTAAATTATCTAGATACGACTAGTGCAAATTCTGTATTAGGGAATTTGGGTACCGTTCATCATGAATTTACCCACATTTTAAATCAAATACGTACAATTCCTCCAGATTTTGAATTGGTGAGTGTAGGGGACTATTTTGCCAATTGGACAGATAATACTCAAAATCCGGAATCATTGAGTAGATCGTTAGGCTTTATTAGTCGATACGCTCGGAGTAGTGTTGGTGAAGATTTTGCAGAAATGCTATCTACACTGGTTGTTGAGGGGCAAGCATATTTTGATAAATATGCCTACGATTCGGGACAAGAAGGTTTTAACAAGTTGAAAGCAAAGGAATCAATAGTAAGGGATTATTTAATGAGCAACTTTAATATTGATTTAAATGAACTTCAATATGAGTTTGCAAAAGTAATGTCACAACGATATAATAGCTCTTATTATGATCTTCCTTCTTTAATAAGAAATGTGTTTTTGGGAGAAATGTCTTTGAATATTTCTGAGAGTTGGGCTGTAGAACGAGGAGTCTCTACAAAATTTAGGCAAGCATTTGAGACATTAAAGCAGCGATTCTTCGGAAGTGGATATAATGTGGCTAACCTTTTGTTGGATTTCGATAGTGCTAATAAAGCAATACTAAAGGTTAACTTTACTTCTGTTTCTGGTACAGGAAATTATTGGGGATATTATGATTTAAATTTTACAATTCAACCCGATGGAAAAATTAAATTCTCTTTATCTCCAACTCAAGGAACAGGAACAGTCTATAGCAATGCTGCTATCGAATGGGTTCGAAATAACTCTGATCCAATTATTACATATCTTACGGCCTCGGCCTTTAATATGGGATGGTTCCCATTTAATGGCTTTTCTGGGTTGGAAGATTTTCAAAAATATCCTGGATTTTTTGTTGAAGGTGAACCCGATAATTATTTCTATGGTCCACGAAAATCTAAATCTTATTGATTATGAAACGTTTAGCATATATAATATTGTTGATTATTACTGTAAAAATATCAGCATGTAATAGAGGTGAGGTCGAACTTCTATATGATAAGCCTATTGATGAGCGTATTGCCGATACCTTGAAATTCATTAAATCGACGTTAGTAGGCTCCGAGTATGGGTGGATTGGCTATACCAGTACTAATTCGACCGGAGGATATGGCTTTTATTATTGATTTTAAAGTAGAATGACCGATTATTAATGGTGGCAGATATACTATCTACTACGGCATCTGAACCTAAAGAAGCTACATATCGAATTAGGCAAATAATGGCCGCGACATTATCGTTTGATACCTATAGTTACATTACTTTATTACAAGACCCCAATCCTGGTACTATAGGTGGAACTGCAGGTAAAGGATTGGAAAGTGATATTGAATTTGAATATAAAGGAATAAAAGCTGATACAATTATATTTACAGGTAGAAGATTTAAAAAATATTTAAAACTTGTAAAAGCTACGAGAGAACAAAAAGATCGATATTTGAATGGGGAATATAAAACAGCTATTGAGAGAATTAATCAATTTTTTGCAGATAATTTGAATTCTTATGTTGAGATAGACGGTAGAAAATATCAGATTTCAATGGATAATTCCTTGAAAAATTCTGAAGCCACAACACTTTTAGAAGGAAATGAGGTGGTTTCGGAAAGAACAATTTATTATTATGATATCGATGGAGTACAGTTTCCTGAAGGATTAAAAGTAGGAAATGAAACTTTATATTATCTTCGTTGGGAAAATAATGATCTATACGCACTAAATCGTTCAGGTAATAAATATCTTGTTCAGAATTCTCCTCAACCCTTGATGGCTTTGCATATCTTGATGGGGAAAAAATATACTACATTGTTTAGTCCACACTTAACGATCTTGGGGGGGACTAGTTCTAGTGGAGAAACTATTTTAAGAAGATATCATAATGGATTGGCAAGTGGAGCTGCAGGATATATTTTTAATTGCGGCTATGTGTATCTCCAATGGAATGTGGTTAATCAACGTATAATTGTTAATGGATTCTCTAGTCAGAATGGTTGTTCTTCTGGATGGACTACCACATATACATATAGTTATGAGCTTGACTCTGCTACTGGAGTTTATTCATTAACAAAGATATCAGGACCAACAGGAGGATATGTTTCAGCTATAATGGACCAATTGATAAACTTCTTGGATAATTCATCCTTCAGATTGGATTATCATGTTGAAGGAACTAATGTTTATGGAAAGATAATCGGCATAGACAGATCGGATGTAGAAATGAGTTTTGAATTATTGTAGTGTTTACTAATCATCATAAGAAAAGGGAGCCTAATAGCTCCCTTTTTTATTCTGGTATGGTGTAATGATTCATATACCTTACTATGCTGTTGGCGCGAGAGTTTACATAGCGCGAAGGGCGACGGGCATCCCACTTTCTTGGGTTGGGAAGGATAGCGATGATTAGTGCTGCTTCTTTTTTCGTTAAGCTACGTGCCGACTTGTCAAAATAATATTGGGCAGCAGCTTCTGCGCCGTATACACCTTGTCCCATTTCAATGACATTGAGGTACACTTCCAAAATTCTTTTTTTGGACCAAAAGAGCTCTATGAGAAAGGTGAAGTAAGTTTCTAGGCCTTTACGTACCCACGAACGTTGTGGCCAAAGAAAGACATTTTTCGCCGTCTGCTGGGAGATAGTAGATCCCCCCCGTAAGGGCTTGCCGCTCTTGTTCTTTTCAAAAGCTTCCATAATAGCTTTTGTATCGAATCCATTATGGGTCATAAAATGCGCATCTTCTCCGGCGATGGCCGCTCGTTTCAAGTTGTTGGACATATCGTCGTAGTTTCCAACCATTTTTTTTCTTATTTTGAAACCTTTGCCTGCAGCCTTCCACTCGAAACCTCTCTTAATCATCAGATAAGTAATTGGCGGATTGACGAAGCGTAGGGCTATAACCCAAAAGATTGTTATGGCAAAAAAGCCGATGACGATGCGTAGTGTCCATCTTTTGAGCAAGGAAAGATATGAAGACGATGTTTTTCTGCTGTTCGTTTTTTGACGATTATTAGAAGTTCGTGTTCTTTTGATAGCCATTCTAACCCTATTTGGATGCAAACCTAACTAAAAATTGAACAAGTTTTATGGATATATATGCTTTTGAAAAGGTAATTTTCTGGGTGAAAGAGTTTTATAAGTTTTTATTTTGACGTAATTTTAGATTATGAAAGATACAGCACATCACGATGAGCGTATAGCACGCATGTCTTTTGCCTCTGTCTATCCTCATTATGTCACTAAGGTGGTGAAGAAAGGCCGCACGGAAGATGAACTCCTCGAGGTCATATCGTGGCTTACAGGCTATTCGTCCGAAGAAATACATCGGCATATTGAAGGTAAGACAACTTTTGAGCAGTTTTTTGCAGAGGCCAAGATGAATGAATATGCCCATCTCATTACGGGAGTTATCTGTGGCTACCGTGTGGAAGGCATAACCAATCCTTTGACACAAAAGGTGCGTTATCTCGATAAGCTGGTAGATGAGCTGGCCAAAGGCAAAGCTATGGGTAAGATTCTGCGTAAACCCAAAGAGGCATAGCTTTGTTTTAGATTCCTTCCCCTAATTCCTGTTAATAAGAGGCAACAGATTTGTCAAATCAGGTCATTTGTCTTAATTTTACGCTTCAACAAAATTAGATTTCCATTGGCAAAGGCAAAGAAAGAAACCCCTTTAATGCAGCAATATAATAGCATTAAAGCTAAGTATCCTGGCGCATTATTGCTGTTTCGTGTAGGTGATTTTTATGAGACTTTTGGCGAAGATGCTGTCAAGACAGCCAATATTTTAGGTATTGTGTTGACTAAGAGAGGCAACGGCTCAGAGTCGGAAACAGCCCTCGCCGGCTTTCCTCACCATTCTTTGGAAACCTATTTGCCAAAACTGGTACGTGCCGGTTGCCGTGTAGCCATATGTGACCAGCTGGAAGATCCTAAACAGACAAAGACTATAGTGAAGCGTGGCGTAACCGAGCTGGTAACGCCGGGCGTGTCCTATGGTGATAATATAGTGCAGCAGAAGTCTAACAACTATCTGGCTTCCATCTATACTGAAAAGAATACCGTGGGGATTTCTTTTTTGGATATTTCCACAGGGGAGTTTTTGGTGGCCCAAGGTAATGCCTCTTATGTGGATAAGCTGTTGCAGAGCTTCAAGCCTAATGAGGTGATCATGCCACGACGACAATCTAAAGAATTTTTGGAGCAGTTCGGCTCATCATATTATACCTATTATCTAGAAGATTGGCCTTACAGTGGCGATTATGCTACGGAGACACTTTTACGGCATTTTGAGGTTAAATCCCTAAAAGGATTCGGTATAGACCGTATGTCGGTAGGCATTGTGGCGGCAGGTGTAGCCCTTCATTATCTTAATGAGACGGAACATCGTAACCTTCAGCATATTTCTACAATTTCTCGTATAGAGGAAGATAAGTATATGTGGCTGGACCGGTTTACCATCCGCAATCTAGAGCTCATCGGGTCTAACAATGAAAACGCTACAACCTTGGCAGACGTGCTGGACGAAACCTCTTCTCCTATGGGAGCGAGGCTCCTTAAACGCTGGATAGTCATGCCATTGAAAGATGTCAAAGCCATTCAGGAGCGTTTGAATGTGGTGGAGTACCTGTATCAGCATGAAGAACTACGTGAAGAGCTAATAAAAGAGATCAAGCAGGTAGGAGATTTAGAGCGCCTAATCTCTAAAATAGGACTACAGAAAGCCAATCCTCGCGAAATTACACAGCTTAAGCGTTCGCTTTACGCCATAGAGAAGCTGAAGGTGCTGACGAATGTGCAGCAGTCTGAGGCGTTGCGTATTATCTCCGAACAACTGAACCCTTGCCATATCATCCGTGAAAAAATAGAGAATACCCTTCAGCCCGAACCTCCTGTAGCGTTGAACAAGGGAAATGTCATTGCCGAAGGAGTGGATGAGGAGCTAGACAAGCTGCGTAAGGTGGCCTTTGGCGGTAAAGATTATCTTTTGGAAATCCAACGCCGCGAGTCGGAAGCTACGGGAATTCCTTCGTTGAAAATAGCTTTCAACAACGTTTTCGGTTACTATTTGGAAGTGACTAACACGCACAAAGATAAAGTTCCGGACACTTGGATTCGCAAGCAGACCCTCGTTAATGCCGAACGCTATATCACCGAAGAACTTAAAGAATACGAAGAACAGATTTTAGGAGCCGAAGAGAAGATACAGCTTATCGAAAACCGCATTTATTCGGAGCTTCTGTTGGCCATTGCTGAATATATCAAACCTATCCAGCTGAACGCTCAGCTAGTGGCAAAGCTGGACGTGCTTCTGAATTTCGCCAACATAGCCAAGAAGAATTACTATGTAAAGCCTGAAGTGACCGACTCCAAGATCATCGATATCAAGGGAGGTCGCCATCCTGTGATAGAAAAAAATCTTCCTGTCGGTGAAGATTATATTACGAACGACACCTATCTGGATCCAGACACCCAGCAGATTATTATCATCACCGGACCTAACATGGCCGGTAAGTCGGCGCTATTGCGTCAGACAGGACTTATAGTTCTTATGGCACAGATAGGATGTTTTGTGCCTGCAAAAGAAGCGCACATAGGTTATGTGGACAAGATCTTCACTCGCGTGGGGGCGTCGGACAACCTTTCTTCGGGTGAATCGACATTTATGGTGGAAATGAACGAAACGGCAAGTATCATGAACAACCTGTCTGACAGGTCATTGATACTTCTGGATGAGATAGGTCGAGGTACCAGCACCTATGACGGTATTTCCATCGCGTGGGCGATAGCGGAATTCTTACATAATCATCCTTCCGCACGGGCTAAGACTCTTTTTGCTACGCACTACCATGAGCTTAACGAACTTAACACCTCCATGCCGCGTATCAAAAACTACAATGTCACGGTAAAAGAGGTCAACAATAAAGTGATATTCCTGCGCAAACTGATGCCGGGAGGTTCTGAACACAGCTTTGGGATACATGTGGCTAAGATGGCCGGCATGCCGCCGAAGTTGGTGGCGCGAGCTACTGAAATCCTTAAACGTCTGGAACAGGAACGTACGGGAGGGGAACAGATCAAAAACAGCATGCGTAAGCTACAAAAACAGGCTTACCAGCTCCAAATGTTTTCTATCAACGATCCAATACTTGAGAAAATCAGAGATATGCTCAACAACTTGGATGTCAATACGCTTACGCCTGTGGAAGCTCTGATGAAATTGGACGAAATCCAGCGCTTGCTTAAAAACTAAAAACGGAAAAAAGCTCTACACTGCCGTAATGCGATGGAATAGGGGATAGCAGCTTGCTATCCCACCCATAGGGCACATAATGATAGTTGCCTTCAACGCCTATAAACATCTTTTTCCGCAGATGCCTAACCAAAGAGCAACCTACAGAAGTTTGTAGCGTGTTGATATTGCGCATGGCCTCACGTGTATTTTCGAAGCCATTGTCATCGAAATATGATTCTGTCTCTGTAAGTCCTGTATAGATAATCCCTAACCCCAATTTCAGTTTGGGCAAAACAGTAAACTTACCGTCGTCAAAGACTTTGAAACCTCCTCCTACTCCTAAGAAATGGGTAGTCGTAGGAGAAATGATTCTCACTTCATCATTTAAATCCACTTCTATATTTTCAGGAGAGGATTGGATGGTCAGTTTATAGGCTATTTCGTAGATAAAGGTATAATCTAATCCTCGCATAAAAGAAATTCCTAAGGTTGGGGAGGTACGGAAAATATTGTTTTTCCCCAGAGGAGAAAAGGCTCCCACATGTACACCGAAGGTATGCGAAGAACGGTCTATAGGGGTACCATGCTTAGTGGTAGAGGTAGCTGGAGGTATCTTTTCGGAGGTGGAGGTGTAATTTTCAAACCTGTCGGCAAAAAGATACAACATATTACGTTCCTGGTCTGAAATATGGTTGTAGCTTGTGGAATGTAATAGAGCATGTGCTTTTATTTTAAGGAGGGAATCTATGGGGTGGCGCAGTGGAACGAAATCGTAAGCTGCAGGATTACTGGCATAACGAACTTGGTAATCGTGGGTAGCGGCATCATCGAAGCGCTGCATGAGCCTTCTGTCGTATAGCAGGTTTACATAGCGCTCTACGAATTCGGCAGTGTTGTTATGCTGTATGATAGCATAAATTATTTTGGTACGCAATATGATTTCTTGTTCTCCGCAAGCTGCTTGCCAAGTATTTAGGAGATTTTGTATTCTGTTATAGTCATTTTTGATAAGGTTATCCCTGAAATTTGGTAGTAAGGATGAGGTCATTCTTTCGCAGGAATTCTGTGCATAAACGGTGAAGAAATGAAAGAATACCATAAGGAGAGTGAGCAGGATGGTTTTCATGTTAGCTACTTTATTCAATATATTGATTTAAAATAATTTCCTCATCTATAAAAAAGCTACCTTTGTAGCGATGGGTTCCGTTTTTAAATTTAAGCAATTTGATGTAGAACAGCGTGACTGCGCGATGAAAATCAATACCGACGGGGTGTTGTTGGGTGCCTTATTGGAGATGGACACCTCGGCAGCTGAGCCGCAGATATTGGACATAGGGACCGGGACAGGGGTCATAGCCTTGATGGTGGCTCAACGCTATCCTACGGCACAGGTGATAGGGGTAGATATCGACGAAACGGCATACTTGCGCGCCATGGAAAATTTTAGTCGTTCTGTCTTTCATGAGAGGCTGAAAGCTGCGTCCGGTACGTTTCACCTCTTGGATGGCGCCAATACGTATGATCTCATAGTAAGCAATCCTCCTTTTTATACCAATTCCCTTCATAATCCCGATGCGCGGAAAAAAATTGCTCGCCATACGGATTTTGATTTTTTTGACGGGCTATTGCGGTTTGCGGCAAATAATCTTAGGTCAGAAGGATCTTTGTCTTTGATACTGCCTACAGAACTTGCAAAAGAGGTTATATTCCAATCCCACACATATAAATTTGTTTTGCACAGAAAGATAAATATAAAATCCTTCGAGCATACAGAGACAATACGATGTATCATCACGCTCTCTCGTAAGGAGGGAGGACTCCTTAGTGAAGAAGAGTTTATCATTTATAAAGAAAAGGGTATCTATTCGGATAGATATCGAGAAGTGTTGAAACCTTACTTTTTGGCTTTCTAGCGTATGAAGAAAATTGGTCTGCTTTCGGAT